>NZ_AP025293.1:0-356220 GCF_036492425.1 Persicobacter psychrovividus
GTATTTTTCGGAGGCATTTTCGCTTACCTAAATATCGGCAAACTTGAGGATGCCCCATTTACCATTAAGCAGGCGATAGTCCTGACAAGCTACCCTGGAGCATCGGCGGAAGAGGTGGAGGAGCAGGTAACCGATAAGCTCGAAGAAGCGATTCAGTCTATGGGGGAATTGGATTATGTGAAGTCTGATAATCGCCCTGGTGTATCGAAAATTACCGTCAATTTAAAACGTGAAGTCAAGCAAAAAGACCTGGAGCAAATCTGGGACAAATTAAGGCGTAAGGTGGGGGATGCGCAGGCACAGTTGCCCACCGCTGCGGGGCCCTCTATTGTCAATGATGATTTTGCAGATGTCCTTGGCGTCTTCTATGGGATTTATGGGGATGGTTTTACGTACCATGAGCTCAATAAATATGCGGATGAGATTAAGAAGGAAATCCTGCAGGTGCCGAATGTTGCGAAGGTGAAATTGTTTGGCAAGCCCGTGGAAAGTGTGGACATCAACCTGTCGTACAGTACCATGACCGAGCTTGGCATTTCGATGGCTTCGGTGGTGAAGGCCCTAAATCAGCAAAATCAGTTGGTCAATAGTGGGTATGTCAATACGCCCACATCGCAAATGCGCATTCAGGTTTCGGGTGATTTTTCCGACCTGAATACACTGGAGCACTTTTTGGTTACTGCCGACAATGGGGACCAGATTCGCCTGAAAGATTTTGCAACGGTCACGATGGGCTACCAGACTCCCTATACCTCGAAAATGAAAATTCAGGGGATGCCCGCTATTGGCGTGGCAATTTCAACCGTGGATGGCGCCAATGTGGTGGACATGTCGCAGCTGGTGCGTAACCGTCTGGCCACCATTGCCACGAAACTTCCCGCAGGACTGAAGATAAAAAACATCTATGATCAGGGGCAAGCCTCGCAGGAAGCCAACGACGGTTTTGTGATCAACCTACTGGCATCAGTTGGCGTGGTGATCATTATTTTGCTCTTTTTTATTGGGCTGAAAAATGGCATTTTGGTAGGCTCAGGGCTGATTTTCTCCATATTGGGCACCCTGATACTTATGCTCGTTACTGGGCTGAACATGGAGCGGGTATCTCTTGCGGCACTGATTATTGCCATGGGAATGCTTGTCGATAACTCCATTGTGGTGGTGGAAGCCGTGCTGATGGCCATGAAAAAAGGGGCGACCAAGGCGGAGGCGATCCAGAAAGCGGTGGCAGCATCCTGGTGGCCACTGCTCGGGGCAACCATCATTGCGGTGCTGACCTTTCTGCCGATACGAATTTCACCTGACTCCACTGGCGAGTATTTGTCGTCCTTGTTTTCGGTCATTGCCATTTCGCTATCGCTGAGCTGGATTTTTGCCCTGACCCAAACGCCGCTGGTGCTGGATGCTTTCGTCAAGGATAAAAAGGACGATGCCGAGGAGCAGACCGATCCCTATGGAGGTCAGTTTTATCATCGCTTCAGGCTGGTGCTCAATTATTGTATCAGTAAGAAATATCAAAGCGCCCTGTTGATCGCCTTGCTTTTCCTGACTTCAATTTTCAGTATGCGCTTCCTGACCGTCATTTTTATGCCTGATTTGCAGAAAAACATGTTCAAGGTGAATGTCTTTTTGCCGGAAGGGGCAAGAATTGGCTATGCTGAAGAACGCGCAGATGAGCTCTTTGAGTGGCTGGAAGATCAGCCCGAGGTTCGTGAAGTAACAACGACGATCGGCATGACGCCCCCGCGGTATTTCCTGGCCTCCACGGCATATGGTCCGCAGTCGAATGTGATGCATTTTATCGTTGAATGTGAAGATTTTGAAGGCGCCGAAAAGGTGCTCGGCAGGGTCGAAAATCAGAAAGCATCCCTTTGGCCTGATTTGTTTGTCAGACCAGAATATTTCTCCGTCATGACACCCCTCGAAGCCAAAGTGGAGGGCCGTTTCATGGGACCAGACATGGCCGTGCTCGATTCCCTCTGTTTGCAGGCCCAACATATTGCACAGCAAAGCAACAAGGCAAGGCATATACGCTCAAGCTGGTGGAATATGGCGCCCAAATGGGTGGCAGAGTACTCGCCCAACAAAGCAGGGCGGTCGGCGGTGGTCCGTTCAGATGTTTCAAATTCTTTTCAGATGATGAGCAACGGCTTGCCTGTGGGGGTGTACCGTGATGGGATTGACCTGAAGCCGCTTGTGCTGAAAACGGATACCGAAGAGGTGACGGATATGGACAAAATAGCCAATATGCAGGTGCTCGCTGGGGTGAAAAATGTGCCCCTTCAGCAGGTGGTTGCTGACTTGCACCTTGATTTTGAGTATCCGCTGATTCAGACCTACAACCGAAAAAGGGCCATGTCGGTGATGGTGGACCCCGTGGAAGGGGTTACCACTGGGCAGTTGTGGAACGAAATTGGGCCCGAGATTCAGAAAATGAAGTTGCCCGAAGGCTATTCCTTTATGTGGGATGCGGAGAAAAAAAATCAGTCAGATGCAGTTTCGGCAATCCTGACCTTTTTTCCACTGGCATTTTTACTCATCATCGCCATTCTGATCGCCCTTTTCGGGGATTACAAACAGCCCCTGATTGTAACGATCATGTTGCCGCTGTCGGTCATCGGGATGATCTACGGCTTAATCCTGACGGGCAAGGCCTTCGACTTTATGAGTTTCATTGGCTGGATTGGGCTTCTTGGCATGATCATCAAGAATGTGATTGTCTTACTCGATGAAGCCAATATCCTCACCAAAGCGGGGGAGTCCCGACAGACGGCCATTGTGGAAGCGGCCATCTCCAGGATGCGCCCCGTACTGATGGCGGCCATCACGACGATGTTCGGGATGGTTCCACTGATTCCCGATGCCGTTTTCGGCTCGATGTCAGTATCGATCATCTTTGGGCTGGGTTTTGCCACCTTTCTGACCTTGCTGGCGGTGCCTGTTTTCTATGCCATATTTTACCAGATTAAAGTTGAGGGTTAAAATGAAAAATTTCAGGATAATATACAGGCTGGCAGGAATGCTCAGCGCAATGGGATTCGTGATCCTTCCCTCCTTCGGGCAGTCGGATCGCCTTTTGGAACAATATCGGAAGGAAGCCATTGCCCATGAACAACAGGTGAAAATGGCGGAAAATGAGGTGAAAATGGCCGATGAAGCCTACCGCATCACCATTTCCAATATGCTGCCTCAGGTAACGGCGAGTGGCGATGCCACCTATGTTCAGCACCCTGCACAACTCACCCTGCCCGAGGGCATGGGGGACCTTTCTGGGCAGGTGATTCAGGGGGCGGCAAACTATCAGTATGGTGCGTATGCCGACGCGCGGCAGTCGATCTACCACGGGCATGGTCAGCAAAATCAAAAGAAAAAAGCGATGGTCAATAAGGCCATTGCTGAAGATCAGTTCTCTTTAACAAAAACGGAAGTTACGCTGGCGACAGATATGCTGTACTGGCGAACGGTCGCACAGCGGGAGGTGTATCATGCGATGGTGGATTACCGTGATGGAATGCGGGAAATTACCGAGGTGGTCCGCAGCAGGGTGGAAGCCGGCAATAGCCTGCGCAACGATCTGCTGATGGCACAGGTGCGGCTCAATAAAGCAGAACTGGCGGTGGTACAGGCGGAAAATAATTATAATGTAACTAAAATGTCGCTGAACAGGGTGCTGGGGCGCCCGCTGAATGACACCACCATTATTTCAGATTCCCTTTCGGTGAAGGAGGAATATGACAACCTCAACGAGGCCACCGTGCGCGCCGAAATGTTGATTGCTGAGAAGCAAATCAGCCTGGCAGAATTTGAGCTGAAGATTGTAAATGGGAAGTACGGGCTAAAGCTCGATGCCACCATGCTGGGCATGTATTCTTCGCCAGGCTATAATTTTGCCCCTGGTGCCGTGCCCAATTATCGGGCAGGCTTTACCTTTTCCATGCCCTTGTACTGGGGCTCGATGCGGAAGCGGGAAAATCAGCTGGCGAAGCTGGAAATTCAGAATGCACAACTGGCTTATGAGCGGACGGCCGAACTGATGAACCTTCAGCAGGAACAGCAATTCCTCGCATGGCGGAACAGCCTTCAGGAGACCGATCTTGCGGGGCAGTCGGTGGCCAAGGCCAAAGAAAATGCCGACCTGATGAACGACCAATATGAAGAGGGGATGGTTTCGGTGCTGGAGGTCGTGGATGCCCAGCTTTATTACGAAGATGCGCTGGTGGATTTCATCAAAACAAAGCTGAAAGCAAAAGTGGAGTACACCCATTATATTCGGGCAATCGGACTGATCTAATCAGTGCCCCACACCCATAAAGCACCCTCATTTTGCCCTCACATTTAAGCGGTCTACTATAAGCTGATCTGCTCCGTTTCGGCCAATAGTTGCGCCCCTTCTTATCGCTTCAACCTGTGGATTCATCTGATGATCAGATGTAAACCCTTCATTTTTTGCCCCAAAATAAAGGATGGCAGGCAAGTGTGCCCAAACGCTGGCCGCCATCCTTTTCCTTTTTTTGATTTTCATTTGATGTTGCTTTATCTATATTTAGTCATGTATATTATTTATCGCAAAAAAAGCAGCGCCCTTTTTTTGAGCTTTGTGGTCTCGGTGATGGTGACCCTGTTGGTATTTCCAACAGTGGATGACTCCTTCACGCTGGCCAATGCACTGACCAACTGGATCACCTATGTGTATTTGTTGTACTTTAATTTTACCGTATATATTTCCCTGAAAATCGATACTTTCGGTAACAGTATCATGCCCTGGGAAACCTTTCAGCACCGCCGGACGGTCATTGAGCTCGGGGCGATCTTTGTGCTTACACTCATCTTTTTCTACATTACCAATATTTGTGTGGGGCTGATGTACAATTTTGAAAATCCCTTCGCCTTCAAACAAAAAAGCCTGCTGGTGGGCGGCCTCAGCAGCCTGATCCTGATCTTCCTGATGGGTTTCCTGATCTCTCAGGATTTCCTCTATAACTGGCAAAAAAGTCAGCAGGATGTTAAGGAACTCAAGCAGCAAAAGCTTGAGGCGGATTACCGTGTGTTGCAGGGGCAAATGAACCCGCACTTTCTTTTCAACAGCCTCAATGTGCTGGTCTCTGAAATTGACCATGATCCCGCACAGGCGAAAATCTTCGCCCTGAATTTGGCAAGTGTTTACCGTTATGTTTTGCAGGCCAAAGATAAAACCGTCGTTACGCTGGCGAAAGAGTGGGAGGCGGGAAAATCCTTCCTCGATCTGCATCAGGTGCGCCTTGGCGACGGCCTGATTGTGGAGGTGGATCAGCAGCAAGGGGCAGCGCTTAAAAAACAGCTGCCGCCCTTGAGTTTACACAGCCTTTTCGAGAATTGTATTAAACATAATATCGCAACCCTGCGCAAGCCGCTGACCATCCGTGTGCAGATTACAGACGAACTGGTGGTGGTTTCGAATAATGTGCAGAAAAGCCAAAAATTACCCTCTTTCGGGATTGGGCTGGAAAGTATCCGCAATACCTATAAATTACTGAAAGTGGAGGAGCCTGTGCTCGTGGAGGCCACTGAAACCCATTTTTCCGTTACTTTACCCTTGATTTAGTATGAACATTGTCATTATTGAAGATGAAATCCCCGCTCAGCGGTTACTGAAAAAATACATTAAACTGATTCGTCCAACATGGGAGATCAGCATGGAATTGCAGTCGGTGGAAGAGGCGGTAGAGTATTTTTCTGAAGGGCATAAGCCTGACCTTGTTTTTGCTGATATTCAACTGACTGACGGCCTGAGCTTCGATGCTTTCGAAGCCATTACACAACCCTTGACCATCGTTTTTACCACCGCATACGATGAATATGCCGTGCGTGCCTTTAAACTCAATAGCCTCGATTACCTCCTCAAACCTGTGGAGGTGGCGGACGTCCGCAAGGCGATTTCCCGTTTTGAAGAACAGGGGAAAGTGCTTGAGCATGGGCGTTTGCAGCAATTCATGCACGATTATCAGCAGCCTCAAAAATACCGGCAGCGGTTGTTGATTCCTGTGGCAGATGGCATGGAAGTGCTCCCGATTGCGGAGGCCGCCCTGTTCAGGGTGCAGGAAAGGGTGGTGTATGTACAGACTTTTTCGGGGCTGGAATATCGGACAGATTTCACCCTCGACAAGCTGGAGGGGGAACTTGATCCGGGTGATTTTTTCCGGGTCAATCGTCAGCACATTGTGCATGTTGGAGCGATTCAAAAACTCGAACCTTATTTTGCAGGCAAGTGGGTGTTGATTCCTGTGGGGAATAAAATTCAGCCCCTGACCATTCCGAAGGAAAAAGTCAGCAAGCTCAGGGCTTGGCTCGACCAATAGCGTGGTTGTTCTGCAATCGTTTACGGTAAATTATTGGTGGCTCCCCATCGATTGTGTGAATTTTCTATTATCTTCTATTTATTATTGTGAATAAACTATGTTGATGATGAGAAGATACTTACTTTTTGCGATATTGGCAATTTGTTGCCTGTCGCTTTCTGCGAATGCGAAGCCGGTGATCGATCACCTCGAGCCCATGAACTGGTGGGTTGGCATGAAGAACCCAAACCTTCAGTTGATGGTTCATGGAAAGGATATTTCAAGCCTTACTCCTGAGATTAACTATGAAGGGGTATCGTTGAACCGTATTACGAAGGTCAAGAGTCCCAATTATTTATTCCTCGACCTGACCATCGCACCGCAAACCAAAGCGGGTACTTTTACCATCAAGTTTAAGAAAGGCAAGAAAGTGGTGCTGTCGCATCAATATGCCCTGTTGGATCGTGCGGAAAATTCTGCAAACCGTCAGGGATTCAACAATGCTGATGTGATTTATTTGATTACACCAGACCGTTTTGCCAATGGAAACCCTGACAACGATACCGTAAAGGGCTATAAAGATGGCCTCGACAGAGCCAACACCAACGGCCGCCATGGTGGTGATATTCAGGGGATGATGGATCACCTGGATTACATCAAAGACATGGGCTTTACGGCGATTTGGCCTCAGCCCCTTGTAGAGAATGCACAGGATCAAACCTCTTACCACGGATATTCAATCACCGATTTTTATCATATCGACCCACGATTCGGGAGCAATGAACAATATAAAGCACTGTCTGCTGAAGCGCATAAAAAAGGCATGAAGCTGGTGATGGATATGGTGTTTAACCATTGCGGATCAGGACACTGGTGGATGAAAGATTTGCCGACCAACGACTGGCTGAACTATCAGCAGGAAGGTTTCCACCGCTGTAACCACATGAGAACCACTTCACAGGATCCTCATGCTTCGAAATTTGACCGCCAGGAAATGGTGGGTGGTTGGTTTGATACCACCATGCCCGACCTGAACCAGAAAAACCCTTTGATGGCGCGCTACTTGATTCAGAACTCGATCTGGTGGATTGAATATGCCAATTTGAGTGGTATCCGAATGGATACTTACCCTTATCCTGACAGTAATTTTATGGCGGAATGGACTAAAGAGGTGATGAACGAATATCCACATTTCAACATTGTGGGCGAAGAGTGGTCTGTAAATCCTGCGATTGTTTCTTACTGGCAGAAAGATAAAGTAAATGCCAATGGCTATACGTCTTATTTGCCTTCGCTGATGGACTTCCCAATGCAGGATGCTGTGGTGCGAGCGCTAAATGAAAAACAAAAAGATAAATGGTCGGATATGTGGTTGCCACTTTACGAAATGCTGTCCAATGATTTTCTGTATCCGCACCCTGATCAATTGACGATCTTCCCTGACAACCACGATATGTCGAGATTTTTCTCGCAGGTACACGAAGATTACAACCTGTTCAAGCTGGGAATTACGTACTTCTTGACCACCCGCGGAATCCCGCAGATTTATTATGGAACAGAAATCCTGAAAACGGCAGTAGATGATCACGGTAAAATCCGCTCTGATTTCCCTGGCGGTTGGGCTGGCGATAAAATCAATGGCTTTACAGGCGAAGGACTGACGGCTCAGCAAAAAGATGCGCAGGCCTTTATGAAAAAAATCCTGAACTGGAGACAATCAGCGGAAGCGGTTCATCATGGTAAAATGATCCATTTTGCACCTTATCAAGGCGTATATGTTTACTTCAGAATGCTGAATGATAAGATGGTGATGGTTGTTTTGAATAAAAATGCAGAACAAACGGAAGTTGATCTTTCAAGATTTGCCGAAGTGTTGGGCGGTACACCACGCTCTGGTAAAGAATTGTTCAGTGGCCAGACAGTAGACCTGTCGCAAAAACTCACCGTGCCTGCCATGGCACCAATGGTGATCGACATTAATTAAAGAATCCAAATTGATACGAAAGGTAATTTTGAGCCTCAGCATTTCGCTGGGGCTTTTTTCTTGCGCAGTAATTTGGGCAGCCCCAATGTCATTAAGGTTTGAACGTTGCCCCGTAGCGACGTTATTTTTAACGTATAGCACAAGGCTGATTTTATAGAGTCCCTTGGATTTATTCAAATTGCTACGTGAGACATCATGAATTATGCCTTTGCGCGGTTTTGTATTGTCCACAGATGCCACAGATTTCCACAGATTTTTTTTGTATGGATATTTATATTTACCTGGCGCGAGCGTCTCGCTCGTGACCACTATCTGGAAATCATCAGTGGGTTGGTGTTCTGTTTATTGTCCACAGATGCCACATATTTTGTTTATATGGAAATTAATATTACGCCTTTTCGGAGGTCTGTATTTTGTGGATTATTTTCCCGTTTATGTACTTCGGGTTAAAACCCGAAGCTGTTACAAAATGTACCTTCGGCACAACAGTCCTGAAGGGACTTTTTGTAATAGCCATGGAATTCATTCCATGGTAAAAATAGGTGAGAGCTCAAACGATCTATTGTAATATCCCGAAGGGATTACCTATCATAGCGAGGGGTAAAACCCCTCGAATTATCCCGCCAAAACCCTTTCACCCTGAAAGGGTGCAATTCTTTGTTTATATGGAAATTTATATTTACCTGGCGCGAGCGTCTCGCTCGTGACCACTATCTGGAAATCATCAGTGGGTTGTTAGACGTTAAAAATAACGTCTCTACGGGAGGTGCGCTGTGCTTGTGTGGTATTTACGGATTGTACCGCAAACCTTAATTATTGCGCGGTTTTGTATTGTCCACAGATGATACAGATTTTGTTTAGATGAATATTTATATTACGCCTTTTCGGAGGGCTGTATTTTGTTGATTATTTTCCCGTTTATGTACTTCGGGTTAAAACCCGAAGCTGTTACAAAATGTACCTTCGGCACAACAGTCCTGAAAGGACTTTTTGGAATAGACATGGAATTCATTCTATGGTAAAAATAGGCGTGAGCTCAAACGATCTATTATTATATCCCGAAGGGATTACCTATCATAGCGAGGGGTAAAACCCCTCGGATTATCCCCCAAAAACCCTATCACCCTGAAAGGGTGCGACTCGTTATTTATATAGAAATTCATATTTAACCGGCGCGAGCGTCCCGCTCGTGACCACCTTCTGAATATCAACAGTGGGTTGGTGTTTTATTTATTGTCCACAGATGACACAGATTCCCACAGATTTTGCTTATATGGAAATTTATATTTAACTGGCGCGAGCGTCCCGCTCGTGACCACCTTCTGAATATCATCAGCGGGTTGTTAGACGTTAAAAATAACGTCTCTACAGGATGGTGCGCTGCACTTGATGCTATAGTTTTTTGTAGATCAAATATCAAAACAATAGGGGGCTTGGCGTTTTGCCTGAGCCCCCTGTTGATTTTCAGCTGAAGTGAAAGAATATTATACGCTTCATTATTTTATTCTCTAATTAATCTAATACCACCAAAACCACCGGCATTACCCAAAACCCTAATAGTATTTTCTTCTGCTCTCAATGCTCTTGGGCTTGAATCAATTGCTTGAAGATGAGTTACAGACCTTTCTTTAAAAGAAACAACAAAAAGATCGGGATCTGTTCTTCCCGAACCTTTTAACCCAAGTCCGGAAGAGTTATTTCCTTCAAAAACACCTTCAAATGACCAATATTGCTCATCATCAGTTAATACATCATTGGCTATATTCGGATAATTACTTGCCCAATAACCATCTTCTTCTGCTACCCCACCTAAAGCTACCAACATTTCTCGTGCTTGATCAGCAGTTGGTATTTGCCAATCCGTTTTCTCAAGCGCCGTCATCATAGGCACAACGTCATTGTCATAATGATAAGCATGCCCATATTCTTCTACATAATTGATTATTTCACTAAGATTGTTGTCTTCATCCTTATACACTTTTCCTTGATGTGTCGCCGTCTCCATCTTCAAATTCTCCGCCATCCAGATTTGATCACCGATCTTCACGGTTTTGTAGATATGGTCATCGGTATATTCCCCAAAGGTACCGAGGGTCATGGTGCCGAATTTACCGATCTCAATTTGGGCTTCGGTGGTGGTTTCCTGCTCGGTGGCGTTGGCATCGGTGCTTTCCGCTACGGCACGCAAGGCAAATACTTCTAACATTTGGTCTTTGAACAAGTCGGTGATCTCCGCAGAAATATAGTGGTCGCCTTCTTTGGTCAAGGCAATTTCTTTTTCTTCTTCGCCCATGGTCACAAACAATTGAGGATCGTCCATTTCTGCATATTCTTTACCCTCTTCCATCTCGAAGTGCAATTCGAATTGTACCACATCGCTTTCGGTGAACAAATCGGCTTGGTCATTATCAGCAGGATAGGTAGAACGGGCGTAATCTTCGGTCACTTCCAAGTGCAGGCTTGGGGTGATTTTTTCTACGGGCTCTTCAATTGGTGGCTCAGGAATTGGATCTGGCTCAGTGGTTTCGCTTGAGCAGGCCACCATTAAAAGTGATGCCATGAGGAAGGCAAACAGTCGGTTGATTGAGATGATTTTCATCAATAAAAGTTTAAGTTTTAAAAGTCATACTTACATCACATATCAAATCAAACCACCTTTCCCCGACACTATTATCATGCTTTTCAATATGATATAAATTGTATTCTGCATGAAGATAGTGAGGATAAATATAAATAAAGAAGTTTATCGCGGTAAAATTCCATCTATTTTACAGATCGCCCCTGCTGATGCTTGAGGAGGGTTGAATATTCTTTTTGATGAAAAGGGCTTCCAAAAATAGGGTGGGTTATTGACGGTTTGTACTGCAATCCCTAATTACTTCGCGGTTTTGTATTGTCCACAGATGCCACAGATTCCCACAGATTTTGTTTATATGGAAATTTATATTTACCTGGCGCGAGCGTCCCGCTCGTGACCACTATCTGAAAATCATCAGTGGGTTGGTGTTTTGTTTTTTGTCCACAGATGACACAGATTTCCACAGATTTTGCTTATATGGAAATTTATATTTACCTGGCGCGAGCGTCCCGCTCGTGACCACCTTCTGAATATCATCAGTGGGTTGTTAGACGTTAAAAATAACGTCTCTACGGGGTGGTGTGCTGTGCTTGTGATATTGACGGTTTGTAGTGCAGGCTCTAATTATTGCGCGGTTTGGTATTGTCCACAGATGACACAGATTTTGTTTATATGGAAATTAATATTACGCCCTTTCTGAGGGCTGTTTTTTGTGGATTATTTTCCGGATTATTCTCCACGGGTTTTCACCCGAGGCTAATGAAAATGTACCTTCGGCACATCAGCCCTGAAGGGACTTTTTGGTATAGCCATGGAATTCATTCTATGGTAAAAATAGGCGAGAGCAAATTTATTTGGTGTCATAAATTGTGAACATAGTTGTGCCACAGCCCGAGGCTAATGAAAGTGTACCTTCGGCACAATAAGCCCTGAAGGGGGCTTCTCCAATAGCCTCGGGTGAAAACCCGTGGAACAAATAAGAGTGGTAAAAGATTATTCGGCCATCGAAATGTAAAATGGAGTTGTGCGACAGCCCCTTAGGGGGTGTTTGAAAAATTAGCCGGATTTCGCCGTCAATTTTTTTAAAGTTCGCGCTTACTTTTTCAGGTTACCTTTATTAAATACATGCTCGGGAATGGGGACATCGCACTGTAATTTATTGGTGATAAAATCGGTGCCTTTGCCTTCCTTCAGGGCGTCCTTATAGTTCATTTTCATGGGGAAATATTTATTGCCCACCTGCTGAATATCCGAAAAAGCGATGGTTTTGAGCAATTGTCCACTTTTGGCATAAAGGTCCTCTTTCAGGGGTACAAAATAGGCCTGATCTACCCACAGGTGCATTTTCTGGTAGGTGAGGTCGTCGTACTTTGCCAGCAATTCAATCAGCCATGATTTTCGGCCATCAATTTCTTCCTCTTTAATAATTTTGCTTTCGTAAGCTTCGGCGAGCTTCCGTTCCTGCATCATGTCTTCATAGGATACATCCGAGCCCATCAACGACTGCCTGAGCATGTGGCCAGAAATCTGAATAATGCGGTCGGTGGAGGGCGAGTAAATCCACAGGCGGTCTTTCAGCTTGAGCATCTTCGTCCCTTTTTCCCTTGCAGGCGAAAGGTACTCCGAGTAGGATTCATCCTCGCCCCGACTGTAGCTCAGCGAGGTGATGGTTCGGTCGCGGCGTTTGCCATAAATGACCATGCTTGATTCTGAAATTTTGGTGGAGGTGAACATGTTGCTGTCCACTTTTTTGATGATCTCCACCGCAGAGGGTGCCTGCGCGAGCACGCTTGTAGCCCAAAAACAGGCGATAAAAAGTATGTATTTCATGATTGATGATCGGTTAAACGCCTAATTCATTGAATAATTGAGAGGTCTGTCTTTTGAAGATGCCACGCCCCGACAATACCGCGCCGAGGAATGTAGCGCATACGCCAGGAATAAACCCGACATAAAACAAGCTTGGGGTAATTTCTGCCCGAATAACATTGGAGATCATCAGGTTGGTGCTTGAGGCATTGGTGGTGTAAGCGGTGGTATCGATCCCCACTTCCTGCAAATAATAAACCACCGCAAGGCCGAGCACGGTGCCCAGCAATGAGCCCACAAAGCCCACCATAAACGATTCACTGAGCAAACTCTTGTAGATGCTCTTTTTGCTTTCCCCAAGGGCGATACGGATGCCAAATTCCTGGTAGCGGCGAAGCCCTCCGAGAAGGCCCGTGTTCCAGAGGACAATCGACATGGCAATGATGAAGAGAATATTGATGCCACTGCCGTATTCTTCCGCCATGCTGATGAGCTTCTGGAGGTTGTTTTGCTCTCCGAGGGTCATCATGATCGGCGCATACTCATCGGCAGGGTCCACCTGCGCATTGAACTGATCCCTGACCTGTTCGGTCATTTCACGGTTATAAATATCGTTTGGCAGGTAGCCGAAAATCTCTGGGGAAGCATCCCGCATGTCAAGGATTTGCTGTGCATCCTTCAGGTCGATAATGAAAGTCTGATTATCCAGCGACACGGTACCAAAAGAGATGGTGCCTGCCACGGTCAGGTTCTGAAAGCTCATCGCCCCGTCCATTGTTGCACCAAAAAAGGTTACCTGATCTCCAATTTTCAGCTGAAGGCGCGCCATCAGACCATCGCCCATCAGAATCTCAAAAGGCTTGGTGGGGTAGTGCCCTTCCACGATAGAGGAGGCAATGTTCAGCCGTTCGGCATCATGACTTCCCTTGCGGAGATCGAGGGCCATCGCATTGCCTGTTCCTTGCGCACGGGTCTGCCCCTGGGCATCGGGAACATCAAGCATCCCCCCAAAATTAATCCTCGGAACAAAGTCCATATCAGGAAATTGCTGATGTAACTTGTCGAGGGTTTCCTGCAGGTCTAAAATCGATAAATCAATCGGTTTCTGACTGATTTCCTGCTGATAGGCTTTGGTGACCACTTTCACGTGGCCTGTGGAAAATCGGGCACTCTGGCTGATCATCCCGCCCATAGCCCCAACAATATAGCCACTGAAAACCACCGAAAGGATGACGCCCAGTGCCACGACAATCACAGGAAGTAAGCTCCTGCTTTTATCTCTTATGAGTCCTTTGAATAAAAACTTGATCATGATTTTTTTCCTTTAAGTGCATCAACAGGGTTCATGGTAGCGATTTTCCTTACGGGCAAATAGCTTACAATGCAGGCCAGCCCCACCACCACAAGGAAGGTGGTCAATAGCAGGCTTGCCGAAACATACGGATAGACCTTTTCGCCCATGGTAATGCCCATCTCGTAGGTCATTTCTTCTTTCCCGAAGGCAATCCCTTCCTTGGCGAAATACTGAAAAATAGGGTAGCTGTACAGGCTTCCCACGATACAGGCCAAAACGGCATACATGATCCCTTCGAGGGTAAATAGGGCCGTAACCCGCTTTCGGGTAAAGCCAAGGGCGATATACGTACCGATTTCTTTTTGTCTTTTAAAGACGGAAAATACCTGTGCGTCGAAAATGGCAATCAGGGCAATGGCCAGTAAAATGATATAGCTGAAAGCGGAGGTGCTTTTTTCCTGCTCAATCATCTGGTAAGTGTCTGCCAGCAGTTCGTCCTGAGATTTATAATGCCATTTTTGGTCGGTTTCGGGCTGATACTGCGCATTGGCCACCTGGTAGGTCGCGTGGTTTTGCAGCCCCGTAAGCGTCCACAGTTTACGGATCGGCACCCAAATTTGGCCGATATCCACTGTGGGTACGTCGGTATCAAATATTCCTGCAATGGTAATGTACTGGGCATCGAAAGCCCCATTTTTATCTTTCCAGCGCATCAGCATGCGGTCGCCAACTTTAAGGTTGTTGGTGTTGGCCATATACCGCCCGATGAGTGCGGGGATGTTGGCATCGCTTTTTGCCAGCACCTCAGTAGGAATGCTCAAGGTTTGCTGTTGCACATCAATACCCTTGATAACCACTGGAAGCATCCGCTGCTTGGGGTAAATATTCCCCTGCTGTAATAGTATCGGCGTAAGGTTGGGGTTGGGCGTAAGTGGGCCATGCCCCTGCTGAAGGCTGAAGGGGTCCTGCGGGTCGTATTTCGGGTGAACCACCTGCCCGTGCCCAAATGCCCAGGCGATATTTTCCCCGACGGCCTGCTGTTGCCAGCCATCCATAATACCGTTGAGCAATAAAATGACCACAAAGGCGAAGGAGAGGATCCCGACATTCAGCCAGGTACGTAAGCCTGCGCCTATGATATTGCGATAGGCGAGCTTGATGTTGAGCGAAAATTGATCAAACAGGTTTTGCATCGGCTTCTTTGATTTCGTCTTTGATGATCGTTCCATCTTCAAGCTGTATCACCCGCTCAAGGTATTGAATCACCTTGCTGTCGTGGGAGGAAAACAGGAATGTGATGCCCAGCTCCCGATTGAGCTTGCGCAAAATTTCCATGATGTTGTAGGCATTGGCGGAATCCAGGTTGGCCGTAGGCTCATCGGCAAGCACAATGGCGGGTTTCTTGACAATCGACCGGGCTATGGCTACCCGCTGCGCTTCCCCCCCAGAAATCTGGGCAGGTTTTTTTTGTGCTTTATCGGCCAGCCCCACCCATTCAAGGGCTTCCATGACCATCCGTTTTCGTGTTTTGGAAGAGATCTTCTGAAGCAAGAGCGGAAATTCTACATTTTCATAAATGGTATAGATGGGCAACAGGTTGTAGCTCTGAAAGATGAAGCCGATCAGTTGATTGCGCAGGTCGGCGGTTTGCTGATCATTTTTTTCCGAAAGCTTTTCGTCTTCCAGGTACACCTCCCCACTGGTGGGTAAATCAAGGGCGCCAATAAGGTTGAGCAGGGTGGTTTTCCCTGAACCGCTTGGGCCAATGAGTCCAGCGAATTCGCCTTTTTCAATTTCAAGATGGATATTTTTCAGTGCCTCGAAGGAAGTGTCGCCTACGGGGAATACTTTTCCGACGCCCTGTACTGAGATTAAAAATTTGTTCTTCTCCATAAAAGTTGAATTTAGTGATTATAAACAAGCATCAGTCGAGCACCCCATCCTGCCGACATCTGATTGAAGTCGTTGGTGGGAATATTGCTGCGGACGTCAGGATTATAGTAAACCATCATGTAGGCCGATAGCCTACGGAAGTTATGTTGAAAGTTCATGAAATAGGCCGTTTGCTGACTTTCCCAAAGGTGATAGACCATAAAGGAAATATTGTCGTCGAATGTCAGGGGGTAGTTGGTTTGCAGGGCGGTGGTATTCATGATTTCCCGAGGGCCGCCAAAGGTTGGGTCTTGCGCATAGGCAGAAAGCAAATGCTCGCCGCCAACATAGAGGCCATTGCCAATGCCGAGGGTGTAATCAAGGCCGACATCGAGGAGCCCCTGATTTTTGAAGGGTGCCAGTTCCTCCTGCACAAAATCGCTTTGGGTGTAGGTGGCCTCGAACCACAAACCGATGCCGAGGTCCCATTTTCCATCGAGGCCAATTTTATTCTCAGGCCCCTGAATGAGGTTGTTTTCCTGAAGTTCATCGTCGTAGAGACTTTTATGATGAAAGCTGACCGCCAGTTCCCCTTTGGCGGTCGGGTACTGAAATCGGCCACCATATTCTGGGGCTTTTCGGTCGGTTTTAAACAGGTCGGTGCCACGGCGGTTTTCATTGCCATAAAGGCCCCAAAGCCAGATATTGGCGTTGTTCTGAAAATAATATCTTCCCAAAAGTGCATACACCCCATCCGTTAATCCGAGGGGATCACGGGGGTCGATGCCATTGAACCATTGCATTGGCCGCAACATACTCGAAGAACCAAAATCAATCTTTTGCAAACCCAGTCGGATTTCAAGATTATCATGGGAATAGCGCGCCCAGAATCGGTAGGGGCTGACTTGTCCTTCGTAATAGGGGCGCTCTCCCACGTATTTCATGGAGCCGTAAATATTGGCAGAAACATTGATCGTGAAAGCCGAAGCACTATCCAGCATATGCCGATATTCCAGCTCAGGCAAGTAGCGTGCGCCACTCCAAAGCTGATGATCTTCTTTGGGCGTATAATTGGTGAAACCCATGGCCATACCATTGAAATTCAGCTCTTGGGCCTGGGCGCTCAAGCTGAATAGCAACAGGATAAAGACGGTATAGGTGATTTTCATGATGATGGATTATTTTTGACCACCAGCAATTCCGAAAAATAAAAACTCGGTAGTCGCTTTGGTCATCTGTTGGATGTCGGTAAAAAGTTGTTGGTAGGCGGGGTCGTCAGCAAGTTTCGATATATACTGTATCAGGTAAATGATCTGATGGGGATTGAAATCCTCTTTAATGGCCCCTTCCTGCTTACCCTTTTCCAGGTCTTCAATAAATTGCTGATATTGTTTTTGGCTGTGCTGCTGAATTATTGGGGCTATTTGCGCATTCTTCATGACCTCCTCATAAAAGAGGCTGCTCAGCCCTTCGGTTTTTTGCATTTTAAGAAGAAGAATTTGTTCTAACTTCTCTCCGAAGGGGATGTCTTCCGTCATGACTTGAAGGTATTCCGCAAAGCTGCTTTCGAGAATATCTTCCATCACCGCACGGGCAAGATCTTCCTTGTCTTTAAAGAGGCGGTAGAAGGTCATTTTACTGACCCCTGCATCTTCATAAATACTTTTGATGCTTGGTTTTTGCATGCCCTGACGATAAAATATAGCCTGGGCAGCAATCAGAATTTTATCTTTAGCCTTCATATTAGCACTTAATTATGTGACCAATGTAGGTAAAAAATTAATAAAAGGTAACATTTTGAGCCGAATTTTTCTTTTTATGAAATCTTTATCCTTTTTCATTACATGGCGTTTAATAGGAGGAAGCTGATCGGTTGATCAGCATATTGATAACCTAATGACGGAATTATGAAAATAGTATGGAGCCTGATGTTGAGCTTTCTTCTGCTGCTCAGTACGACTGTTTTTGCGCAAAACGCAGACATCAAAGCGAAGCTTGAACAGTATCATTTTAATAGTGAAAGCCTCACGGAGAATTTAAAAGATGCGGATGCTAAACATTCTTTTGAATTGAAAAATATTAATACTGCGGGTGATAAAAAAACAGTCACCATTTCTTCTTTTGATCATACCAAACCTGTAGGGAGCAAATGGCAGTTAATGTCTATTGATGGTAGGGAGCCGACAAAAAAAGAGATAAAAAAGTTTAATAAAGAACATAATACAAAACAAGCGGAAATCAACGGGAAAGTAGATGATGATTCCTATAAAATCCTGGAGGATAATGAAGATTTTTTAGTGCTCGGGTTTCGTTATGACCGTTCCTCCTTACCTAAAAAATACGCTTTTTTGGGCGATTGTCAAGGAAAAGCCTATTTGAGTAAGGCAAGTAAGCAACTGGAAAAGGCGACGTTCAATAATTTGAAGGACCTGAAAATTAGTATCATCAAAGTAAAAAAACTATTGATGATCGTTGATTATGGCCAAGGTAAAAATGGGATCGGTTATTTGATTCAGGATTCAAAATCCAATATTACAGCTAAATTATTAGGCCAGGAAGTAAAGATGATGGATGAAAATTATTATACTTACAAATAGTAGGTTTTATTAATTTTGACTAAATTATTGCGATAATTATAGATCGTTATTCGTGATCCAACTTCAACCTAACACCATAATATGAACATGAATGCATTGACCTTTTCTTCTTTTGGTGACGCGGAGGTCTTGGAATATATAGAGGTCCCCAAGCCTAAAATTGCCAAAGGAGAGGTCTTGATCCAAATGAAAGCGATTGGGCTTAACTTTGCGGATATCTACCGACGCAAGGGGCATTATCACCTGAAAGGTGAACCCCCTTATATTGCGGGTTATGAAGGCGCAGGGCAGGTGGTGGAAAGTAAATCCTCCCAACTGAATGTGGGCGATAAGGTGGCTTTTGCGGATGTACCTTTTGCCAATGCTGAATTTGTGATGGCACACGAAGACCATGTGATCATTCTTGAAGACCATGTGCCATATCAGTTGGCTGCTTCCTTGCTGTTGCAGGGCATGACGGCCCATTACCTTTGCCACGACAGCCATTTGATACAACCCAAAGAGGTGGTGGTGATTCATGCCGCCGCGGGTGGTGTTGGTCAGCTTCTTCTACAGATGTGTAAAATGAGAGGCGCAACCGTTATTGGTTTGAGCCGCTCAGCAATGAAGCTCGAAAAAATTAAGGAACTTGGCGCAGACCATGCCTTACTACTGACCGACAAGTGGGCGCAAGATGTGCTCCATATTACGGAAGGGGAAGGCGTAGATGTGGTTTACGATAGTATTGGTGCAACGCTCAACGACAGTATTGCGGTAACCAAAGAGAAGGGGACAATTGTGTTTTATGGCATGAGCGGTGGAGATCCTGCCCAGGTTGATCCCCGAGTTTTAATGGATGGCAGTAAAAAGCTGGTCGGAGGTGATTTGTGGAGCTACCTGAAAACTTCCCAGGATCGAGCCTTCAGGGCACACCGATTATTTCAGTGGATTTTTGATGCTAAACTTGTTGTGGCGCCCCCTGAAGTTTTTGAACTGGAGGAAGGCGAACAGGCGCATGAATTTCTGGAAAGTGGGAAGTCTGAGGGGAAAGTGTTGCTTGTTCCGTAGCTCAAATCCGAGTGATGAAAGTGGGGGGAATGGCCATCTCTACTGATTAATATAAAATCATTTGTTATTATTTGACGATCGTGTTTGATTTTTCAAATCAAGAAAAAAAGACTGCACCTAAAATGCGGTCTTTTTTTTGTTCCCTAAGCATTCAAGTATCATATTTGCAGCCATTTTAAAAAATAGGAGGAGAAATCGTCTCCTGAAAAATATTCAAACGGAATAAATGGCAAAACTTACCGAAGGGAAAATACTGCAAAGTATTGTGAAATTGGGGCTTCCTATTATGGGGGCATCCTTTGTGCAGATGGCTTACAACATGGCGGATATGGCCTGGTTGGGTCATGTAAACAGTGAAACCGTAGCCGCAGTGGGCGTTTCATTGTTTTTTATCTGGTTTTTCAACTCCTTGTTGATGACCACCAAAATCGGTGCGGAGGTGACCGTTTCTCAGGCCGAAGGCGCCAAAGATTATGAAACCTCCAATCGGTCCGCTTTTACGGCATGGTCCTTAGGGGTGATACTTTCAGTGGTGGCATCTGTCATCGTTTATATATTTGCACCGAAATTACTGGCGCTGTTTAATTTCGACAAGCCTGAAGTTGCCCAGATCGGAACCACCTATTTGCGATGGTGTGCGCTGGGCTTCGTCTTTGCTTTTGGCAACCCCACACTTTCTGGTGTATTGAATGGCAAGGGCAATAGCCGCGTGCCATTTGTGCTGATCAGTATAGGATTGGTACTGAATATTATCCTTGATCCTTTGATGATATTCGGCTATGGATTTGTACCTGCAATGGGTGCTAAAGGTGCGGCAATTGCCACCGTTTTAACACAGGTATTGGTATTTGCCGGTTTCATCTTTTATTATCTGAAGCACGAGATTCAGCATCATGCTTTCTGGAAATTTGACTTTCAGATTGCCAAGCGCATCTTTAAAGTCGGAGGGCCTGCAGCAGTTCAGAATGCCCTGTTCTCGGTTTTTTCGATGGTTTTGGCGCGCATTGTCGCGGTATATGGTGCCGACGCCGTTGCCGTTCAGAGTATCGGTATTCAAATTGAAGCCCTTTCCTGGATGACCGCCCTTGGGATTTCCACGGCCTTATCTTCTTTTGTTGGGCAGAATTTTGGCGCACAGAAACACGACCGTATTCGCAAAGGGGTGAAATATTCGCTCTTGGTGATGAGTGCGTTCGGCATTTTCATCTCGGTGCTGTTTATGTTTGGCGGAAGTAACATTTATAAAATATTCATTGGTGAAGCGGCCGCTCAGTTGCTTGGCGGTAAATACCTGTTCATCCTTGGGGTATCACAGTTATTTATGATCTATGAGATTACGGGTTCAGGCTTGTTTTATGGCTTGGGGAAAAGTCAAATTCCTTCCGTAGTCGGGATCGTATTTACAGGTCTTCGGATTCCGTTGGCGTTGTTTTTAGCACATCAGATGGACATGGGCGTTTATGGCGTTTGGTGGAGTGTCAGTATTTCATCCTTTGTAAAAGGGACTGTTATTCTTGGGCTGACCGTTCGAATGCTGAAAAAAATGAAGCATCAGGAGCAGGAAAGCATCGATGTGGAATTGCCTGAAGTTGCGCTAAGCTAATCAACAGACGAACAAAAAGAACAAATGAATCCTCTGCCTCAGGCAGGGGATTTTTTTTGCCTAATACTGAATATCGAAAGCAATGACATGAATTTGTGTTGGAAATGGAGATTAGATTTATATCGAAAAAAATCTTTTTTACCGTCTATTTCATCTCTTTACTTGTATAGTGCAATTAATAATTAATAATTGTCATTTAAAAAGGTAGGGATTAAACGGCTCAGATTTGATGGCATATTGTTTGAATAGGGGCTCTTTATACATTAAATACTGATATTCAGTTGTTTCAATAGCCAATGACTCCAGTTAATCATGATTTTAAGGTAAGATGTAAATATTTTCAGCTTACTTTCGTACTATTTCTTTTACTGTTAGGTGCAGCCTTTAAAGTGAAGGCGCAGGAGAGTAACATTCATTACATCCCTCCTTTTTTCTGTGAAAAAACTGTCGATGGGCATTCCTATGACCATTTTTTGAAAGGGCACAACAGAAACCTTAAAATTCAGGCAGATATCAATGAGCATTTCGCCATTCTTTCGACCAATCAGCAGGAAGAAATGGAAGTCTCGATGAGCATCTTTGAAAATGGGGTGTTGCGCCCTGTAAAAACATTCACCATTTCAGAATCGAACCCTGCACGGATAAAACTGGCAGATTATAATAGCAGCAGTCGTTCTCACAACAAGGTCAATATTTCCTCCATTTTTGGAGACCAGAAAGCCTCCTTTACCATAGGCAGTGGCGCGGAAGGAGTGAATAAAGAGCTCAAGATTAAGGATGTGCTTTTGGTGAATGAAAAGCAGCTCCTCGGGCAGCGCATTTCAGGTGGTGGCCTGGTATTTAAATCCCTCAATCCACTTAAAAGTTTCTTTGTCAATATTACGCATTTGAGTAATCCGCAAGCAGGAATTTTAACCTCCAAAGGGGAGTTTGCGGCAGGAACGGACTTTTACACCGGTAATATGGTCTGTAGTGCCACCAACGATTCCCGACGGAATGATTTTATCTCCATTCTCGCTTTGGAAGACGCTACACAGGTGACCATTTCAAATAAAAATGGCTTTGACTTCTACAACCCCAAAACACGAAAATATGATTTGCTTGGCAGCAGCCATCAGAAAACGATTGTCCTGAACAAAGGGGACAGCTATGTGCTGGGCTATCACTTTGGAGATGCTTCAGACAAGGATCGTTTTGCGAACCGCAAAGTGCCGGATATTAACGCTATTATTGGGACGCACCTGCATACCAATGGGCGAAAGATTGTGGTGAATGCAGGGGCCTGGTGTGGTGGTGGTGGCAAAAATTATGGCCACGATATCGGGATGGATCAGTTGGTGCCGACAAATTTGGTGGGGAACTCCTACATTATTGCGCGTGGACCAAGTGGCAGCCAATGGCCAGAAATTGAACAAGTGTTGGTGGTGGCCACCAAAGACCACAGTAGCATTTCGGTGAATGGACATCAGGTAAGGGAGACAAAGGATGCTGGGCAATATTGGATCATCAAGAATAAAGATTATAAATCCAATGGCGGCGGGGAGAAATACATGTACATTTCTTCTGACGATCCCATTTATGTATATCAGACCACGGCAGGATCCGACGACCATAGGGTTGGTAGAAATACGCCGGGAATGTTTTTGGTACCCAGACTGAATTGTAATGGGGCTCATGAGGTCAGTATTTCTTACGCCAACACCCTTGGCCGACCGGAATTGAGGGTTATTGCACTGACGGATAAAATTTCCTATCAGATTGACGGTGGGGAAGTTCACCGCCTGAGCAATGCAACACAAGTGAAAGAGGGAGCACAGGAGGAAACGCTGCCCAGTGGAAAGGTGGTGAAGAAGCCCTGGTATGTTTTTAAACTTCGTGGTATTGATAAGGCATCGGGCATCCACGTCTGGGCTGATGACAAAGACAGCCCTGTGAATGTGGCCCTGACCATTCATGATTCCAGTATTGGTGCCGGAGGTTTTTATTCTGGCTTTGGAACCGTCCCTTATACCAACCTGAGTGCTGGTGTGGATACTCAAGGGGTACAGGCCAAAAATGCGAGTGTGTTGATTAAGGATGCGGTCAAGGATTACGATTATCAGTGGTATAAAGACGGGCAGTTGATGTCTGATTTCTCTGGGAAAAACAAGGCGAAGTTACCGCTGAAAACACCCGGAGAGTATGTTGTTGTGGCCAAAACCACCTGTGGCAGCCGTACTTATCCTTCCAAGGCGGTGCGGGTGATGCCCAATTTGAAGCTTGATATGGACACTGTTCATGTCAATGAAAAAGATGGTATGGTGAAGCTTGTGTTAAAGCGACTTCAGGACTCCCAAAAGGACATTACTTTTGATTATGCGTTACTGAACCAAACCACCACTAAAGACCAGGACATTGTCCTTAACACTACCGCTACGGGACTGATAAGGCCACAAGATCATGAATTCCCGATCAGTCTTAAACTGATCGATGATGACCAGAACGAAGATCAGGAGCAGGCTTTTCTGAAAATATACAATATCAAAAATGCCGTTACTGGCATTGCCAATGGGACGGTGATCTTTCCGATTATCATAGATGATGACGACCCTGAGCCTTCGCTGGTGGTTTCATCAAATACCTTTGAACCTGTCGAGGGGCAAAACGACCGTGTGGTGGTGAATTTTGACCTCAGCAATGGGAAATCAGGGTTTTCAGGCTCTTCAAAACCCATCAGTTTTCATTATCATTTAGCACCTGCCGGGGCGCATCCTGCCAATGCCACCGATTACCAAATGGGGGCGAATCAGCCTGCTGAGGCAACGGTAAAATTTGCCCCGGGGGAAACGCATAAATCGATCTCTTTTGCCATTAAGGATGATCAGTTGGCAGAGCTTGATGAGGGCCTGGAACTGACGGTCGGTTCGGCAACCCATGTCAAAGGAATCAAAAAAGAGGGGACAACAGGGGAGCGCGATCAGCTGACGATCCCGATCACGATCAAAGACAATGATCAGGCGAAAATCTTTCTTTCCGCCTTGCCGGTAACTGAGGGCGACCCAGTGAAATTTCATGGGCAGGTGATGATCAACGGCGCCGAGGGGCAAAGTCAGGAACCCATCACGTTTCAGTATTACCTCAAAGGAGGTTCGGCGGAAATGGCCACAGACCTGAATGCCCCAAAAGATGGAGCGCACGATTTTGTGGGCTCTTCAGCAGTAAAAACTTTTACGGTAAAACCGTTTACAAAATCTTTTGAACTCACCACTTGTCCTACTTTGAAGGATCGGGTGAAAGAATCTGCAGAAGTATTTTCTTTGTTTGCAGACCATTACAAACAGGCAGATGCCGCCAACTCTACGCATCAGGTAGATGCGGTGATCAACGATAAAGACGCCAAGGCAGATTTGGTGGTCGCTTCTATGCCCATTGTCGAGGGGGATAATCTGGTATTTCATGTGCACCTGACAAAATCTCTGGGGGCGAATCTGAGCCTCAACTATGAGCTCAAGCCCGTCTCGCAGGGCAATGTGCTGAATCTTTTTCCTTCGGGGAATGCCACTCATTTAAAAGGAACGCTGTTGTTCAAAAAAAATCAGGTGGAAAAAGTCATCAGTATTCCTACTGCTGATAACAATATCGTGAATGGGAACCATCGGGTACAGCTTCATTTTCATGCGCAGGTTTCGGATATCTTCAATCCGAAGAATACTGTTTTCTCGCAGAACATCCTTGATAATGATGTTACGCCAGTGGCAAAAAATGACCAGTTTACTTTTGCGGAAAGTGATGCGGGAGCCCAGTACAATGGCGATGTAAGTGCCAATGATCTCGGTAAAACCACCACGCCGCGTTTTACGGTCAGTGCTTCAGACATTGACCGCATGAACCAGCACGGTAAGTTTACCTTCCACCCTGACGGGACTTTTGAATTCAGCCCTTTTAAAGATTATTATGGGGTTCAGAAGTTTGGCTATGCCCTGCATACCAATGTCGGTACGGTACATGCCACGGCGGTGCTGGAAATCACCAATGTGAACGATATGCCTGCGGTACGAAGCGAACAATTTTCAATCAATGAAGGGCAAAAGACGATCAAAAGTTTTGTTGCCTCTGGGCTTGGCGATGGGGGCATTCATTTTGAAATAACGAACCCTCCAGTGCACGGACAAGTAAAAATCCTTGACGCTCAGCGGGGGGAATATCAGTATATTGCAAATCAGGATGGTTTTGGTGATGACCCTTTTCAGTTCACCGTGAAAGATCGGGATGGCGACCTTGCCGAAGGGACGATCACGATGAAAATCGCCTATGTGAATAATCATCCTCCGCATGCCAATGATGATCAGGTAACGATCAATACCAACGATGAAGCAACGGTAGATGTGCTGGCCAACGATACTGATGCTGATGGGCAGGCGAAATTGAATAGTGGTGCCTCGCAAATTACCCAGCAGCCTCAGCATGGAAAGGCCGATTTTGACCTAAAATCTAATCAGGTAATTTATGTTCCTGAGCAGGGTTTCGCAGGGGTGGATCATTTCACTTATCGATTTATGGATGCCCTCGATGCGCAAAAAACGTCTTTCTATTCCAATGAAGCGACCGTAACGGTCAGGGTGAAAGATGTGGAGCCTCCAATGATTAATGCCCAGGATACAACGATTTATATTGGGCATAAAAAGGACGTTCATATAGTTTCAAAGGGTATTTTAATTTCGGCTTCGGATAATAGCAAAGGCCAGGTTGGTGTTCAATTCAGCCAGGAATTATTTCAGGGGATTGGTGATTTTCCATTGCTGATCACTGCGACAGATCCTTCGGGGAACCGATCGAAATATGCGGTAACAGTTCATGTGAAGGACCAGACAGCCCCTGTATTTACACCACTGAAAAAATCAGCGGTAGTAGTCAATATTGATGCGCAGGGGCATGGGGTGTTGGCCTTGTCGGATTTGTATGATACCGTCGTGGATAATGTCGATCCGAAACCTACCGTTCGTGTTTTTTCTGGAAAGCTGACTTTTGGATCCCTCGATTTGGTTCATCCGCATCAGGAAATCCAGCTTGAAGCAGTAGATCAGTCGGGAAATCAGGCCATTTTGAAAGTGCCTGTGGAGGTCAAAGATCATATTGCTCCTGTTGTAAAAACAAAGAATATTACCATTAAGCTGAATCAGCAACACAAAGCCCAAATTACGCCTGAGCAAATCAACAACGGCAGTTTTGATAATAGTGGGATTGCTCCCGAGCTGTCCCTTGACCGCCATCAGTTTACAGCAAAAGATGCAGACCTTCAATTGGTATTCCTGACCGCCAAAGATGGTTCGGGCAATGTCGCTCACCAGCCTGCAAAGGTACGGATTGTCGATGAGCATGCCCCAAACCCCTATGCAAAGGACCTTCTCGAAGCCCATTTGAATACCTGGAGTAGTTGGGGGGAAATGGCCAAGCCGATGGTGGTCGCTTTGAACCCCGAAGGGAAGGCCGTGCTTGAAATGTCGCAGGTAAAAAATACGCTGGGCCAACCGGAAAAGGTAAAGACTTTAGCGGTCAATCAGCAGGTATTTGCACATACGGGTGAGTTTCCTGTGGTTTTCACGATCAACGATTCTGTGAAGGTGAAATCCACCGTTGCAGTGGTCGATTATCAGTCGCCACAATTGAAGCTCAATGGCGCAACCGTTTACCTCAATCAGGCGGGAGAGGCCAAGGTTTCACCTGCGGAAATGTCGCAGCTTTTTGCGGGTACAACCGATAACAGCCAGGGGCCTTTAACTTACAGTATTGGGCAGCAGATTTTTCATACTGCGGGAACCTTCAAGGTGAAAGCCGCTGCGAAGGACGCTTTTGGTAATGTGGCCAGTGGAGAAAGCGTCATCACGGTGATTGATAGTATCGCTCCGAAGGTAAGTTTGAAAAACAATGTCACCGTTTACCTTAATGCGGAAGGGAATGTGAGCATTAGCCCTGCGCAATTAATTGATAAAATATCGGATAATGGTGGAGGGATTGCTGAAAAAGTGCTCAGCCGCGATTATTTTAATGGGCAACAGTTGGGGAATCAGCCAATAGCATTGACCGCCATTGACTATGCGGGAAATAAGGTGAGCCTTGCCACGACCGTGCATGTGGTGGATAATTTGCCCCCTGTGGTGGAAGCGCACCCGCTGACATTAACACTTGACAGTTTCGGTAAAGTTGAACTTACTCAGCAGGTGATTCAGCACCAATTGGTATCAGCCAAGGACAATGCGCATGGGCCGCTGAATTATACTGTGAATCAAACGGCATTTAATGAGGTCGGCACTTTTCCTGTGACCGTGCAGGTGAAAGATGCCTCCAATAACATCACTTCAGTAAATACAAAAATAACGATTCAAGATAATATCGCACCCGCCTTAAAGGTGAATCCTCAAACGCTTCAGCTTAATCAGACAGGTGAAGCGGAGATCTCTCCAGTGGTATTGGCGCAGCTGTTCAAAGGGACTTTTGATAACAGCCAGACGCCGATGACTTATCATGTGGATCAGGTGAAATTTAAAGCCCCAGGGCAGTATAATGTTCTCGCCTCGGCAATTGATGTTTCTGGAAATGAAAGTAGCAAGAATGTATTAATTACCGTTCAGGATACTCTTTCCCCTGAAATCCAAACAGTGAATCATCAGGTGGTGAGCGAAGTTATTTCAGGTCAGTCGCCTGTGGTAGCCTACCCAGTGGTTGATCAGAAAAGTCAGTTGGTGCTTCCTTTGGGAAGTGATGGTAAAGTGGAGTTGTCACCTGCTTTGCTTCAGCGTTTATATGCAGGCAGCAGCGACAACAGCAGTCAGGCGATTGATTTTACCGCAGGCATGAAAACCTTTACGGAGGTTGGGACTTACGTTACACAGCTCACGGCGACGGATTTATCGCAGAACAGCAAGACGATAGAACTGAATGTCCGGGTAGTCGATACACTGAAACCTACTTTGGTGCTCAACCCTGTACACCTTACTTTGGGTACTGACGGCAAGGCGGTTTTGACAGCGGAACAATTGGACCTGATGTTTAAAGGAACGACCGACAACTGTGGCAAAGTAGCATGGGAAGTAGATCAGCAGCAGTTTGGTGGCGTAGGCGATTTCAAAGTGAAGGTAACGGCGGTCGATCTTTCCAATAATGTAGTGAGCGGGACGGCGATAGTAACGGTGCTGGATCATTCGGCGCCTGAAATCCAAACGGTGAATCATCAGGTGGTGAGCGAAGTTATTTCAGGTCAGTCGCCTGTGGTAGCCTACCCAGTGGTTGATCAGAAAAGTCAGTTGGTGCTTCCTTTGGGAAGTGATGGCAAAGTGGAGTTGTCACCTGCTTTGCTTCAGCGTTTATATGCAGGCAGCAGCGACAATAGCAGTCAGGCGATTGATTTTACCGCAGGCATCAAAACATTTACGGAGGTTGGGACTTACGTTACACAGCTCACGGCGACGGATTTATCGCAGAACAGTAAGACGATAGAACTGAATGTTCGGGTAGTCGATACACTGAAACCTACTTTGGTGCTTAACCCTGTACACCTTACTTTGGGTACTGATGGCAAGGCGGTTTTGACAGCGGAACAATTGGACCTGATGTTTAAAGGAACGACCGACAACTGTGGCAAAGTAGCATGGAAAGTGGATCAGCAACAGTTTGGTGGCGTA
This sequence comes from Persicobacter psychrovividus, assembly GCF_036492425.1. NCBI lineage: Bacteria > Pseudomonadati > Bacteroidota > Cytophagia > Cytophagales > Persicobacteraceae > Persicobacter > Persicobacter psychrovividus. The sequence continues at coordinate 28,754 of NZ_AP025293.1, forward strand.
GGCGATTTCAAAGTGAAGGCAACAGCGGTCGATCTTTCCAATAATGTAGTGAGCGGGACGGCGATAGTAACGGTGCTGGATCATTCGGCTCCTGAAATCCAAACGGTGAATCATCAGGTGGTGAGCGAAGTTATTTCAGGTCAGTCGCCTGTGGTAGCCTACCCAGTGGTTGATCAGAAAAGTCAGTTGGTGCTTCCTTTGGGAAGTGATGGCAAAGTGGAATTGTCACCGGCTTTGCTTCAGCGTTTATATGCAGGCAGCAGCGACAACAGCAGTCAGGCGATTGATTTTACCGCAGGCATTAAAACCTTTACGGAGGTTGGGACTTACGTTACACAGCTCACGGCGACGGATTTATCGCAGAACAGCAAGACGATAGAACTGAATGTTCGGGTAGTCGATACACTGAAACCTACTTTGGTGCTGAACCCTGTACACCTTACTTTGGGTACTGATGGCAAGGCGGTTTTGACAGCGGAACAGTTGGACTTGATGTTTAAAGGAACGACCGACAACTGTGGCAAAGTAGCATGGAAAGTAGATCAGCAGCAGTTTGGTGGCGTAGGCGATTTCAAAGTGAAGGCAACAGCGGTCGATCTTTCCAATAATGTAGTGAGCGGCACGGCGATAGTAACGGTGCTGGATCATTCGGCGCCTGAAATCCAAACGGTGAATCATCAGGTGGCTCATGTGGTGTTGCCTGGAGGCGCAAAAGTGATGGCTCAGCCTGTGGTGAATGCGACTTCGAGTATGACCATAACGCTGGAGCATGCCGACAGTATTGCCATGACACCACAAGTTTGGCAGACGGTCTATGCGGGCACGAAAGACAATGGTGGCAAAGTGTTTTTCCCCAATCCCAAGGTGTTTCTTGTTCCTGGGGTTCATCATATTCACTTATTTGCCTCAGACAGTTCGGGTAACATCAGTGCGATATTTTCCAATGTTACTGTGATTGATCACCATACAGTGCCAATTTTAAAGACGCAGCCAGTTTCCATAGCGCTTGATGCACAGGGAGTCGCACATATTTCACCTTTGGTGTTATCAAAAATAGTGGCAGGAAGCCAGGATAATAAAGGAGGGCAACTGACCTATAAGCTATCGGAAAAACAATTCAGAACGATGGGTACGCACCAGGTGATGGTCGAGGGCACTGATGCGCAGGGCAATACGGCAAAGGCGGCTGCGGAAGTAAGGGTGGTCGATACTATGGCGCCATTCCTTCACACGAAAAGCATTTTCGCCTATCTGAATTCAGCAGGAATCGCAAGGATTACCGCCGAGCAATGTGATAACGGAACGGACGACAACGCTCCGCAAAAACCTGCGCTTTCTGTGAGTAAAACCCATTTCCAAACCAAGGATCTTGGAGAACAGTGGGTCAGTTTTTCTGCCGAAGACAGCAGCAAAAATGTGGCTTCGGAAATGGTAAAAGTAACGGTACTCGACACTATCGCGCCGATGGTTTTAACCAAGCCTGCAAGGATTATTTTGCGGGAAGATGGAACGGCGCAACTAAGTATTGATCAGGTGGATCGGGGATGTATAGATAACGATGGTTTTAGACCGCTGCTGTCCCTGGATCAAAATACCTTTCATGCGGTTGGTACTTATTCAGTAACCCTTTCAGCAGTAGATCAAAGCGGGAACATTGCCGCTGCAAAGGCGAAAGTCAAGGTGGTGGATCCTGTGGCTCCACGGCTGAAGGTGAAAAATATCATTGTGGCATTGAATGAAAAAGGCGAGGTGAATATTTCAGCAAATGATATTGATGATGGTGTGGTGGATAATGCTGATGGTGCGCCTTTTTTGGCATTGGATAAATCTCACTTTTCAGGACAAAACCTGGGTGTCAATGTGGTTGTGCTGACCGCCATTGATGCGAGTGCCAACATCAGTAAATCTACCGTCAGTGTAACGGTGATTGATACGCTTGCGCCAACGGCAATTGCGAAAGATACTTTACTGGTGCTTGATGATCATGGAATGGCGAAGCTGAGTGCTACCATGGTGGACGGGGGTTCACATGATAACTGTATGATTAAGGCACGTGAGCTTGATCAGTATAAATTCACCGCCAAGGATGTTCATGCGCATACCCATCAGTTGACCGTTACCGACCAAAGTGAAAATAGAGGAAGGGCGAAGTTTACCGTAACGGTGATCGATCCGAAGGCGGTATTGCGAATCAAGGACTTCCCTGAGCAGATTATGAATGGTCAGCATTTGGTGAACTTACCAGACCTCAGGGGTACGGTGGAGGTGATTTCTCAGGATATTCCGCAGGGGACACATTTAGTTCAGCAGGCTACAAAAGGGAGTCTTGTGATGGCAAAAAATGGCACGGTGAAGGTAGTGTTCAAATTAATGGACGATAAATCTGGGCAGATTTATGGCACAGTGGAAGGGCTGTACCCTGTGCGTTACAGCGCGCAGGCGAGTCAGAAAGCATTGCTACTGCCCAATATGATTACGCCGAATAATGATGGGGTGAATGACACGTTCAAAATTCCGCATTTGGATGAAATTGAGCGGGTGAGCCTTGAAGTTTATGACCGTTCCGGAAAGTTAGTCTATAAAAATGCAGATTATCACAACGAGTGGGGTGGTACTCGCAGAGGACTGGGGCAAAAGACGGAGACTTTTTATTATAAGGTGACCATCGTTAACCATAAGCCACAGTCGGGATTTGTACATGTGGTGAAAGGATAACATCGATGCCCAGCAGGGTAAAATCAATCAGCAAGAAATTAAAAAGCCGACGCCATAAGGGGTCGGCTTTTTTTGGCGGAAAGCTTAAATGCCGTTGTCGCGTTTAAAAATGCCAATATATTTTTTGGTGAATGGCACATGAACGGCCGTGATTTTTTGCCATTCCTGAAAGTTCGCATATTCTTTCTGCCAGGGCCTGTAAAGGGTAGGGGGCAGATTAAATGCCACCTTTTTATGATCGTTGTAATAATTCAGCAGCCCTTGTAAAAACTGATTGGAGAACGCCCTGACCGTCGCATTCAGTTTGGTGCGGTGCTCCATGGCATTTTCAAAATGGCTCATCGAGGCCCGCAGAATGTCGGGGACTTTTTCATCAAACTTACTCTTATTAACCTGTAAATCGATGAGGGTGCTGAGTTCATCACCAATAAGGTAGTTGATCAATACCGCAGGGATATCGTCGAAGATATTGCCAGGGGTAACTTCTTCCATAAAGCTGACCAGGGTGGCTGTCAGCACCTTCCCCGCTTCAGATTCCCGCCGCTGATCCTGAATGATACTGATGCCCATATGGCTTCCTGACTTGAAGTTTTTGAAGATCAGTTCTTCGTCTACACCCATCAGCCTGCCGACAATCTGCCATACATAAATATAGCTCTCGATTTCCTCTTCGGTAGGCTTGATACCAATTTGCATTAATCCCTGAAGGGGGAAAACGGAAAAGGAAAGCAGGGTGCCCGCCATATCCTGTTGATTGATCGGCTGACCAAGTTTTTCAGCGTCCCAATGCTTTGGGGCATGATGGAGATGGTGGCGAACGGTGGCATGCATCAGACGTACCTTTTGGATGTTTCTGAGCGCTTTTCCTTTTGACCGGAAACCTTCTTCAGTGAAAATATCCAGGACAAATTGGGCGGTTTCCATTAATCGACGGACAAAGGGGCGAAGGTTGGCGCCTTCTTCTTCCAGTCGGCCTGTACGGTGGAGCACCTCGGCGCCATAGCCACAGGCATAGGTAGCAGGCAGGGATTTTAACAGCAGCAAGGCTGAAAGCATGGTGCCATATTGCTGGAAGAAGGATTCCGCTTTATAGACTTTATTCATGTCAATATCGGCAGGAAGTTCATCCCATTTCTCAAAATAGTCTTTGAGATAGGACGGAATGGTTTCGTCGAAATGATAATGATTGGCTTTCAGCTTTTCGAAAAGTGCATTGGTTTCTTCGAAAGGGTTGCCCTGGGCATTGGCGATAATTAAAGCAATGGTTTCGTCGGCTAAAGGGTCGGTCATCTGCCGATATTGTTTCCAGTCCCAGCCTTGGCATTTTTTTTCAGGCACTTGTGCACTTATCATAATTTGAAAGAAGTAGGTTGATGATTAATATTAAAAATATGCAATAAAGCTGGGATATGTAATTATTTTCCCATAAAAATGATGTAATAAATCAAAGTAATTCAACGAAAAATAGCGAGTGTTCGATTTGCTGATGATTTGAGCAGTGGTTTTGGCCTTCCTGCTTTGCGAAGTTGGGGCTCATAGATGAGAGGAATGGTCACACAGGAGGCTGATCAGCTGTAATGCACAAAAAAAGCCTCATGGAAAATATCCATGAGGCTAAAATATGATGAGGGTAAATATCCTCAGCAGTGGTGCTGATTTTCCCTGTCACCGGGCACGTGTTACGCCATAGCGTTATACATCGTTAGGCACCCGGATGGGAAAAAGTTTATTTACCTTTTGATTCACTCAGTTTAATGTTCAGTTCTCGGGCGATACCTTCTAAACGGTGAAGTTCGTTTGGAAGAATCAACGACAACGACAACCCTTTGCGTCCTGCACGACCTGTACGACCTGCGCGGTGGGTGTAAAATTCCATTTTTTCTGGCAATTGGAAGTGTACCACATAAGCCAAATCATGGACATCAATACCACGGGCAAAAATGTCGGTAGCCACCAAAATTTGAAGTCGGTTCTTACGGAAGGCACGCATCACCTTATCGCGCTCAGGCTGATTCATATCCCCCTCAATGGCTTCAGTAGCATAGCCAAACTCTTTCAGCTTTTCGGTAAGTTCGCGAACGGCCATTTTCGTTTTACAGAAAATCACCCCACGGTCTTGCCCTTGTCGGCCCATAAAGTCTGTCAGCATTTTGAATTTATCAGCGTGCTTATTGTAGAGTTTATACTTATGGTTAATGTCTTTATTCACGCGGTTTTCGCTGTCAATCTCTACACGAATAACCTCTGGGCTCATGAATTTTTTAACCAAAATCTCGATTTCACGAGGCATGGTTGCAGAGAACAACCACGTATCCTTTGCTGAAGGAACATACTGAAGGATTTCATCAATTTCTTTTTTGAAACCCATGCTCAGCATTTCGTCAGCCTCATCGAGTACGACAGTTTTCACCTGACGTAAATCTATCGCGTTACGGTCGATCAAGTCTTTCAAACGGCCAGGAGTCGCCACAACAATATGCGTTTGGCGCTTCAGGTTATCCATTTGTTTGGCGATAGGGAAACCACCATACACGGCCTCAGTGAAAATCTTTTCACTGTACTTGGTGTATCGGAAAATTTGTTTGGCAATTTGTTGACACAACTCACGTGTAGGTGCCAAGATTAGCCCTTGTGCCTTGCGGCCCTTCGGGTTGATACGTTCCAAAAGTGGCAAACCGAATGCTGCGGTTTTTCCGGTACCCGTTTGTGCCAATCCTACAAAATCATGGCCTGCTTCCATCAGCAGGGGAATGGTTTGTTCTTGAATTGGGGTAGGGCGTTTAATATTAATATCGGTTAGGCCTTGAATGAAGGCATCTCTGATTCCTAAATCTGCGAATGTGCTCAATTTGTCTTTTTTAAATTTGTTGGCGCAAAGATAGTTATTTTTAGCCGCTTATGTTGCATAATTGTTAAAAACAACGGTGATTATTCGGTCAACGGAAGGGATTTCTGAGGAGTGGGACTTAAATTGATATTTATCCTCCAATGATTGACATGGAGTCGTGGCCGGAAGAGCGGTTTTCTGCCTCAAATCCATTTTTCGCTTTTTTGCTGACAATCTGCTGAAAATAAGCAAGGAGGTCCGCATCAGTGGCGCCACTTCGCATCAGGTCCTTAATATTATAGCCTTTTCCCGCATAGAGGCAGTTTCTGATTTCCCCCTGGGCAGTCATGCGCAGGCGGTCACAGGAGCCACAGAAGGTACGGCTGTGTGCAGGGATAATCCCAATTTTCCCCTGCCAGCCTTCAATGGAATATTTCTGGGCCGTACTTTCAAAAATATCAGCCACCAAGGGCGCCTGAAGTTCTGCTTCAAGAAAATCCTTGATATTTTGATGGGTCCACAGTCTGGCTTCCTGATGCTCTTCCCCGCCATTAAAAGGCATTTCTTCGATGAAGCGAACATCGATAGGTTTTTTTTGTGCCAGGCGTGCCAATGCGGGAAGTTCAAATTTATTCTTTTCCCCCATCACCACGGTATTAATCTTCACCTTGAAGCCCATTTTTGTGGCCAGTTCCAGGGTGTTCAATACTTCCTTTAGGCCTTTTCTGCGTGTAATTTCGAGGAATTTTTCTTCAGAAAGGCAGTCCAGCGAAAGGTTCAGGTCGGTGATGCCGAGCGTCTTCAGTTCTTCAAGGTATTGCGCCGTCAGGAGTCCGTTGGAGGTGATGCCAATGTTTTTCAACCCCTTGATTTTGGTCAGTTCCCTGAGGAAAAATAGGAGCTCTTTGCGTACAAAAGGCTCGCCTCCAGTGATTCTGATTTTTTCCACACCTTCCTTCACCAAAATGGTACACAGGCGGAGCATTTCCTCATAGGTGAGTAAATTTTTGTGGGCAATGAATTTGATGCCCTCTTCGGGCATGCAATAATAACACCTCAGGTTACATCGATCGGTAACGGAAAGGCGGAGGTATTTTATGGGGCGACCGAATTTATCTATCAGCATTCAATTAGTATTTTAAGGATGTGCGCTTACCCACACATGGCCGTTCTGCAAGGCTTCTTTCTTCCATATCGGAACGGTCTTTTTCAGTTCATCAATCACATATTCGCAGGCTTCAAAGCCCTGCTTTCGGTGGGGCGTAGCCACTGCAATGACTACCGCGAGGTCGCCAATGGTTTTTTCGCCCAAAGCATGATGAATGCTTAGTTTATAAACGTCAAAAAGGGACAGGGTTCTTTCTGCGATTTTCTGTAATTCCTTGATGGCCATGGGTTCATAAGCCTCGAAGGTGAGTTTGCAAACCTGTTCTCCATTATTATGATTGCGTACTTTGCCAATAAAAACATTATTGGCGCCACACCGCTCATCTTGTATAAAATCGGTGAGTTCTTCAACGACCAGTTGTTCTTTAAGCTGTATGTCGATTTGGTGGATCATTCCGTTTTGGTTCCGTTTGAAATTGAAAGTGCTTTGAGCTGCCCCATGCGCCTATCCGCCAGCAACAGGAGGGATCAGGGCGATTTCATCCTGCGCCTGAATTTTCTGATCGTCGGTGGCATATTGCTGATTAACACTGATGGCCAGGGACTGCAATTTTTTCATTGCGGGGTATTCCTCCTTAAGCTGCGCTTTTAAGGTACCGACATCCGTAGCCTCCGTTTTGAAAATCAGTGGTGAACAGCCCACTATTTCTCTTGTAATTCCAAAAGTGAGAATGCGTAGTTCTATCATTTTGCTAAGGTAATCAAAACTGTTTTTTAATTTCTTATTATCCCTATTAATAAGCATTTTTCAAACAAAAAGGGTGTCGTTGATGAACTTTTTGGTTGAATTCGGGGATCATTTCTCTTATTTTTCTACCTTACTGCTTATACTAATCATTCCTCAATTAAAAAATAATGAAGGTCAGACTAAGGAACAATACGGTGCGTTTGCGCTTGGATCAAAAGGATATTGCGGAATTAAAATCTGCAGGGCAGGTAGTAATGACCACCCCATTTATTCAAGGGAAACTGACATGGACGATTTGTGGGTCAGATGAACAACAATCATTCGCAGCGGTATTGCAGGGGCAGCAGGTAACGATTCAGGTGCCCAACGCGACACTTCAGCAATGGATCTCCACCGAACAGGTAGGCATCGAAGGGGAGGTTGCTACGGAAGATGAAGCCTCCTTGAAGTTGCTCATTGAAAAAGATTTTAAATGTCTTACTGCCCGTGATGAGGATGAGTCCAATGCTTTTCCGAATCCGTTGGATAGCCATCAGTGTTAAAAAAATACCACAGCCGATTTGACTGTGGTATTTTTTTTAGGGCTGCATTTTTTTGATGACGGCCTCTTTTTCTTCTGGTGTATTGATATTTTCCAAGGCTTCCGCTGTCAGTGGGCTGATCACTTTACAGGGTTCATTTATCAGAACTTTGCGTGGGCAGGAGTAGCCCAGACTCAGGTATTGCAGCATAATTGGGTAGGCGCGTGGCTCCCAGATGGTAATCAGTGGTTCAGGGAATTTTTTGTCGGGAACCTGAAAACAGGTCGCCAGTATACTGCTGTCGCGCTGGTCAATGAGCTGATGCAAAGTTTGCGACGATAATAGGGGTAAATCTACGGCAATAACCAGCCAGGCAGCATCAGGATCGTGCTGAAAAGCGGACAAAATACCACCGATTGGGCCAAGCCCGAGATATTTGTCTACAATCAAAGGGTGCTCCTCGAACTGTGCTGACTGCTGTTCATTACAGGAAATGAAAACCTCCTGACAATAAGGGGCGAGCAAATCCACGGCAATTTTCCATTGCGGCTCCTGCTGATAAACCAACTGACTTTTATCCTCACCCATGCGTTGGCTTTTTCCGCCCACCAATAACAAGCCATTAACTTTTGGCTGTTTGGTTAAGCTCCAGGCCTTCAGGAAAGTGGTGATTTCTTCCTTTTGTGCCTCTTGAAAAACAGGGGTGTTTTCGGAAATAACTTCCTGAATTTCCGTCGGCATGGTGGCGCCCTCACGGACAATGACCATCAAAGGGGCGTTGATTTTTTTGGCATGCTTGGCGACATTTTTTTTAGGGTCGATAAAGACGATCTGTTCCGCCCCTTCAAAATGGTTACCATTAATGATCAATCGGTCACAAGGCTGAAACTTGATTTTCAGGCCAAAGTCTGAAGGAAAACCAGCGGTCTCCTCTTCAAAATAAGTTTGCTGATGACTGACCACCTGATGAAAAGGATGCGACAAGGGCGACGGGTGGTGATCCATGTCAAGAAAACCGACCTTTAGTGGCGCCCACAGCGTGGCCATTTCTGTCGCCCAGGCCTTGATAATATCACAGGGTGCTCCCATCAGGGCGATTTCGTGGCGATGGTAATTGCCCATTTGTGGTCGGGTGATTTTTGCGTGTTTAGACCAAGTTGATGTCATTTTTACCTCCTGATTTTTGGATAAGTTTTGTTTCTTTAATGATGATTTCGTGGCTCAGTGCTTTGCACATATCATAAACGGTTAAGGCCGCAGTGGTGGCACCGTGAAGCGCTTCCATCTCAACACCCGTTTTTCCCGTGGTTTTTACACGGCAATAAATTTTGATTTCAGGGGCTTGCAGCTCTACCCATATTTTTGCGCCATCAAGGGGTAAAGGGTGACATAGCGGGATGAGTTCTGCCGTTTTTTTTACCGCCATATGTGCCGCGATAATGGCTGTTTGAATGACAGGCCCTTTTTTAGTCATTAATTCTTCTCCTCTAATGGCCGACCAAACACTGTCGGGCAAAAGGACGGTGGAGGTTGCAGTAGCGACGCGCTGGGTGATTTTTTTGTCTCCGACATCCACCATATGTGGTTGGCCGTGATCATCGATATGGGTAAAATCAGTAGATTTTGCCATTATAAAATTATTGGTTTGGAGTTTTAGTATAGGTACCGATGTAGTCAGATATTTTATATATCTTCGGCTTCCTCAATTCTTTAATTAAACAATATAGCAATGATCTCGGTGAGTGAAGCAGAAAAGCTGATTTTTCAGATAAAATTAACGCTAAAGACTGAATTAGTACCATTATCAGATGCCATAGGACGTGTGCTGGCAGAAGATGTTTCCGCAGACCGCCCATTCCCCCCTTTTGACCGTGTGGCGATGGATGGCATTACGGTGGGTGAGGGCTCATTTCAGGAAGGAGATCGTTTTGAGGTGAAAGGAATTCAGGCCGCTGGTGCGCCGACAACCGAACTTACGGCTCAGGCGATGGAAGTCATGACGGGGGCGATTTTGCCCGTAGGAGGCGGTTCGGTCATTCCTTATGAGCATTTGAGCTGGGAGGAAACAGAAGGCTGCCATGTGGCAATCTTGCAGCAGCCCTGCAAAGCGGGGCAAAATATTCACCGAAAGGGTAGCGATCGGCCCAAAGGAGATTTGTTAATCGCTGCGGGCAGGAAAATTTCATCCCCTGAAATTGCGACCCTGGCGACGGTGGGAAAAGCTGAGGTGCGGGTGCAAGCGCGGCCAAAAGTGGCGATCGTCAGTACAGGTGATGAACTTGTGGAGGTTGCAGCGATGCCATTGCCGCATCAGATCAGGAAGTCGAACAGTCCCATGCTGGTGGCACGACTTGCCGAACTGGGCATTGAGGCGCAGGCCTACCATTTGAATGATGATCGGGAATTGCTGAAAGATGGGCTTGAGAAGCTGATGCAACAATACGAAGTGCTGTTATTTACCGGAGGGGTGTCGATGGGGAAATTCGATTTTGTGCCCGAGGTATTGGATGCCGTTGGCGTTCGGAAGTCCTTTCATAAAGTGAAACAGCGCCCGGGAAAACCGTTTTGGTTTGGGGCATGGGATTCGGGGGTGGTTTTTGCGCTGCCAGGCAACCCTGTTTCCAGCTTTTTCTGTTTTGAACGATATTTTATCCCCTGGTTTTATCAGCAACAAGGTCGTGATTTTAGACCGCTTCGGGTACGCCTAAGCTCGGAGGTGGTTTTCAAGCCAGCACTTACCCGTTTTTTAGAGGTTTCAGTTCGACAGAACGCGGAAGGGATTTTCGAGGCTGCCCCACGTAAAGGAGGAGGCTCTGGAGATTTGGCGAAGCTCAATGAGGTAGACGGATTTATCGAACTCCCTGCAGCGGAGACGACTTTCCATGAAGGTACTTTTTTCGATTTTTATGGCTTCAGGCAATAGCCTCAAATAAAGGAGTGGAGGATGATAAAAAAAAGTCTGCCAGGAGGTTGGCAGACTTTTGCATTCATCAATTATAGGCTCTGATATTTTCAGTATTATTCATTTGTTGTTCTATATTGTAGCGTTCTTTTTCATCCGTTTTTTGTAAATATTGCGGAACGGTAAGGATCAGTTCGGTAAGCTTTGCGGCAACACTTTCTACGCCGTGGAAGGTCAGCCCGTCGTTTGTTTTCAGGTGTGGGGTGTCTTGTGTAAACGCCAAATCCACATGGTAGCAACGCGCTGTCAGATATTCATATAGTTCCGAAATCATCGGGGCAGGGATTTGCAACTCATTTTCATGGCGCCCCCTCGACCTTAATTCCCAATCGTTGGCGTATCCTTTCAATACCCCGTTTTGGTAAAACTGTTCTTTCCAAGTTTCCACATAGGCATACTGGCATTCCTGCACTTTAAATATGCCTTTATCATAAAGTTTCATCGCCGTGTTTAATGGGATAACAGTCATAAGTATTATCGTTTGTTTATGTTATTATAGGACGGGAAGTGCCGCCTAATAGATCAATAGATGTGATTTAAAAGCAGAGGTTGGCAATGAACAATACCCTCATACAAGCCTCAAGATCAATATATGTTATGATCTTTCAGTGAAATATTGGATAAGTGAAAAATTCTTGAGGTTGTCAGATTGTGCTAATTTTTATCATTTTTGGCTAAAAAAGGGAATTGGATGATCGGAATGCGATATTTACTCACAGAAAATCCTAAATTTGAGTACATATTTTATCAACCGAACCCAATTAAAACCTTTTAGTTTGCCAATTTCGATGATTTTGAGGAATGTTCTTGTCGCCGTTTTTTTGTTATGTTTCAGTGTGCTCACCACTTTTGGACAGTCTAAGTCTAAGCCAAAAGATCGGCTGCGAACCGATGCCGCACGAATAAGTGAGGCGCCTAAAGTGGATGGTGATCTCCAGGACGCCGTTTGGCAGCAGGTGGCTGGTTTTGATGGGCACTTTGTACAATCGTCACCAAAAAATGGGGCGGTTTCGGCATTTAAGACGGAGGTAAAAATTGCCTATGACGATCGGGGTATATATGTATCTGCATTGATGAAGGACCCACAACCTGACAGTATTTTTCAGGAAATGGGCATCAGGGATACAGGCTACAACAATTCGGATATTTTTTCCATCGCCTTTGATACCTATAATAATCAGCAAAATGCCTTTGTTTTTATGGTGTCAGCTGCGGGTACACAGAGTGATTACTTTGAAACCGTTGACAATCAGGACTTCAACTGGAATGCCGTCTGGAAGTCAGAAGTCAGTATTAATAAATGGGGCTGGCAGGTAGAAATGTTTATTCCCTATATGGCTTTGCGGTTTCCGAAAGCGGAGGTGCAGACCTGGGGACTGAATATCCATCGGGTGGTTAAGCGTAAAAACGAATTTTCCTATTGGAACTATGTAGACCCCAATACGCAGGGCTTTGTGACCCAATTCGGGGAACTGGAAGGGCTGAAGGACTTGAAGCCTCCATTGCGTTTGGCCATTTCTCCTTATTTATCCTCCTACTATAATATTGATGGGGCCGCTGATGTGGCTGAATTCAGAACGACCGCAGGACTGGATTTGAAATGGGGGATTAATCAGGCATTTACACTTGATATGACCCTGATTCCCGATTTTGGGCAAGTACGCGCCGATAATCAGATACTGAACTTGTCGGCTTTTGAAGTCCGTTTCGAGGAGAACAGACCTTTTTTTACTGAAGGGACAGAGCTCTTCAATCGCGGAGATATGTTTTATTCCCGACGGGTGGGAACCTCTTTTGGGTCGGTGGAAATGGAAGAAAGCGAGGAGCTGGTGAGCAGGAGCTTTGAGGCACCTCTTTTGAATGCCTCAAAGGTGAGTGGCCGTCTGGATAATGGCCTCGGGATTGGTGTTTTTAATGCCATTACGGATGCCAACAGGGCATTGGTAAAAGACACCCTGACGGATAAAACACGGGAAGTTTTAGTGGATCCACTGACGAATTTTAATGCGATTGTGCTTGAGCAAAATCTGAAGAACAATTCCAATGTGGCTTTCATGAATACCAACGTACACAGGGGGCGCGGTGGTGAAATGGCCAATGTCAGTCGGTTGGACTGGCGACTGTTCAACAAAACGAACACTTACGCTTTTCGGGGTAGTGCGGCCTACAGCCATATTAATGAAGGGGGAAATGAAGGTGAAAAGCCCAACAAAACAGGCCATAATATTCAGCTGAATGGTGGAAAAGTCAGTGGGAAATATCAGTATGTTACCTGGGCAAGTGTGGTGTCCGAGAATTACGACCCGAATGATATGGGTTTTCTACGGCGGAACAACCTTCTGGAGCAGGGGGTAGAATTTACGATCAGTGAACAAACACCCTTCAGTATTTACAATAATATGGAGTGGAATATTGGCTATGAGCAACGTTTCCTGGTCGAGCCTTTTGAGTTTACCAATTTGGGATTCTTTACGAATATCAATGCGCAGTTTAAGAACTTCATGTTTGCCAACGCCTGGTTTTCAAGTAATCCTATTGAGAATTATGATTATTACGACCCTCGGTCAGATTTTGAATATTTTTTCACCCGTCTACCCAATTTCGATGGAGGCTTATATTTTGCTTCCGATGGCCGAAAGCGCTTTCAGTTGCAGCTTTCGCAGTGGTTTTGGGCTTGTCCGCAGCGGGATCAGTTTGATAATGGTTTTAATATCAGTCCCCGTTTTAGAATTAACAAGCGCGCAACCGTATCGATGGCTTCGAGCTTTGGGATAATGAGGAAAGAGAAGGGCTTTGTGGACCATGACCGACATGAAAATGGCGACATCAATCAGGTGATTTATGGTAATCGCAATCGGTTTGAGTGGGATAATTCGATGTTTGCAAATTACTCGATCAGCAATAAAATGGGGGTTAATTTGCGTCTGCGCCACTATTGGAGTAATGTGGTGTATGATGAACTGTATGCTTTAGGAAAAGACGGGGAATTATACGATACCGATTTCCCTTTGTATGATGAAGAAGGAAATGAAAAATACCTAACGAATTTTAATGCATTTAACGTCGAATTAACCTACAGCTGGGAGTTTGCCTCTTCAAGTTTTCTTACTTTTGTGTGGAAGAATCAGGTCTATGCTGAAGATGGGCAGAAAAACCTGAGCTACGGGGAAAACCTCCGAAACACGCTTGCTTCAGATCAGTTGAACTCTTTGTCTCTTCGCCTAATTTATTTTCTGGATATTCAGCAGGTAAAAGACCACTTCCTGATGTAGTGGAAGTGCTGCATATCTTTCTCTTTACTTTCGACCATGCGAATAATCTACTTGTGCTTACTGACCTTATTATTCTCCTGTCAGCAGGAAAAACCCCTGACCATGCGCATCGCCGTGGCGGGAAATATGAAAAAGCCCCTCGAGGAGCTCATTGCACAGTACCCCTACGATCACTCGCATATCACTTTTACCTCGGGTTCTTCAGGTAAATTGTATCAGCAAATTGCCCATGGTGCGCCCTTTGATTTGTTTATTTCTGCGGATGACCGATATACTAAAATGTTGGCAGACGCGGGCATGGTTGAGGGGAACAGGCTGGTTTATGCCTATGGTCATTTGGCGGTGTGGTCCAAGCAGCACAAAAAAATCGACGAGCTGAAAAAGGATGTTGAAAATGGTGCTCGGGTCGTTATTCCCAACCCACGGCTGGCACCCTATGGTTTGCTGGCCAAAACCGCTTTACTCGAAATAGACCCCTCGCTGATGAGTGAAGCTATTCTCGCAGAAGGCGTCATGCAAACCAACCATTTTATTGCAAGTGGTAATCTGGATTGGGCGCTGACGGCCAACTCCGCAGAGGCGCTGTTTGACAAAGGTTACGGCTATTGGCACCCACTTCCTGCAAAATGGACGGAGCTGAAATTGGCACAAGAAGCGGTGGTGATTAAAAGAAAGCAGGCAGATGTGCAGCTGCAGCAGGCAAAACAGTTCCTCGACTACCTTAATTCGAAGCCTTCCAAAGATCTGCTTGCCAAATACGGTTATTCCTTTTAATTTCAAGAATGATAAATTTTAGTGTGGACTGGTTGCCCATTCTGTTGAGTTTTAAGCTGGCCCTGTTAACCACCATTTTACTTTTAGTGTTGGGCTTGCCCTTGTGTTATTTTATGGCACATTCCCGCCATATTGGGGTAAGAATACTCGAGGTGCTTTGCTTGCTGCCGCTCGTTTTCCCCCCAACGGTGCTTGGGTTTTATTTGCTGATGATATTCAGCCCTAATTTTGCATTTGGCCATTTCCTGAAATCCCATTTTAATTTTCAGCTTGCCTTTAGTTTCGGCGGGCTTCTTTTTGCCTCCGTACTGTATAATTTGCCCTTTGTGGTTCAGCCCCTATTGGCGGGCTTTCGCAGTTTGCCCAAAAACTTGCAAGCCGCCTCCTTCCTGATGGGGAAAGGACATGCCGAAACGCTTTTCAGGGTCATGCTGCCCAATATGAAGAGGACTTTGTGGGCGGCTATTGTTTTGATCTTTGTGCATACCCTTGGCGAGTTTGGCGTGGTTTTGATGATTGGCGGCAATATTTCTGGAGAAACCAAGGTGGTCTCGATTGCTATTTATGAAGCGGTGGAAATGATGGACTATCATACCGCAAATACCTATGCCCTTATCATGATCGCCTTCGCCCTTACCGCTTTACTGACTTTGCGTGGGATCAGTATTTTTCGATATAAATCTTAACAAGATGATCAGTTTTGATATTCAGCACCATTTTAAAAAATCTGGCTTTTCAATAGCTGCCCAAGGGAAGTGGCCACAGGGGAAGCGAATTGCACTTTACGGTCCTTCAGGAACGGGTAAAACAAGCCTGATTTTGATTATGACAGGACTGATGAAAGCACAGCACGGGTACCTGAAAGTGAAAGATCAGCTTTGGTTTGACTGTGCTAAAAACAACCACCTGAAACCCCAAAAGCGGAAAGTTGGGATGGTATTTCAGGATTTGGCACTCTTCCCCAACATGACGGTAGCCGAACAGTTAGCCTTTGCGAGGCAGGATAGTTCCAAAAGTTACACCGTCGGTCAGATGATGGCACTTTGTCAGCTTTCGGGCATGGAAAAGATGCTTCCTGAACAGCTTTCGGGCGGGCAAAAACAGCGCTTAGCATTGGCTCGGGCATTAATTAACGCACCTGAGATTTTATTGCTCGATGAACCTTTTAATGGGCTCGATCAGGGGGTGAAACAACAGCTTTATCGAGACCTGAAGCCACTTTTTCAACAAATAGGCTGTACGGTTGTCATGGTCTCGCATGATGCGGAGGAAATTGCCAATTTATGCGAATGGGTTTACCCGATGAAGGCTGGAAAAGGGGAGGAATTAGTGGCTGTAGACGAATTTTTTCAGCCCTCAGAAAACAGGGGGATTTTTTTGGGGTTGGATGCTGATGATCCTGTTTATGCTAAAGTGATGGTGGGCGGAAAGGTTTTGCGGATTAAACGGGAAGCGATCATCGAAAAGGTTACTATTGGTGAAGACGTCCGATGGCAGTGGTAACATTTGTTGGGATGGCATCATCAGTCCAAATGGCCATTTCCTTGGTTATACGTGCCCATAATCAGTCAAACATTTAAAAAGAAGCCTGAAACCTTTCGACTGAAATTTGATCGATAATTCTGAAGTTAATTTTCAGCAGATTTTTGTATTATTTCCTTGATGCTTTCGTAGTTAAGAGAGGAACATACAAAAACGAAAGCTTAATGGGAAAACGTAAACCGATTTTATGGACAATCTTGGGACTTGCTGGCTCAGCATTTTTAGCAGACCGACTGTTTAGAGGTTCTACTTTTAAAGGGCACAGTGATAATTTAGAGGGGGGAGAATTTAAAAATACGGGTGGAGGCAAGAACTCTATATCCCGCACGGTTGGCAAAATAATGCTCAACTTTGATAAATGGGAGTTATGGCCTAAAGCGTATGAGAAACCTTTGGCAAAGATTCAGCCTTCCTACTTTGATGAGGAAAATCAAGTCAAAGTTTATTTTATCGGTCATGCCACTTGCCTGATTCAGTGGAATGGTCTGAATATTCTCACCGACCCGATGTTTTCCCGATCGGCTGGGCCTTTGGGGAAAATGGGCCCTGCACGTAAAGCTCCTCCTGGGGTAAATATTCAGGGGCTGCCACCTATCGATATGGTTCTGCTTTCACATAATCATTATGATCACTTCGACATGGACTCGCTGGAGTATATCGGAGCAAGTCAGCATAAATCACCTATCGTCATCACTGGGCTGGGAAATGCGAAGCTGGTAAAACGGACGGGTTTGCATCCTGCTGTGGAGCTCGACTGGGGCGAATCAATTACCTATAAAGGCTGGCAGGTGTATTTCGAGGAATGTAAGCACAGTTCAGGGCGGGCATTCTCGGATCAGAATAAAAGCCTGTGGGGCAGTTTTGTGATTGAGAACCCCAAAGGACAAAAAGTATATTTCGGTGGCGATTCTGCCTATGGTGGCCATTACCGAAGAATTCACCGCAAGCATGGACCAATGGATTTATCCTTTTTGCCTATCGGTGCTTATCGCCCGAAGGAGGCTTTTGGTGATATTCATATGAACCCTGAGGAGGCCATTAATGCACACAAAGATCTCCACTCCAAAGAGACCATCGCTATTCATCATGGAACTTTTCAATTGACGCTCGAGGGGCGATTCGATCCTATTAAGGAATTGATGGAAGCAATGGAGAAGGAATCGGAGCCCATAAGCCCATTCTATTCGCTGAAAAATGGCGCCTCTAAATTGATTGATTTGGAGAAAAAAGACGTTTAAAATCATTTATATCGATACGAATTTACATTATTTCTACTTTTAGGTATAGTTATGGAGGTTGGATAGTTGATATTTTTATTAAACAATCTACCATGAAAAAACTCCTAATTGTAGGGATGATGTGTCTTGTCGGACAACTTCATGCCCAAGCATTGCTGAGTCCTATGCAAGACAATGCGCTGATGTTCCTAAAATCAGCAAAAGTGACCACAATGGATCATCAAGAAGTGGATGGTCTGAATTTCAAATCTTGTTCTTCAAGTAACGGTCGTCTGAAGTCTTTCACCCTGAAAAAAGAGGATGGAAGCAAGCAAAAATTCAAAGCGGAACAAGTAGAGAAAGTAGTGGTTGAACCGAAAGGTCAGGCCAAATTGATCATGTCTTCGGAAAATGCTTCTTTAGTTTCGACCCTCAAAAAAGACTATTCAGGGATTGCCAACACTAAGTATATCACTTTTGAGCGTGTTGAGTATAAAAAGGGCAAATTCGCTTTACTGCAACTTTTAGATCCACAGATCGATGAGCATGTAAAAGTTTACCTTGATCCTAATGCCAAGAAAACAACCAATTTTGGCGGAATTGTAGGGGGAGACTACAAAGAGTTTTTCGCGAAAAAAGGAGACATGACCATCTACCTGAAGAAGAGCAAATACAAAAAACAATGGCGTGAGCTTTTTGGGGATAATGCGAAATTCTGTCAGATGATGGAAGACGGCACTTTATCGCCAAAAATTAAAGACTTGGCTTATCACATTGCTGTTTACAATGAGACCATTTAAAGTCGTAAATAATTAGTCGTTTTAGAGCAAGGTACTTTTGGGTGCCTTGTTTTTTTTTGTCGGTAGTTATCGGGATGATTTTCGAAATGTTATTCTGGCTGAATTCCTCAACCTTTGTGTTTTACTTATTTATACTTCGAAATTTACAATGAGACAAACAACCTTGATTTTAATCGTTTGTATGCTCGCTTTTGTCGGATGCAAAAAGGCGGAAGAGCAACGGCCACTGAATTTTTTTACCGTTAATTTTGATACGCAGGGCGGTCATGAAATCGCTCCCCAAAAGGTGCAGGAAGGTCAATATTTATCGGTGCCAGATTTGCCTGAGAAGGATGGCTATAGCTTTGTGGCCTGGAAACTTGGCGATACGCAATATAATTTCGGTATTCCCGTTACCTCTTCCATCACCTTAACGGCTCAATGGTCTCGGAATCCCTATTTCACGGTTCATTTCGATACTGATGGCGGAAATGAAGTGAAAGCCGTGGAGGTTGATGAATCGGATTTTTTAACTGCCCCAACTCCACCACAGAAAGAACAGGCTGTTTTTGATGGCTGGTATGTTGATGGCAAGCCATTTGATTTTTCAGCAGCTATTCAAAAAGACATCACTTTAAAAGCCCGATGGATCAATAAACTAAATTTGCATGCTGAGGTACTTTCCGCCCCCAATACTTTTTGGTGGGGAAAAGGAGGGAATTATTATGATACTTTTGATGCTATGAAATGCTTCGATCAGCTTACCATAGACCACCTTCTGACGATCAGCAACCTTAATTTTAAGGACATGATGACGATCGTGGGGTTTGGTTTGTCGAATTATGATGCCTCAACGGTAGATGAATCAAAGTACCCCTCTAATCAGCTGGCTATTCAATACACGGCTTATCCTGCAAAAGTGGCGGCAGGCGAACAGTATTTGGTGATGTACAAAGCGCCAAAATCTTTCGGGCCCACCTGGAATACCGACAGTTTGAGTTTTACGCATGAAGTACAATTAAAATCCATTGCCATCACCAATAATGCTTATGCTTATTTAAGTATGCTGAAAGGAGATGCGATGGGTAAAAAATTCGGTCCTGATGATTGGTTTAAAGTGACCATTGAAGGGTACAATGCAAAAGGCGAAAAAGTGGGTGAAGTCGAGGCTGCTTTGGCGGAACATGGTCATATCGTCGACGATTGGAAAGCGGTGGATTTATCAGCTTTGGGTAAAGTTAAGAAACTGACATTTAACCTGGCATCCTCGGATCCTGCCGCTCGCCCTCCTGGGGATTTTAACACCCCATTTTACATTTGCCTGAAAGATATACTTTATTACTAAGCATCAGCTATTGAAAGGGTACTGATACACAAGAAGCATATTCACTATAAACCCGCTCAGCTTCCCATCAAAAACGGGGGAGTGAGGGGTAAGGTGCATTTAATTGGCTACTCCATCTGGGTAGCCATTTTTTTTGCTGCACAAATCGTTATTTTAATGATGGAGCAAAATAAGGAACAGTTAATAATATCGGGGCAAGTCGTTGATGAAAATGGCACAGGCGTACCAGGGGTCAGTGTGGTCTTTCCTGAAGAGCGCCTTTTTCTTTCCACTGATGTAAAAGGCCATTTTTTTACGGTGGCTCAAGCCCGAAAATCTCGCTTGAATGTGAAAGTGATCGCACAGGGCTATTATCTATATGAAGGTACACAGCGTTCGAAGCGGGGTCAGCTCAACTTCGAGAAAATTATTATCAGGGAAAGCAAGCCTGGGGAATATGCCCCATTCTGTGCTAAAAAACGCCCCTCATGGTGGCTCAGGCTTGTTCGCATGATCAATAAAGCTTTAATAGGGTGAAATTAATTTAGATTATTTCATCCTATTTTTATATTCATTGATCTGATTTTTAATTTTTTTTTGGTGTGTAAAATGCGTGAGTTTTTGTCGTTTTTTTGAATTTATTCCTTCTCTTTTGTTATTCTATACGCTCCTTTTTTCCCCTTTTACTGACCATCAAACCATTCGAAGGTTCAATGAGTGGTTTAAGGTTTATATTAGGAATGTATGTTTTTACTACTGATATGTTGGATTCAAAATATCACTATAGGAACTTTTGGTTTTACTATCGTTATAAATACCAAACGAAATGAACATCAAAATTTTCTAATAATGTTTAACAAACTTACCTTACTTTCCATCTTTCTATTTGGATATCTATTTACTGCTTGTAATCAAGAGCCAGGCAATCCAGTTGCTCCGAATGTAGATACAAGCTTCGAATCTATTAATGTCCCTGAAGGGTTTGATTTTAAAACTTCACACAGTGTTGGTGTGGTGCTTTCAGATGAAGATGCGACAGATCAGGCGTTTTACGAAATGTCTTATTACGATGGCAACCAACAGGAATATGTAATTGGCCGTGTATTTATGCCAATAGGCAAAACAGAATATACTTATAAGCTCAATTTGCCAACTTACGTTAAAGAATTGAAAGTAACGAAAGTACGTGGATCACAGCAAATTCAGGAAATGGTCGATGTAAGCCCAAACACAGTGGTTACATTTTCAGGAGAAAAGAATCGGATCCTGAGTTGTAAATCGGTGCTTTACGGTGTGAACAGTTCTCAGAATTTTTTCACGATCGATCAATCTTCAGATGAATTTACATCTACCATGGTAGAGGAAGTAATGGAACATGGTGGCTCTATCGCCTGTGCAGTTGATAAAAACAACAAGCGTGTTTATGTGAGCTTCGGTCGTGCACTAAAATATTATGACCTGAATACAGAATCGTGGGTTGATGTTGCTGAGAATAACCCTTTCAATGGCGGATATCCTCGTATGGAATACAACAATGCCACAGATGAGTTATGGATTGCTAAAAATGAAGAAATGTATATCCTTGATCCAGCTGATGGTTCACAGAAAGACAAATACAAAATTAGTGGATTGGAATCCCCTGTAGGTGGTGGTGATATCGCGATCAGTCTTAGTGGTGATGTATATATGTGTTGTTTCTCTGGTCTTTATAAAGTATCAAATATTGACACAGGCAGTAAAGTGGTTTCTGTAACGCGTATCAGTGCTGAAGCATTACCATTCAGTCCAACCTCCCTGGCAATTGACCAAGATGACCGTTTGTTTATGGGTACTAATGAGGCCAACAGTAGATTGATTGAGATGGACAAAGAAACAGGTTCTTATCAGGTTCAGGCAACTTATCCACATAAAATTAATGACCTTTCTGCCTTCCCTTGTACAATTGATGAGTGTGATCAAACAGATACTGATGGTGACGGATGTATTGATTGTATTGACGAAGATCCTCTTGATCCTTCAACTTGTGGAACGATTTCAAGTCCAAGTAAATTCGGTTACGGTACCATCGCTTACGAGGATTTGTGGCCATCAACAGGTGATTATGACTTCAATGACTTGGTTGTAAACTACAGATTCAAGATTTCTGTGAATGGAGATAACATGGCGACAAAAATGACCATCTTCCTGAAGCAAAAAGCACGTTCAGCTAACTATGACAACGGATTCGGTATTCAAATGCCAATCGGTTTACGCCAGGGGAATATCGATCGTATTCGAGGAAATATCAATACAGGATTGGTGACCAACAACTTTAATGGTTCTGAAGCAGGACACGGCAGTCGAGTAGTGATTATTGCTTATGATAAATCGACGGAGATGAGTAGCTTCGGACTTTGTCTTGAGGAGCACGATATCAAGCCAATCACGATTACCATCGACTTCAAAGAGCCAATTGATGTATATGCACTTGGTTTGGATAATTTCCCTTACAATCCATTTTTGATCCAGAAAGGAAACAGAGGTCATGAGATTCACTTGTTCAACCAAGAGCCAACAGCATTGAACGATGATAGCTTATTGGGAGCATCAGTAGATGAGTCGGATGCCGCTGAAGGCATTTATTACCAAACAAGAAGAAAGCACCCATGGGCATTGAATATTATTCATGACTTCCGTGTAGTGAATGAAGGCGTAGCGATTACCGCAGCTTATAACAACTTCAAAGCTTGGGCGGAGTCAGGTGGAACAACCAACACCGACTGGTATAAAGATAACGAAGGGTACAGAAATACTTCAGTGATTTGTACTGATAGATAATTTTGAGTAGATAGATTAATGTGAAAAAGGAGCTGGTTTCAGCTCCTTTTTTTTATCATTTTACAAAATGCCCTCCAAAGGCCGTAACCCTAAATATGCAGTAGGGTGGTGGTGCAGGAAATCAGTTTGAGGGGGGGGGCAGCATCAATTATATACCTTCGACAAATCGGTCGTTGATTTTTTGAATATGGCGGGCATTGTTCCCTTCAAGAAGGTTGATTTTTTCGATCTGCAATTCAGAGGCCTCCTGTATATTTTGCATCACAAACCACTTGACCGTTTCTGAATACGGAGGAGTCGTCAGGGAACCATCATAACAATAGTAGTGCTCACTTTCTTTGATCACCTCCTCAGCATTCACAAAATCACTCCATATTTCCTGTTGCCCTTCATTACTTGGAATTTGTGTAATGAATTTTTTCAGAAATTGATTTTCCATACCTTCTTTGAACAGTATGCCTACCACTAAATAGGTGGTGTCATTGTTGATTGCCGTATGGACAAAATGAGCTTCCATCGGGTAGGTAACGCCATCAATGAGGTGCTCGGAAGGTGTATGGAAATGAAATTGCCTTAACCGGAACAGCTGTTCGTCATACTCAAGCACTGAACCAGAATCGTAATCCAAGCGAATCGTGTGACCTGTGTTCACAATTTTTTCATGTGATTTTTTATAGTTCACATGCCATTGATGCCCCTTAGTCGTTCCAATAGAAGCGGTTTTTATGTTGATCGGAGACTGCTGCGCTCCTGAAGCTTCCTCAGCAAGATAGGTGCAATCAGGCTTATCATGTGGTGGTGTATTTTCTTTTGATGTCCCTAAATGATCCAATACTAAAACGGTACTCAATACGCCACAAATCAGCCACGGAAGCAAACTTTTCATCTTCATAATTAAACTTGTTGATGTTTATACAAATGTATTTCACCAGCGGAGATCAATTCATGACTTTAATCAATTACTAATATGAATATTGATGATTGTTGTGGTTATCGATATTTTTTATCTGAATCTGTTATTTAAATTAAGGAATGGAAAAGCCTGTTGGTCGGTCAGGATCCCCAAATCGGTCAATTTTTGATTGAGAACGGCCACTTTCATTCGTTCTGAAGGAATTTTATCCAACGGCAAACACGAGGGTTTGCGGACAGTTGCAAAGAAGGCCTGCTGTAAACTTTCCTGATTGAGTTCTTTTACTTTCTCCAGTTTTTGAACGATAATATTTTTGTTGCTCATTGCGCTAATTTCAGTGGTTAAAAATTCAGTGTTTGATCGTGGTCATGCCATTGAGGGCTGATCTGTGGTGCTCCACTGCGTTTAATGAGTTCGGTAACAAGCAACTGTTGCTGCTTTTGCTGTTCTTTTTTACAGTGCCAGTTTTCGGCATCCTGTGCGCGGTAGTGCTCAAAAATTTGCTGATCAGTACAGCTGTTCAGAAAAGCTTGGTATTTCTGCTGAAATGGATTTTGAATAGACATTGTGCAACCAATTTAGTAAAATAGAAAATTAGATTGCACCAGAAAATTTGCGTGGGCGAGATTTATTTTGTCTGTCGCGACCGCATTCGGAACCACCGTGGCCTCAACGGCTCGGTTGGTATTCTCATGGAATTCCTGATGCATTACAAAGGTAGGGGGGAATGATTTACTTTTCCAAATGTTCAACAAAAAAAATAGCATAAAAAAAACCGTAAGCTTAAAGGCTTACGGTTTATAATTGTATTTTATGTAGGAGGCTTATTTGCCCGCATACATTTTTTCTTTACGTTCTTTTACCACTTCATCAGAAAGGTAACTGTCGAAATCGGTATGCTTATCAATCATTCCGTTAGGGGTGATTTCGATAATTCGGTTGGCTACCGTGGATACAAACTGATGATCATGAGATGCAAACACAACTGTTCCTGCGTAATCTTTCAGGCCGTTGTTAAAAGCGGTGATCGATTCCAGGTCAAGGTGCGATGTCGGCTCATCAAGGATCAACAGGTTAGGCTGTTGAAGCATGATTTTTGAGAGCATACAACGTACTTTTTCCCCTCCAGACAATACGCGGGCAGACTTCATGATTTCTTCACCAGAGAACAACATACGTCCCAGGAAGCCACGAATGAAGGTTTCATCCTCTGAAGTAGTGTACTGCTGTAGCCACTCCAAAAGGTTATCGTCAGTATCGAAGAAAGAAGAATTTTCATTTGGCAAATAACCTTTATTAACGGTTACCCCCCAATTAACCTCCCCGGTGGTAGGTGCCAATTCTCCATTGATAATTTCAAAGAATTTCGTTACGGCCAGGCTGTTGCGGGAAACAAGCGCAATTTTATCTCCTTTTGCCAAGGTGAAATTCAAATCACTGAATAGTTTCTTACCATCAATTTCATAGCTCAAATTGGCTACTTCAAGAATTTGATTACCCACTTCACGCTCTTGGCTAAAGATAATACCAGGATAACGGCGGCTTGAAGGCTCGATGTCCTCCAAATTTAATTTTTCCAATAATTTCTTACGGGAAGTCGCCTGCTTGGATTTTGCGGCATTGGCAGAGAATCGCTCCACAAAGGTCTGCAATTCCTTGCGTTTGTCTTCCATTTTCTTGTTTTGGTCTGCTCTTTGGCGTGCGGCCAACTGGCTTGACTCGTACCAGAAAGAGTAGTTACCTGTATGAATCTTGATTTTCGCGAAATCAATATCCACCATATGCGTACATACAGTATCGAGGAAGTGACGGTCGTGAGAAACAACGATGACAATATTGTTGAATTCCAAAAGGAAATCTTCCAGCCACGAGATGGTTTCTACATCCAAGTCGTTGGTCGGTTCATCCATAATCAGGATGTCAGGATTTCCAAAAAGTGCCTGAGCAAGCAATACCCGTACTTTTTCAGAACCTGAAAGTTCGGACATCAGCTTGTAGTGCAGATCTTCTTTTACACGAAGGCCACTAAGAAGGGCTGCAGCATCACTTTCGGCATTCCAACCGTCCATCTCAGCAAATTCCGCTTCCAATTCTGAAGCACGGATGCCGTCTTCTTCAGTGAAATCTTCCTTTGCGTAAAGGATTTCTTTTTCTTTGATGTTTTTGTAAAGGACATCGTAGCCCATTAAAACGGTTTCCATAACCGGAAACTCATCAAAAGCAAAGTGATCCTGTTTCAAAGCTGTCATCCTTGTCGTCGGACTCATCGATACATTTCCCGAGTTAGGATCAATCTCTCCTGACAAGATCTTGATGAAAGTAGATTTACCTGCGCCGTTTGCGCCGATCACCCCATAACAGTTCCCCTCAGTAAATTTGAGGTTCACATCTTCGAAAAGTGTTCTTTTGCCGAATCGAAGGGATAGGTTTGAAACTGTAAGCATTGATTATATTTTAATTTTAAATAATTCGCAAATTTGCGCTTAAATTTCACAAGGTCAAAATATATACCTTGCTAATTTATTTTTGTATAGAGGATGTGGGTTTTTTAAATATCACGCGCTGTGCTCCGAGTAAAATGACAAGTATTGCACCAAAGAATATACCACTCAAAATAGCGACAGGGATGGCACCGATCAGATACGCCAAAAATGAGGACTGAGCGGTTGCAATGCTGATTTCTGTAAAATTTTTGAAGGGCATGGGTTGCCCCTGAAAGAAGAAACCGACCTTCAGTGCGTAATAAATTAGGACCGGAAGCAGCGGGGTGAAATTGATGTAAGAACCCAAAACCACCAGGGGCGAGTTCAACTTAAATACCCTTGAACTTCCCAAGGCAATGACGGTCTGAAAACCCCATAAAGGCAATACACCAATGATGACTCCCAACGCCACCGCAAGTCCTTTTTTCCATAAAGGCTCATTTGGCGCGAGCAGGATTTCCTTCAAATCCAGGGATTTAATTTTCAGCCATTGCTTGGCCCACCAACTATGTTTGCTTGTTTTGTTCATGCGCAGGATTGACTTGCAAAAGGGCAAATATAGTGTTTTCTAAATTACTTGAGCAAAAAAAACGGTCGATGAGTGATCGGCCGTTTTTCTGTCTGTTGCGTTAAGTTCAGTCGGTATTCTGCTTTCTGAATTCCAAAGGTGTAATCCCCATTTCTTTTTTGAAGAAATAGTTAAAGTAAGCAGGTGATTCAAACTCCAATTCGTAAGAAATGCTCTTTACATCCATGTCTGTGAACTTCAGTAAACGTTGCGCATTGATCAGAATCATTTGATTGATAAAATGCTTCACATTTTTACCTGTTGCCTTTTTGATGGCGATATTCAGGTAGTTTGGTGTGATGTTCAGTTTATCAGCATAAAATGACACACGACGCTGTTTCTTGCTGTGCAAGAAGAATAGTGAGAAGAACCTGTTGGTGATGGATTGGTGAATTGAAGGGATTTCAGGCATCCTTTTAATTGCACGCTCCAGGATGACAAATACCTCCATGATATACAAGTTGACCATCACCTCGCTATATGGGCGGGCAAGTTCGGTTTCTCTTGTAACTTTCGTGAAAAGGTTAATGATCGCATCCGTTTCCTCGATGGACAAGCAGATTTTTTGTGTCTGCATGCCTGCACTCATGATGAATACATTGCTGAGTTCCTGCCATGCGTTCATCAGCAAGTCATTGCTAATATCGATGATGGCAATTTTCCCACCTTCAATATCCACGTTTCTGATTACCTGACCTGGGCCAAATAGGAAAAGATCATTGCCTTCGACATTTTGTGTTTCGAAATCAATGCCAATTGATCCGCTTCCTTCCATTACAAGTAAAATCCCAAAGTCATCAAAATGCTTGATGGGCGTTTTTTTCTGGATTAACGGATCCGTATCTAAAAATGCGATAGAAACTTTTTCTGAGTTTCCTGCGGATTCTACTAATTCATCAACTGATAATTGACTGATCATATAAGTAGGTTTTTAATATTTGCGATCTATTTCATCATCGAAAAACAACTGTCAAAAAAAATTGACTTTCTTCAAAAGTGTATTTTGATGCTTTGTTGCTATTATGGCAAAGATCGTTCTACAAATACTGCCTACATTTAGAAAATGCTTCAAAACATATAAAAAGCGATAAAATAATAAAATAAAGGCATCATTTAATTGGTTTTGTGCAATTAAAATATCCTTAAAAGGTATTAATTTTTATAAATCGACAATTTTGGCCTCCTTGTCGCGGGCTTTTATGGCTGTGTTGTGCCAATTTTTATGTCGACTATTTTATAGTAGGTTTTATTATTTGTTTTTTTTTCGGTAATCCAAAGGTGTAATTCCTGTTTCCTTTTTGAAGAAGTAATTAAAATAGGCAGGGGAATCGAAATCGAGTTCGAAAGCGATTTGCTTGGCATCCATGGTGGTGAATTTCAGTAATCTTTTGGCGTCAGTAAGGATCATCTCGTTAATAAAATGCTTCACATTCTGACCTGTGGCCTTTTTCACGGCAATGTTGAGGTAGTTGGGAGTGATATTAAGCTGATCGGCATAAAAGGCGACTTTACGCTCATGGCTGTTATTAAGATAAAACAGCGAAAAGAATTTTGCGGTAATGGTTTTAAGCTGATCGGCAGGAAGGGGATTTCTGCGCATTGCTTCTTCAATGGTGATGAGCGCTTCAACAACCAGGCAATTGAACAGGACACTCTTAAAATGAAAATCCTCGTTCGCTTTGTTGATGAGCTTTTCGGTGATGATCCGCAGCGTATCACTTTCTTCTTCATTCAGGCTGATATGAGAGTTGGTATGATCGGGGTTCAATACATATACACCATCGAGTCGGCGCCAGACATCCATAATCACATGGTTCTGAATATTGATGATCCCGACTTTTCCGTTGGGGATGTTAATGTCTTGAATCACCTGCCCAGGCCCTGCAATGATCAGGTCGTTTTTCTTGATTTGATAGTGGTCAAAATCAAGTTGTAAAGATCCTTCACCTTCAATGACGTGGAATATTCCAAAGTTCACAAACCTTCCAATAAACTTTTCGGCTTCATCGTTGATGGTTTGTGTGAGAATAATTGCACTGTAAACATCTTCAAACTCTACGGTATCCTGAGTTTTGAAATTGTAAGGTATCTTTTTGATCATTGCTATTAAATTTATGCTTGAGTGTACGTAGGTATATAACTAATTATATAGGAGGAGGTTGTTGCTTGTTACTTTTATGTTACTTAACGGGTGCTTGAAATTGTTTTTGATGTATTTTTATGAGGTTTACCGTCTATAAGTTAAGGTTAAATTAACAAATTATCTAATGTAATTTTACTATTTGTTTGAATTGTACCAAAATGAATAAATCACAACAATCGGGCTTAATTTTTAAGTCCTTCGAGGGTTGCGATTAGGATGATTGCTTGATTTTAAGCGAGCGAAGCTATTATATTTATCAATTAAAATGTTGTTCTCCTCGCTTGGTTCCCATTATCGTGATTATTTTATTCCTTATCACCACTGAAATTCGAATTTATATATCATAAGCATGATAGCGGGAATGATTTGACCGTTCAGTTTTCAGCAGGCTTTTTTTGTGGCCTATTTCCTGAAAAATAATGGTGGAGCCTTAACGATTGGTTTGAGGGAGTGTAGTTTGTATAATTCTGATAAGTTATTTTTTGGTGTGGTGTGTTTATTTCGGTGATTGTGATTTTATTTTTTATCAATATAATATTATGATTATATCGTAAAATCTAACCGACAGCCTAATAACCCCTGTTTTAGTTCTTTCGTATGGATAATCAAACAGAAGTTTATGAAGTTAAGTAGTTCGTTTAAAGAGGGAAGGGCGTTGCCAAATTCAGATTGTGCCCATTGTCAGCATTACGATAAGGCAAAGATGTCTTGCGCGGCCTTTCAGGGTGCAATTCCAGCGGCGATACTTATGGGCCATAAACGGCATCGTGCCGTTTTGCCCGCTCAGGTTAAAAGTTGGACCTTTACGCCGTTCTTAAATACTGAAAAGTGGATTGATCATTTCTCACCGATCAACCAATAAAAAAGCCAGCATCGTTAAATGCTGGCTTTTTTTAATTAGCAGGATACCAAATGTGGTTTCTGCTGATACAGGTCCCAAATGAGTTCGCCAAAGAGGGTATTGGCCCAGGCAAACCAGCTTCGTGAGAATTTGGTCGGGTCATCTTTGTCGAAACTTTCATGCATAAAGCCTGTTCCTGCATGGGTTTTCTTCAGCATATCAATACAGAACTTGATCTCTTCGTCGCTGGTAGAAGTCATCGCCCGCATGACGATGGCCATCGGCCAGATATTATCTTTCCCCACATGAGGGCCTGTGATTCCTTCTCCTGCTTTACCTTTGGCAAAATAGGGGTTCATATCGCTC
Organism: Persicobacter psychrovividus; assembly: GCF_036492425.1. Taxonomy (NCBI): domain Bacteria; kingdom Pseudomonadati; phylum Bacteroidota; class Cytophagia; order Cytophagales; family Persicobacteraceae; genus Persicobacter; species Persicobacter psychrovividus. Next base: position 58,673 of record NZ_AP025293.1, read on the forward strand.
AAAAGGAACTTTCGGGTATTTAAATACAAAGGGTCGGTCTTTTCAATAGCGCCTAAATAAGGTAGGGAAAGGCAGCTTGGAATGTTGCCGTCATCTTCGAGCAACTGATTCACAAAACCATCCACTTCAAAAGGAATCACGGTTCCGATGCCCTTAACCTCCGCGCGCGCATATACTTTAAGTGCCTGATCCACTTCGTTGGCCAAATCCATACAGGCTTTTGCCAATTGCTGATCCATGTTCATGGCCTTGAGCATTTCAGCAACATGGCGCAACTCTTCAACAGCAAAATAATTGGAAGGAATCAGGAACGGAAATACCGTGGCATCGTCAGAAGGTCGGAACATTGAGCAAATCAATCCAACAGGTTTTGTCGGTGCCCCAGCGCCCCAAAGCGGCAGGGTATCTTCCTGCTTGTTTGTTTTACGCATAAAACTATAGGGTCCGTTTCCATCTTTGCGTTGTTGTTCCTTAAAAGTCTGAACAATCGCCTTGATACTTTGCTCCCAGTTGGCATCGAAAGGAGTGGTGTCACCCGTCGTTTTCCAATAACCATGCGCAAGGCGCATAGCATAACAGAGGGAGTCGATCTCCCATTTACGCTCATGCAATTCAGGCTTCATGTCGGTCATGTCCGATGCCCAGTGGCTGACGGTTTTGTCATCTTTGTTAAAGGCGTTGGCGTACGGATCAATCAGGATGCATTTGGTCTGTCTGTTGATCAGGCCATGGATCATGGTTTTTAGTTTTTTGTCTTCCTGACAAAAAGGGAGATATGGCCAAACCTGTGCCGTAGAATCCCTGAGCCACATGGCATTGATATCACCCGTAATGATGAAAGTATCTGGCTTGCCATCAATTATGGAATGATCAACGGTGGTGTCGAGGGTGTTTGGAAAACAGTTTTCGAACATCCACGCTAATTCAGGATCGGAACAGTCATTTTTAAAAGCAGCAACGGCTTTATCAATGGCCTTACTGGTAAAATGTCTTTTTGATTTCTCAGGTCGGTGACTGGTAAATGGCGATACATCCTTTGCGGCAAACGCCATATTAGGTGCCATCGTCAATGCTCCTAATCCCAGGCCTGCATTGCGAATAAATTTTCTTCTATTCATAAAAAATAACAATTGCTAAAAAGTGGTTGACAGTGAATGCTATAATATTATTTCAAGTTAAAGTTTTCAACTTGCTTTTTATATTCTTCTCCAAAGAAGTTGTGGTAACGTTTTTTGAACCTGTTCAACTCCGATTGCGCTTGCCCGATTTTGTTCAGCTGAAGCAGCGCAAGGATTTTAATTTCAAGGCCCTGTTCGTCAAGGTCATCCAAATGCAGAATGGTGTCTGCCAGTTGGATTTTTGCTTTTGGTGCGGACATTTCTGCCGCAAAATCAGTCAGCAATTTAATGGTATCGCTGACAATAAAATTGTTAATATCGTCAAGCCATTCAGCCTGAAGTGCCGTAGGAAGCGCCCCACGTCGAATCAGCGACATAATTTGCTGTTGTGTTTCCTTGGAAGTATCGCTGGCCAATTGCGATTTAAGGAACAAGAGTTCGGATAGGTCGCAATAGGCGTCCCCCGAAAGTTGTAACTTCCATTCCTGTTGCTCATGAATGATTTCTACCCCATCAATTTCATCGAGAATGAGTCGAAGGCGGCGAATAGAAATCGACCGATTGTTTTTTCCACTGCTTTTTGTCGCCGTAGGCCAAATTAATTCGGTCATTTCTGAGGAGGAAATCCCTCGCCCGTGATTGTACGGATAACAGATGATCAGCAATAAAATTTGCTTTAGCTTAGGCGTGATTTTATGTGAAATATCCAATCCCTCCTGGTTAAATACCTCTAAACCACCGAAAAGGAAGATGGCGTTTTTTCGTGGGTACTCCACCTTTTGGGGTACGGTTACATTTGCTGAAGCAGGTTCGTTTGTTACCGTGACTGTCTCATTGGCCGGCATAACGGATGGCGCTCTTGTTTCTTCTTGCGGTGCAGAAGCCGCAGGTGCAGGGGATACAGGCTTTTTGGTGCTTTTAGGTTTATAGAATTTGTAGCCAAAAAATGCCAATATCAGTGCCACACCAGCCCCCAAGAAAGTGTAAAACAGTTTCCAGATCCATTCTGCTGAAGCGGTAGCCGAATTTTCAGGGTGGCGATTTTGATGCGATTCCACTGCTTTGTTAAAAGCGGAAGCCTCCATTGGAGGGCCATTAAGGGTGAATATTCCCACATCACCAGTTGCACCTTCAATGGTGGACCTTGTTACGGCAACAAACTGACTGAGGCTGTAATCAAAAAAGAGTTTTACATCAGATCGGATATCCTTGAATTTGAAAGGTATGGCATTACTGACGGTAGTGAAACTGCCATCTTTAATAGCAAATTTTTTCAGTTCAAGCTTGGTATTTTGATCGTAGGGGTCGAAGGTCAGGGCATAAAAATGCTTCCGGTCAGCATCCAGCACAAGGCCTTTTGCAGGGACGATCGGGGTATTTTCATTTTCAGATTTTTGCCACAGTCTTTTAACCGTGTAGTTGGTCAGGTCCACTTGATACAGGTCCAAATAGGTTACCGTACCTAATGCCTGACGGCCATCGTGGTTACCCATACCTCCAAAAAGAAGGTATTTGTTATCTCCCATATACACCGAAGAAGAGAGGTAGCGCGGTGGAATGGTGTCGCCTTTAAAGCGGATTTTATTCCACGTTTTTTCTTGGCGGTCATATTTCAGAAAGTGGTTTTTATATTTGAAAAAGCCATAGCCCCCAAATGTAATGTACTCATCCCTCAGGCTGTCGTAGAGTAAGTTGTGATGCCAGTAGCGCATTTCATTCTGACACACTTTCGTCGTTTCCCACTGATTTTTTTCCCCGTCGTAATGGCTCAGTTCTCCCTGTCTGAAATCGTAAGAAATGGTCTTTTTAGTGATCGGGTTCCAATAACTGTTGATATATAGCGGATCGATAGAAAGCCCTGTGTTAAAGGTGGTGCTATCGAGCGACGATTTGGCAATATTAAATTGGTAGCCGAAATCCTTATTAATAATATGAATGGTATGGCTTGCCGGCTCAAACGTGATGCCTGGTTTAAAGCAGGACGCCAGGCTGGCAACCTTTTGCCATTTAAAATGGTGATTTGCCTCCCAGGATGGGTGGGAAACATGCCCTTCAATTTTTCCTTTGGTGGCATGAGCAAGGTTGCCCTGAATTTCGTTCAGCGGCCAAAAATGCTTTGTTTTATTATCGACGAGCAGTTCAATATTTCTGACCGACATATCGGCAACATCGGTGGTGACAAATTTGCCATCGCGATGTTTTCCGAAATAAATTTCTACTTTATTGTTTTTTTGCGACCATACAGCCTGTGGGATGTCGATACGGCGGGTCTTTCCGAGGTAGGAAATGGACAGTTTATTGTGGCTGTCCACCATCAGTTTAATGGGTTGCCACTGAATGATTTGTTCCTCCTGATGTGTTAGGGGAAAGGTCGTGATCAGCTTTTTGGCACCCACGAGTATCAGTTCCTCTTCTCCTTCAGCACTGCTTGGGGGGCTGTAAGAGAGGTCAATGGTGTTTTTATCATTGAAAATGATTCTTACCACATTGCCAAAAAAGGGGGCGGGTCGGAGTTTCAGGTCAAAGGATAACGACATGTTTTTTTCAGCACTGAAGGCGTGGTCATGTCCAAAGGAAATCCCTGTTCGGTTATTGTTTTCGGCCTCGTGGCTGATAAATCTTAAACCGTTTGAATTACTGCTTTGAGCCACTGCAAAAGCAGGGCTAAGAAGGAGTAATATATAAAAAATGATATTTTGTGTATGTTTTTTCAACACTAAAAATACGTTTGTTTGTTCTTTTACAAATTTATTTATTTAAATAAACTTAGCAATTAATATTATACATATTCTTGAACACTTCAGGGTTAAAAAAAAGGAGATGGAAAACCCACCTCCTGTTTAATATGAAGATCTATCTTTTATGCATCAACTTTTCCGTTTGGTCGCTGGCTGACTGCCGAAGCCCATTTTTTATTGGGGGTGTTCCCCATTTCAAAAACGATTTTCGCACCACCGCTAATTTCCTTATGCGTCAGGTAAGCGCGGTTCAGTGGTTTCCCATTGATGGTCGCTGACTGAATATAGAAGTTTTCATCTGAGAGGTTGTTGGCCTTAACGACGAACGATTTCCCGTGCTCCAGCTGAATGCTTACTTCATCAAACAATGGCGTGCCAATCGCATAAATCCCGCTTGCCGGATTTACAGGGTAAAAGCCCATGGCTGAGAAAACATACCATGCCGACATCTGTCCGCAGTCTTCATTACCACAAATGCCATCTGGCGTTGGTTTTTGTAAATCGCGGCAAATTTCATGAATGGTTTTCTGTGCCTTCCAAGGTTCGCCGGCATAGTTGTACAGGTACGCAACATGGTGACTTGGCTCATTACCGTGCACATAAATACCTTTCAGTCCAGAAATCCACTCTGGCCATCCGCCTTTAGGCATAGGGTGTTCCTTGTTGAAAAGTTCATCGAGTTTGTCGGTAAACGCTTTGTCGCCACCCATCAATTGAATCAGTCCGGAAACATCCTGCGGAACAAACCATGAATACTGCCAAGCATTACCTTCCATAAACATGTGGTTGGTGTACGACATCGGATCGAAATCTTTCACCCATTGACCATCGCTGTTTTTTGCGCGCATAAAGCCGCTCGTTTTATCATAGTTGTTGATAAAGTTCTGTGAACGCTGGGTGAAATAGTCGTAGTCGGCAGTTTTTCCCAAAGCCTTTGCCATGCGGGCAATACACCAATCATCATAGGCATACTCTAAAGTGTAAGATACCGAAGATTCTTGCTCATCCTGCGCCACATAGCCCAGCTTTTTATAGCTTTTCAGTCCGTGGGCATCCTGCATGGCAGAGTTTTTCATTGCAGCGTAGGCCAGTTCAGCATCCACATCTTTCAGCAAACCCTTAAAGTAAGCATCCACAATTACCGGTACGGCATGGTAGCCAATCATACAATTGGTTTCGTTTCCTGCAAAAGACCATACAGGCAGTAAGCCGCTTTCATTGTAATGATCCAGCATTGAAGCCACCATATCTTTCACTTTGGCAGGCTCTGTAATGGTATATAGCGGGTGGAGCGCCCGGAAGGTGTCCCACAAAGAAAAGGTGTCGAATCTGGTGTGACCATCCGCAACTTTCGTTTGACCATCCACACCTTTGTACTGACCGTTATGATCGCTGAAGGTGGTTGGGGCCATCATTGTTTGATATAATGCCGTGTAGAAGGACGTTCTCGCGGCCTCATTTTTTGTTTTCACTTGAATGGGGTTCAGTGCCTGCTCCCACTCCTGAGCCGCCTTTTGACGGGTCGCTTCGAAATCAAATCCTGCTAATTCCGCTTCCATGTTCTCCTTGGCATTGTCAACACTTACGCTCGAAAGAGCGGTTTTGACCATGACTACTTCGTTGGCCGCAGTTTCAAATTCCATATGGGCAATGACCTTTCGGTTCACTTCCTTCCCGTTGATTTTGAATGTGCGGTCTTCAAACTTTACCGCCTTGAATGGCTTGGAAAGGCGGGTGTAAAAATATACCCGCTGATCCGGTGCCCAGCCTTCTGAATGGCGATAGCCGACGAGTGTCTGCTCATCCACCAATTCAATGGAAGCATCGGTTGTTTTATCCCAGTTCATGGCCCTGTTCAAATCCAGCTTCACCTCGGCGTGATCAGCCTCTGGGAAAGTATATTTTTGCAGCCCCACACGGTTGGTAGCGGTTAATTCCACCTTGATATTGTAATCCTTCAGTAAGACTTCATAATAGCCTGGTTTAGAAGTTTCCTGATCATGGGAAAACACAGAATATACCCCGAGGTTTTCCTTTGGGGTAGATTTTGCCGGATGGGTAAAAGGCATGAAGGCAATATCATACAAATCGCCGACACCCGTACCGCTGAAATGGGTATGGCTGAAGGAGGCGATCGTGGTGTCCTCGTAGAAGTAACCAGCGATTCTGTCCCAGCCAGAGGTACCATTGTCGGGGCTGAGCTGCACCATACCATGAGGTACGGTAGCACCAGGGAAGGTGTGTCCGTAGCCACCCGTTCCAATAAAGGGATCTACAAATTGGGAGACCGATGAATCGTGCTTGGTGGTGGTTTGCTGAGGTGCATTACAGGCACTTAGCATCGCAATAGCAGACACGATGAGCGGTTTGAAAAATCGACTGGAAGACCTATTCATGATTGTATAGAATGTTAATAAAAACCACAATTCAAGCTAAAATATTGATTGTTGTTGATATAGGTTTCTGAATGATAAAAATAATAACTTTTTTAAGAAAAATAAGCGCAGTGTTTGTTCCACGGGCACTAACTCAACTCTTCATGGAATTTCGATGATGGACGATCTGCTTTCGGCGTACCAAATTGTTTGTTTGGTTTGTCGCCCATGGTGAAGGTCAGTTTTCCGCCTTTCATAATGTCTTTATGCAGAATATATGACTTTGAATAATCCTGCCCGTTCAGACTTACCGACTGAATATAAATGTTTTTTGCGGACTGATTTTCCGTGGCTATCGAGAAACTCTTGCCATTTTGCAGTTGAATAGTTGCCGAATTAACTGAAGGGCTGCCAAATACATACATGCCGTTCATCGGGTTCACGGGGTACATCCCCATGGAAGAGAAAATATACCAGGCCGACATCTGGCCACAGTCCTCATTACCTGGCAAACCTGCAGGGCCGTCGTTGAACATGGTACTGCAAATTTCGCGAATGCGCTCCTGTGTTTTCCAGGCCTGGCCGGCATAATTAAACAAATACGCTGTGTGGTGGCTTGGCTCATTGCCCTGAGCATACTGACCGATAAGGCCTGAGATGTCAGGAGAAGCATTTTCGCCCAAATCGCTGCTCATTGTAAATAAGGTGTTCAGTTTATTGACAAAAGCTTCATCTCCACCCAAAAGGTCGATCAGCCCTTCAACATCCTGTGGTACAAGCCACAAATATTGCCATGCATTTCCTTCACAATAATCATCGTCTCGGTGACTTGAGGCAATAGGGTTGAAAGGCGTAGTCCATGAGCCGTCGGTTTTTTTGCCTCGGAAAAAACCAGTTTCTTTATCAAAATATTCTGTATACAGCTTGGCGCGCTTGCTGTAATAGTCAAAATCTTCCTGATGCCCTAAAGCTTTGGCCATTTGTGCAATTCCCCAGTCGTCTATAGCATATTCAAGGGCTTTGGCAACAGATTCCCCCACCTTGTCTGCCGGGATGTACTGGATTTTTGTGAGGTAGGGAATACCTTCACGGTCGGCATTGGCAGTGGTTTTCATCGCTTCAAGGGCCAGTTCTGCATCAAATCCTCGAATACCTTTAAGGTAAGCATCGGCAATTACAGGGACGGCATGGTAACCAACCATCGTGTTGGTTTCATTTCCAGCCAACGACCAAACAGGCAAGAGGCCACTTTCTTTGTACTGCGCTAAAAAGCTGTTCACCATATCCGCAACTTTATCTGTTTGTGTGATGGTGAATAGTGGGTGATTGGCGCGGTAGGTGTCCCAAAGTGAAAAGGTAGAGTAGTTATTAAAATCTGCCTGATGCACTTTGCGGTCAGTCCCGCGATAGGTTTTGTCGTGGTCATTATAAAGGTTAGGGGCAGAGAGGCTGTGGTAAACCGCTGTATAAAAAGTACGAAGGCTTTTATCGTCAAGGGTGCTCACCTCAATTTTCTCCAATTCCTTTTGCCATTTTTGGTTGGCTTGCGCAACAACCTGCTTAAAGTTCCATGCAGGAATTTCCGCTTCCATATTTTTTTCTGCCTGTGCAATGCTTACCGGCGAAAGGGCAACTTTTAACTCTACCGTAGGATTTTTTTCAGTATCGAAGAAAAATACGCCTTTTACAAAGTTGGATTGTAAATCCTGACCATCAACCGGCTTGGTGTCTTTATATAGCTGAAAGTCCGTAATTGGCTGGTTGGTTTGGGCATAGAAATACAGTTGTTGGTCGCTTGACCATCCGGTGGAGTTTCTTTTGCCTACAATTGTATGATCGTCGATGACTTTTATTTCACAATCTTTGGCCAAATCCCAGCCGATACCTTCCCGAAGATCCATAATCAGGTGGGCATTGTCGTGTTGCTGAAAGGTATATTTATGAAATCCTACCCGCTCCGAAGCCGTCATTTCAGCCTTAATATGATAATCGAGCAAATCTACTGCATAATAACCCGCTTTGGCTTCTTCACGGTCGTGGGTGAATCTTGAGCGGTAGCCGGTGTCTGGATTTTCAACGGATCCTTTCACCACCTTTACCTCTCCAGTATTTGCCATAATGAGGATATCTCCCATATCGCCAATGCCCGTGCCGCTCAGGTGGGTGTGGGCAAATCCGACAATTGAGCTGTCGGCATAATTATAGCCCGAGCACCAATCCCAGCCATTGTTAAAATTGGAAGGCCCGAGGGAAACCATTCCGAAGGGAACCATGGCGGAAGGGTGGGTGTGCCCATTGCCAGAGGTGCCAATCATTGGATCGACATATTGTGTCAATGATGCTGTTTTCGGTGTTTGTTTGGGTTGCTGTATGCAGCTGCACAAAGCCAATAGCGCTATATAAAAAGTTTTCTTCATCATTTTATTATGCTGAAATTGATTTCAAAAATTACATATAAACAAACCGTTGCATGAAAATTCAATTGGCTTGCTTTCAGGGTGGTTGATGTTCGACAATTTTACGTGCCGGTAATTCATGTCCCTGTTTTTCAAATGTAGGAGCACTTAGGTACAAAATGTGGTGAGGAGTTTGATACAAAAGGGTTACATACTGAGTTTTTCGCAAAGTTTTGCCTGATTTTCAGGTTTTTTTTGTGCTTTTAGGAAGTTGAAGGCGGCAGGAGGTGACCGACTCAGTAGTTGAAATTCCCAAAGCCTCGAAAATTGCAAAAAAGATGAAAGTTTAAAAATTAAGAATGAAAATGGATTACATTATTAACAATATAGATTATATATGGGTTAAAAATTAAAAAATTCATAAAATTTACGCTCGAAAATTTGTGAAGTTTTAGGATTATTTAATTCTTGCAAACGTATTCGGAACGGAGCATTTCACTTGATCTTTTTACCTACAACTCAATTGGCTTCCTACGAACACAGATCTTAATTTTTTTATTTACAAAACGTCACATTATGGTCCAGATAAGACTACTATTTTGGAGTCTTTTATTGTTGAGCCCATTTGCTTCAATGGCACAAGGTTTCACAGTAAAAGGTACAGTTAAAGATGCAGCAGATAATTCTGCATTACCTGGGGTAAACATTACGATCGTAGGATCATCAAAAGGAGCAGTTACTGACTTCGATGGTGCCTACACTTTGGAGCTTACAGACAGAAATGCAGAATTACAATTCTCATTTATCGGTTACAAAGCTCATGTTGAAAAGATCGGCAACCGATCAATAATCGATGTCAATCTTTCTCCTGAAGTCACACAATTAAATGATGTTGTGGTTACGGCCTTGGGTATTGAGCGTGAAGAGCGTTCTTTGGGTTATGCTGTTTCGGAATTGAAAGCCGAAGATATGGGAGTAACAGCTGCCAATCCATCGGTAATGAACAACCTTCAGGGTAAAGTTGCCGGGGTTCAGATCTCGCCAGTTTCTGGTGGTGCAGGTTCTTCTGCCAGTGTGATTATCCGTGGTAGTGCAGTATTGGGTGGATCTAACCAACCATTATATGTTATTGACGGTGTGCCGATGTCCAACAACCAGTTGCAGTCTGCAGATGACAAAGACAACGGTGGTACCGATTCAGGTAACGGTTTGTCGGGAGTTAACCCTGACGATATCGAAAGCATGTCGGTATTGAAAGGTCCTGCAGCAACAGCACTTTACGGTTCTCGTGCCATTAACGGTGTGGTTTTGATCACCACTAAAAAAGGATCGACCAACAAAGGCTGGGGCATTGATTTCAATTCAGCCGTTACGGTAGATATGTTGGGAATCACGCCAGACCAGCAAACACAATTCGGACAGGGAACTGACGGTAACCCGGTAACGAATGCAGGTACAGCTAAAGCGACCACTTCTATGTGGGGTGAGCGCATCACAGGGCAACGCAGCTCAGGTTACTTTGATGGTAAAGAGCGTACAGTAGCAGCACAGAATAATTATCAGAATTTTTTCCGTAACGGTGTTTCATTAAACAATAACATCGCTCTTACGGCTGGTAACGAAAACTCTACTGTTCGTTTCTCTTATGGTAATTTCGACAACACAGGTATGGTAGAGAATTCTACTTACAAGCGTCACTCTTTTAACTTGCGTGGAACCACCAAGTTGATCAACGACAGACTGACCTTGGATTCACGTGTTACTTATGTTAACGAAAGTGCTTTGAACAGAATGTCATTGGGTAATTCTGTTAATAACTATATGGGCATGATGTTGGGCATTCCAACCACTACTTCTACAGAGTGGATGCGCAACTACAAAAATGAAAATGGTCTGCCTGTCGGTTACAACGAGCGCGAGTCAAACCCTTACTGGTACGTTAATGAAGTACGTAATGAGGATGAGTCGAACCGATTGATCGGGATGGTAAGTGCTAATTATAAAATCTCCGAGTCTTTGTCGGTATTGGCACGTGCAGGTCGTGATAATAAATCATATCGCCAGAATGTGATCGAGCCAATCGGAACGCCATTCTATGAAAAAGGACGTGCTTTTGAGCGTACTTCTTTGGAAAATGAAGATAACTTCGATGCGATGCTGACTTTCCACAAGAAATTTGGGGACTTCGATGTTACCTCTAACTTGGGTACCTCTTATATGCACCAATTGAGAAAATATACTGATGTTGGTTCTTCGGAATTTTCTTCGGATATCGTTCAGAATCCTGGCGCAGGTTCTAACCCTTTCTTGATGTTCAATACTTATGAAAGAGCAATTTCTTCAGTATTCGGAACGGCTTCTTTGGGTTATAAAGGCTATTTGTTCCTGGATGTAACCGCTCGTAACGACTGGTCATCTACCTTGCCAATGAACAACAATTCGTTCTTCTATCCTTCGATCTCTGGTTCTTGGGTATTCTCTGATATGGACTGGACAACTCCTGACTGGTTGTCATTCGGTAAATTGAGAGCATCTTGGGCGCAGGTAGGTTCAGATACTGACCCTTACAATTTGGCTTTGCAATATGAGTTGGACTCATGGCCTCATCCAAAAGGACAGAACGGTTTCAACATGGGAGGAATCAAAGGTCATGAAGTGCCTAACTCACAATTGAAGCCTGCCATTTCTACTTCTTATGAATTAGGATTTGACTTGAGATTGTTCAACAACCGTGTAACTATTGATGGTGCATACTATAAGCAATCAGCGGTAGATCAGATTTTGAATGTGGACATTTCAGATGCTTCAGGTTATTCAAGTGCATGGATCAATGCGGGTGAAATTACCAACTCAGGTTTTGAATTGATGGTTTCTGCTACGGCAATCAAAACCAACAACTTCACTTGGGAAACTACCCTGAACGGTTCTTATAATAATAACGAAGTGGTTTCGCTTTCTCCAGAAGTAAATCAGTTCTTGTTATTGCCAACCACTGGTTCGGTATCAGTACAGGCAATCCCTGGTCAGGCTTATGGTGTGATTATGGGTAAAGTAGCACAGACGGACGCAGACGGCAACTATGTAGTGGATGATAATGGTCGTGTACAGTTGCAAGATGAAACTCAGGCTATTGGAAATGGTGTTCAGCCTTGGATGGCCGGTTGGAGAAACACCATCACTTACAAAAACTTCTCTTTCTCTGCATTGATTGATGGTAAGTTTGGAGGTTCTATTTACTCTAACACCAACGCTTCAATGTACAGCTCGGGACGTCATGAGGCGACTTTGATTGGCCGTGATGAATTCAATAACGGTGGATCTTGGAACCCTGGTGGACTTGTTCAGCTTGATGCTGACGGGAACTCTGTTCCATTTACAGAAGGGGTGAATCCACAGAACTATTATGGTTCTTTGGCAGGCGTTTCTTCAATGCACATTTACGATGCATCATTCATCAAATTACGTGAGGTATCGATCTCTTACCGTTTGCCAAATTCAGTATTGGACAAAACACCATTCAAGAATTTGTCGGTATCAGTGATTGGAACAAACCTCGCTTACCTTTGGAATAATGTAGAAAATATTGATCCAGAAGCATCCTTTACGTCAGGTAACGGTCAGGGTATTGAAAGCTCTAACTTGGCTATTCCTCGCACTTTAGGTTTCAAATTAAATGCTAACTTTTAAGATTGATCAAAATGGGAATTAAAAAATATATCATGAGTGCAGCGGTTATCGCTGCCTCGCTTTCTTCTTGTACACAAGGGTTCGAGGACATGAACCAAAACCCTTGGACAGCCAACAATTTGGACGTTAAACATCAGTTTGCTTATGCGCAAGCGAAAATGTACTCACATGGTCACGAAGGCTTCCGCGGAAACCTGATCATGTCGCAAGTATTGTCTGGTGTTGCCGGTTGTCGTTATACTGCCGGAGCTGGTTTCTCTCGTTCTGACGGGTATACCAATGCCACTTGGGAGGTGATTTACCGCGATGTGATGAAAAACATCGTGGATGCACGCACCAAACTCGAAGCAGAAAACACCGACGGTTCCAAAGATGCGCAGTTGGCGCAGTTGAATGTGGTAAAAAACATTGCTTTGTTGAGAGCGACTTTGCTTTATGGGGATATTCCTTTCCATGAAGCAGGGCAGGGTTTCCATGACCGTAATTTCTTCCCAAGCTACGACACACAAAAAGAGGTGTTGAACTCGATGGTCGAGGAGATTAAAGCGGATCGTGATGCGATCTTGGCATCAAAAGCTACAGATTTATTGAATTATGACCTTTATTTTGAAGGCGATCAGGCTTCTTGGGGACGTTTGGCCAACTCATTATTGATGCGCATCGGTTTGACCATGTCATCAGCAGATGAGGCCAAAGGGAAAGAAGTATTCAAAGAGGCTTATGAGAACAAAGCGGGATATATCAGTGCTTTGAGTGAATCAGCGGTTTTGGAGCATTCAGAATTAGGTGGCCCTTGGGGGCAGCATATTAATGGTTCTGGGGTAGCGAATGAAGGCCGTGTGGGTGGTTTTGCCCATGCATTCATGTCTTCGGTAACGCTGAAATCTATGCAGGAACTTCAGGATCCTCGTTTGTTTTGGGTAACCACTCCTTTGGATATGTCCTCAGGCTCCTCGAAAGCATTTACCAACATGCCAGACTTTGATCCATTCCAAATGGCAGAAAATTCTGGAGAGCCTTTCAAACCTGTTTCTTTGCGTGGTTTGCGTCCTGGTGATGTGAATGAGGGACGTCAGGGAACATTTGTTCAGGATATTAAGGAAGAAAATGGTGACATCGCTAAGGAAATTCAGGTAGCTGGACTTTGGGTTCAGAAAAATGATAAAACTGGCGAGTTGGAAACAAACTACGGTCGTCTATTGAATGAAGACGGCAAGTTCATGTTGTTGGCAGGAATTAACCCAGAAACGATCTTGGGTTCATTGTCTCCAACGATGATCATGTCTGCGGATGAGGTTCACTTCATGATTGCCGAAGCGGCACAACGTGGCTGGGTAGGCGCAAGTGCTGCCGATGAGTTGAAATTGGCACTTCAGGCTGCTTTTGACAAATATCCTACATTCTACCCTGGTCAATCTGTGGTGAATAGCTTGATCAATACTTACAAAGCGAGCACCGGAAGCGATTATGATTATCAGACTTCAGTAACGGCATACATTGATAAAGTAGTGGCTGAATTCAATGGCGCAGGTCTGTATGGTGACTTGTTCCAGGATCAGCTGGACATCATTATCTACCAACACTGGTTGTCTCAGTTGGGTAACGGTTACAAGGCTTATGCGATGTGGAACCGTACGCATTACCCTTCAGTAGTGAAAGACCAGTTCGTGGGCAGTGACAGAGATGTATCGTTGCCAGTTTATACTGACAATCCAATCCTGACGGGCAACTATACGCCAAACAGTTATCAGGAGCAGGAATTCCACCGCGGTGGCGTAACCAATGGCGTTCGTCCATCACGTTTCCCTTATCCAGACAGAGAATTGACGGTGAATGCGGCGAAGGTTTCTGAAGCCATGAACCGTCAGCGTTCCGACGCCAACGAAAGTTCTATTGACTTCATCGGTGTAAAACAATGGTTCTCGTTTAACGGAAAGCACTAATTTGTTTAGGCGGGTTTAATTTTTTTCGCCACCACGGAGAATTTTTAAACACACGCTAATGTTATAAAATCCAAAAAGGGCAGGTCGGAAGGCCTGCCTTTTTTCGCTTATTGAACTGAAAATTAAAGTGTATGAGTCCAGGTAATCAGGGGTGTAACTCTAATTTAACCCACAGGATTGATATTGGATGAGGAATACATGGGAGATTGATCAATATTATTTTTTCGATGAAGCAGTTAGAAATTTGTGTGTACAGCCTTGAATCAGCCCTAACGGCACAGGCCAATGGTGCTGACCGTGTGGAGCTTTGCATGGGGCAGTTTGAAGGTGGAATTACCCCGAGTATGGGTTTAATTCAGCAGGTAAAAAAACACTTAACCATAGGGGTAAATGTGATCATCCGACCGCGAGGAGGAGATTTCGTCTATACTCCGCAAGAAGTGGAAGTGATGCTTACCGATATTGAAATGGCTAAAAGCGTGGGCGCCGATGGGGTTGTTTTTGGCGCACTTTTGCCCAATGGTGCGCTTGATGTGGCCACCTGTCAGCGATTGGCACATGCGGCCGAGGGAATGGACATGACCATCCACCGAGCTTTTGATATGAGCAATGACCTTCCGAAGGCGCTTGAAGCATTAATTGAAATGGGCTTCAGCCGGGTACTGACCTCTGGTGGCTACAATACTGCGCCCGAGGGTATGGCCGTGTTGCAGCAATTGGTACAACAGGCCGATGGCAGACTCAGCATCATGGCGGGCAGCGGGGTAAGTGCGGATAATGCCCACGATTTACTGATGGCGGGCATTGAGGAATTACACCTTTCGGCAATGCATGCCTGGGACAGCCCGATGACCTATCAGAACCCTCAGATTTCGATGGGCAAGGAGGGAGGCATACCTGAATATACTCGGTATGGTGCCGACGGGAAAAAAGTGGCGGCCGTTCGTGCCATCATGGATCAGTTCAATCAATAAGCCTTTTTTAAAATGACTATTTTTCATAAATCATCCTATATTATTGGGGCAGTTTTCTGTCTGTTAATCTCTTGTGGCCCTAAAGAATACCCAGCGGTAGGCAATACGGAACTTCAGCTCTTTGACCGACAGATTGTTCAGTTCGATCCAGAGATTGGGGACATTCAGGAAACGGGCCATCAGATTGAACTTGATAATGGCCGAATTGTCCTGACGAAAGTTCAGATTCCGCTTTACGAGCGGCGCGTCAGTGCCAACCTACACCTGACTTTGCAGTCCAATGGTGACCGATGGGATAAATCGGGTTCTGTATTTATGTTTCCTGCTGATCAGGACATCAACCTGATTGAAATTAAAAAAGGCCTGCGGAAGTTTCCTGCCTCTGCTGCCATAAAAGAGGATTTTGTAGGTGTTCTGCCTGCCAAAGGCTACACGCCAGCACAGGAATTAATGCGCTTTATGACGCCTTTTGGGGTAGGCTATTATTCTCAGGATACTGTACAGGCTACCAAAAACCGAAAGCCAGCATATATTGCCAAGTGGGAAGATCAGGTGGATTGGGATCAGGATATTACGGACCGTTTGCCAGCAGTGATGGGCAAAGAAGTTTATATCGGTATTTGGATTGACACCTGGACGAAGCAAGGCTATAAGGTTTCCGCAGATATCAGTATTAAGGAAGCACATTTGGCCAATGATGTCCGTCCGCAGACCGTAGCCATCCCTTTGCTGAATACCATTGCTTATACGGGGCCGCAACAGGCATTTGATTATTTGAGCCGACAGCCGCTTACTTTTGATTTTGAAGTTCCTGCGAATTTGCAGGATGCGCAGATCAAATACTTGATTACAGGTCATGGGGGACATTCTGGCGGAGATGAATTTGTGAAGAATCCGAATCAAATTTTTGTGGATGGTCAGCTGATGCTTGATTTTACCCCGTGGCGCGACGATTGTGCTTCCTTCCGAAGGTTCAATCCTGGCTCTGGTGTGTGGATGGAAGCGGTCGATAGCGCTCAATGGCTGGACTGGAAAAAAATGGAATATGTTAATGGAGATATTCAGGAGCGTGTGGCTTCTTCAGATTTCTCCCGCTCGAACTGGTGCCCGGGAAGTGTGGTTGATCCTGTAGAGATTAAGCTTGGAGATTTAGCCCAGGGAAAACATCAGTTAAAAATCGCATTGCCCAATTCACAACCCACCACCGAGCAGGAACATAACCATTGGTTGATCTCTGCCTATTTGGTTGGTGAGTTAGCACAATAGAAGAAAAAACACGAAATCATGTAAGAAATGACATGGTTTTGATTTCAAGGGCTTGAAAAACATCAGCCTATATGGTGACCATAGCGAGCCGTCACCTTCAGCCGTTCGGCGATTTACCGATTTTGTATCATTAGTATTTTTTACCATGAGATATTTTGCACATCTGTTTGCTATATTGGGGGTGATTTTTATTGGACTGGCGGCATGTCAGACCACAAAAGAGACCTCAGCCCCCGATGGCCTTGATCTTCGGATTCAAAAGGCCTTGACGACCGCCGGGGAAAACCGTTCGGAGCTTGAAGGCGCATTAGCATCCGTTGCCGAGGAGCAACGTGACGGCTTACGCTTTCTGATCGCTTATATGCCTGATCGTGATTTAACACAATTGTCAGGGAAATATTTGCTGAAGAATTTACAGTGGGCATACAAAGCGAAGGGTACCTTCAGTTGGTGCAAGCAGTTGCCTGACAGTGTTTTTTTCAATGAAGTGTTGCCTTATGCAAGCCTGAACGAACGCCGCGACGACTGGCGGGAAGATTTTTATGAACGATTCGCCCCTTTGGTTTCCAATACAGAAGATATCCGCGAAGCCATAAAAATCATCAATCACGCCATTATGGAGGAGGTTAAAGTGAAATACTCGACCGCACGTCCAAAGCCAGATCAGAGTCCTTATGAGTCTATGGATTGTGGGCTGGCATCTTGCACGGGCTTGTCTGTTTTGCTGACAGATGCCTTCCGCGCTGTGGGTATTCCGTCAAGAATTGCAGGTACACCTAACTGGACCACCAAAGAAGGGAACCATAACTGGAACGAGGTGATGGTGGATGGGCAATGGTATTTTACAGAGTATTACCCGAGTGAAGGGCTTGACCAGGGGTGGTTTCTTGCAGATGCCGGGCAAGCGGACCCGACAAGTAAGGCGCACTGGATTTATGCATCTTCATTTAAACCGGCGCAAGCCTACTTCCCTTTGGTATGGGATGAGAAAATTCATTATGTGCATGCAGAAAATGTTACCGAAAGATATATCCATTTATATCAGCAGGCCCAAAAGCACCAACAGGTGGAGGAAGCGGGAAAAGTGCAATTGCAGCTGGTGATGTTCAAACGCCAGGGGTGTTCGATGGGAGACGATCGTGTGGCTGTTCCCGTGAAAGTATATGCAGGTAAAGAACTGATATTTGAAGGAAAGACTGCTGATGCTCAAAAGGACATGAATGATTATCTGACAGGATTTGTGGCTGAAGGTGCTACTGTGGCGATTCAATATACCGATGCCCAGGGGAAGTTGCGACAAGTTCAGCAGGTAATGAATGAAAACCAAACACTTAGATTGTACTATCAGTAGTTGAAAAATATAAATATCTGATCAATATTACCGTCAGTGGAATTAAAAATTTAATTTCTGCTGACGGTTTTTTTATGTATTTGTTAATAATTTTTTTTGAGGATTTATCAAAGTTAATGTAAGGTATATGCCTACATTATTTTGAATAATGATGGTTTTTCTGTGATTATCATAAAAATTTCATTTAAAAATTATTACTTTTAAATCCCAAACAACATCAGATCTTTTATGAAGTTTTTTTACAGTTTATTTTTGGTTTTTGCAGTAGGAACTCATTCAGCCTACGCCGAGCCTAAATCTACTCATTCATTGAATATGGCATCAGAATTTGAGCCTAACCGCATCCTGCAATCAGTGGAAACACCCCCTTTGTATGTGTCCCTGAGATCGCCCATTCATTTTGATCCCGCAGGTTCAATGTTCGGATTTTCCACTTCATCACTTGCTGCACGTGGGTATTCTACCACATCCCTCCGCCCAAACCTGAGCTTTATTTCAACAGGGCAACGCAGTGAAAATGCCGACAAATCACTTTCAGAACAGTTATTATTAATGTTGGTCGCCATTCCTTTTGGCTTTTTACTTCCAATGGGATTCTCTAAAATTGGGGACGTGTGGAGCCGTTCTTAAAATTGAAAATAGAGAAATAAAAAAAGCACGGCCTAATGACCGTGCTTCAAAGAAATAATGCTTCGCTATTTTACAGCGCTTCAGTATTCCAGCTTCCATCCTCTAAATGCATAGAGAATGGAACGTTGGTTGGTTGTGTTCCTCGGTTTTTATTCGGTGTTTTGCTCATCGTGAAGTCCAGCACGCCACCTTTCATAATATCTTCATGCTTCAAGAAGTTATTTGGCCACGGGTTGCCATTCAAACTTGCTGATTCAATATATACATGATCATTTGTATTGTTGTCAGCCTTGATAGTGAAGGTGTTACCATTTTCCAGCTTCAGGTCAATTTGATCAAACAATGGTGACCCAATTACATACTGATTGCTTCCTGGGGTTACAGGATAGAAACCCATTGCAGAAAATACATACCAGGCAGAAGTCTGTCCGTTGTCCTCATCACCACAATAGCCATCTGGATAAGGGGTGTACATGCGATTCATGACATCGCGAACGTGTGCCTGTGCTTTCCAGGGTTGTCCAGCATAATTATAAAGGTAAATCATATGCTGAATAGGCTGATTACCATGTGCATAATTCCCCATGTTGGCAACTTGCATTTCACGGATTTCGTGAATAGTGAATCCATAATAGGAGTTGTCAAACTTTGGCGCCATAGTAAACACCTCGTCAAGTTTATTGACAAACTGATTTTTTCCTCCCATCAGATCAACCAAGCCCTGAATATCCTGAAATACAGACCAGGTGTAATGTAAACTGTTTCCTTCAGTAAATGCATCTCCCCATTTAAGTGGATTGAATGGCGACTGAAATTCTCCATTTTCATTTTTACCTCGCATCCAGCCTGTTGAAGAGTCAAAGACATTTTTGTAGTTCTGCGAACGTTTCTGGAACACTGAAACCTCATCAGCTGATTTCCCTAATTTTTTACCAAATTCAGCAATACAATAGTCTGCATAGGCATATTCGAGTGTTCTTGCAGTGTTTTCATTAATGCCGACATCGTAAGGAACATAGCCCAGTTTATTGTAATAATCAGCACCCAAACGCCCCACGGAATGCAATGGGCCCGCTTGATTGGAGTTTTTCACCATCGCCTCGTAAAGAACGTCAGCATCAAACCCACGGATACCCTTCATATAGGCGTCGGTAATTAATGATGCCGAGTTTGAACCGATCATACAATCGCGGTGTCCTGGCGATGCCCATTCAGGAAGCCAGCCACTTTCCTTGTAAGTATTCACCAAGCCTTGCATAATTTTGCTGTCCAAGTCCTGATGCATCAGCGTGAAGAAAGGGAAAACGGCACGGAAAGTATCCCAAAATCCGTTATCAGTAAACATGTAGCCAGGTAGTACTTTACCGTTATATGGAGAATAGTGAACTACCTCGTTCTGTTGGTTATATTCATAGAATTTTCGAGGGAACAGCATCGTTCTGTAAAGGCAAGAATAGAATGTCGCTTGCTCTTTTTCGGTACCTCCCGTAATGGCAATACGGTCAAATTCTGTTTGCCATGCTGCTTTGGCTTTGGCTTTTGTTTGTTCAAAAGTATCTGCACCAACCTCTCTCTTCAGGTTGATTTCTGCTTGTTCGTGAGAGATAAAAGAAGCGCCGATCTGGGCAATGATTTCCTCTTTTTTGGAAGTCTCAAAGCGAACCATCATACCGACATGCTTGCCTTCAAGGTGGTCAGTATTGTGCAATCCCTTATCATCCCATGTTTTTACTTCTGCAATAGGTTTATTGAAAGAGATAACGAAGTAATTTTTGAAATTGTCTGGTACACCACCGTGGTTATTTTTGGCGTAACCGTAGATTTTATTGTCCTTGATTTTAACACCAGAACCCATATCGAAGGCATCGATGACCACCCAAGAAGACTTGCTCTCAGGAAAGGTAAAACGCATTTGTGCCGTTCTTGTCGTTGGGGCTACTTCAGCCGTAACATCATAATCTGCCAGATAAACACTGTAATAATACGGCTTGGCAATCTCTGCTTTATGAGAGAAATAGCTGGCACGCTCTTTTTGCTTGTAAGCCATTTTACCCACCACAGGCATTAATGAGAATGCGCCGTAGTCGTTGATCCAAGGGGAAGGTTGATGGGTTTGCTTGATGCCCTGAATCTTTTTTGCACGGTAGGCATACATCCAACCATTTCCATTTTCACCAGTCTGTGGCGACCAGAAATTCATCCCCCAAGGTGTTGCAATTGCGGGATAGGTATTTCCGTTGGAGAGCTCAAAGTCGGAATCGGTACCCACCAAAGGGTTGGCCAAATCAATCGTTGCCTTCGTTGAAGCTTGCGGATTGTTGGACGCTGTTTGTTGGTGCTTCTGACAAGAGAAGAACGCAAAACAGCATGCGATAATTAGAAAAATGGGTCTACACATGAATATTATGGCGATAAAAATGATGACAATTAATGATCAGTTACCTGCCGATGTGCAGGGCTTGATCTTTGCTCAAAAGTATCGGCCAAAGATTACAGTTGGCTCATTCGATGGGTTACATTTGCGATTACATCCCCTAAAATGCCTAAATTACTTGACTAATTTTAAATTTATAGCCGACTTCCCCCTGAAATTTTATGAAATTTAAATATCATGACGTTGCCGTATAGGTACTGAACCGATGTCATTAAGCGAAGAGTTTTGGGGTTACTCAGGTGTAAATTTGAAATGAATGTAAAGGTACAATTCATTATGGCTCACGTAACCATTTGAACAATCTAAGGGAAGTCAGCATTGTGTTAGGCGTTAAATATTAAGTCTAACCCAATGACATTGGGTACTGACCCAAGGAGTATTACAGTATAGTGCAGTGCTCTAAACTAAATATTGAACGATAATTTGTGGTCAATACAGCATCATCTGTTCCTTATGGGGCGAGAACGTATTGCCTCAGGATTATTTTTTAGGACGTACATGCTTTTGCAGTAGCCGCTGTGCTTCTTCTTTTACCAAAGGGTGCTTTCGGTGTTGCCATAATTTCTGACGATTTCGTTTGGCACTTTCTACCAGGTCAATAGCCGGCAGTGGGTAATCAGTCCCTAATTTAAAATCTACTGACGACAGACCGATCGGTGTGGCTTCCCAGGGAGCATGAATTTGTGCCGGACTGAGGGCTCTCAATTCTGGCACCCATTTTTTGATGAATGCTCCCTCGGGGTCGTGATCCTGCCCTTGTTTTACAGGGTTGTAAATACGAATGGTGTTAATTCCTGTGGTGCCTGCCTGCATCTGAAATTGGGTAAAATGAATGCCGACCTCATAATCAAGGAACTGTCGGGCAAGAAAATCCACCCCCCAGCGCCAGTCCTGACCTAACCGATGGCAAAAGAATGAAACGAGCATGGCACGCATTCTGAAATTGATCCAGCCAGTAGCTTTAACACAGCGAATGCAGGCGTCCACCATCGGAATGCCCGTCAGTCCATCTTCCCATGCTTTTATGAGGTCGTTCTTGCGCTCCCATTGCAAGAGCTCAAAGCCTTTATTAATGCAGCGGTGTTCATAATTGATTTCCATTTCAAACTTCTGAATAAAATGACAGTGCCAGCGAAGCCTGGTCAGGAAAGCCGAAAAGCTGGCTTTGTACCACAGATTATTACCATGATATTTCACAAACTGGTACACCTGTGCCACGGATAAATTCCCCCATGCCAAATAGGGCGACACGCGCGCGCATGATCGCCTACTCTCCGCAGGCTTGGAGATGTGTTTTCGGTAATTTTTGGCACGATCTTCCACAAAGGAGGTCAAATATTTCCATCCATTGGCCTCTCCGCCTTGCTGCATGCTGTGGGAGGAAGAAGTCCATTTTTTACGCATTGAGTCAGGGAGCTGGAAGCTGTCGAAAATGTTAGGTGTCATTTTGAATTCATTCAGCTTGAAATCATTCTTTAGGAGAGGCGCTTCCATGGTTTTTGTCCATAGCCGATCCCAGTTTGTACGGTTTCGGAGTCCACGAACAATGCCGTCGCGTTGAGATTCCTGCCAATGGATTTTGTGCTCCTGGCAATAGGAATTGACCGCTTTATCCAGATCCCAACTTAACTGACGACCAGTTTCCTGATAGCTGAAAACGGTTTTCAGTTGGTAGTGTGGAGCAAGTGCCTTCAGCAAGTCCAGCATTTCAGCATAGGCCACGATAATCTTTCGCTTGAAAGGGGCGAAAACCGTATTCATCTCTTCAATCGACTCCAAAATAAAACGGCCATGTCGATCATCAAAGTCGGGCATTTGCACCATTGAGGGCGAAAAGTTGTAAATGATCAGGTAGGGGATATCCTGCATTTCAGCCAAATGCAGCGGCTCATGATTTTGCGTGCGTAAATCACGTTTTATCCAGACAAGGTTAATTTTAGGCTTCATGGTACACCGCAGTTTTTTTGCACTTCTTCCAAAACGCAAAAAATGAATGGTATGCACCCTCCACGGGAAACATCCAGTCTCGTGCTTCCTCGGTTCCTGTATAATGAGTATTCAGCGGATGTTCCTTGTATATTATAGCGCTTGTGCCTGCCTGTGCTTTCAAATCAGCAAAAGACCCAACGAAAACCTGCAATTCAGGAATATTTGTCCGCAGGGAAAGCAGGAAATTAATGGCATTTTGACCAACGGGGTATTTTTCAAAAATGGCAGGCTCAAGTAATAAAATACGGTTGGCAGGTGCTCCCTCGTGCCACTTGGGGTCCATATTATAATAGTTATAAATCAGGGTGTTTTGTTTGGGGTCGATATTGATTGCTTCAGTGGTGGGCAGTGGGCTGCGAAGATCCAATTTCACGGACTTTTCCAATTCTTGAGGAATTTCCCATTGATCAAAGGCGGAATAAGGGACATCCAGGAAGGTGCCTTTTTGGTCGCTATAACAGTACTTATTGATATTGGATTGATTTGCGACATATTTTTTATGGCTGTTGCTTCCCGCCACCCATTGCCAGCTTAGGGCATTGCTCGCCCAGTCGCCATCCAGCAAATGATAGTACATCCATTGTGCAGGATGGAGCCAATGGGCAAAGCCGAGGTTGCAACTGATACCTGCAATATACATTCTGACATGATTATGCAGGTAGCCTGTTTCATAAAAGGCCTCAATGCAATCGTCAATTGCTTTTATGGAAGTTCGGTGACCTGCGATAGCCTCAGGAATGCCATAATGATTTACGGGTTGCTGCGGCTTTTTGAGGTCTTGATTAATGGCCTCTCCATGGGCGATCCATAATTGCTGCCAGTAATCACGCCAGGCGAGCTCCTGGATGAATTTTTCTATTTTTTCCCTGGGAAGATCACGTTCCTGTATGCGCTCCATGACCATTTTAGTGGAAATCACACCCCGAGAAATATAGGGGGAAAGTCGGCTCACGGAGCCATCCAAAAAATTTCGGTCCGATCCGTATGCCACAGGATCCACAGCGTCAATGGCGTTCAGAATATCCTGATATACAGGGCTGAAAATAAGCGATTTATTCGTCATGATGCAGTTGTTTCTTTTGATAAACGGTTTGTGCGCCTTTGTAGGGCAGTGGCATGACAAAATATAAGGAGCGTACTTTTGATGAATATCAATGATGATTTATTGCCGTAGAATAGCCATTGAATGACGATGATATGTGATAAAAAATACGATTTGTCAGCAAAAAATACTTAAACCTTACATTCAAAGGTGGTTCATCATTCACCTTCGTTTCACTAAATAATATAAAATTTAAAAATCATGGTTAGTCTAATTTACACAAGTAAAAGCACCAGCCCCTTTGAAGGAACGGGCTTAATTGAGCTTTGCAACCTGTCCTCTATTGCGAACCAAAAACGGCAGATTAGTGGTTATTTATATTATAATGATGGCTTGTTTTTGCAATATATCGAAGGAGAGGAAGACGATGTGATGTCGTTATTTGAAAGCATTAAAGCAGATGGACGGCATGAAATTCTGTCGACGGTTTTTCAGGAACGATTGTTAAAGCGTCGTTTCCCCGTCTGGGATATGCGCTGGTTAAAAAGTGAGGATCTTGGTGATACGGATTTAGAGATGCTTTTAATCAAGCAGATGAAAATGTTAAGACTGTATCAGGGCAAAAACACGAAAATGGCTGAAATGGCTTGGTCACTGATGGATTCTATTTCTGCTATGCAATTAAAGTAGTAAGCAGTTTTCGAATCTGTTTAGCGATAATTTTTGAAACGGCATAATTGACTGAAGGCATAAACCCATTCTTTCAGGGCCATGATCTTATAAACCTTTTAAGGAGCACATTGTGCCCCTTTTTTTTGTGTATAATAAAAAAGGAATGCCGAAGCATTCCTAAAGTAGATTAATATATGGGAGAAATATTTAAGCGGTTTGACTGATGTTTGAAACCGTCGTGTATGGTGTTGCTTCAACAGGCAAGGCACACATCGTAATAAGTTGATGACGGTGACGCATCCGGTCAAGTCTCAATTTCAATTCTCTTGGATTGAATGGTTTTTTCAGATAATCAAATGCGCCAGCATTAAAGACCGCACTGATGCTACTCTGATCATTGTCTGCCGATAGGCAGAGAATTTGTTCTGGGAAATAGGCGTCAAAAGACTTGATGAATTTTATCAGCTCAATCCCAGTATCATTTTTTATTTGTAGGTCAATTATAAACAGGTCAGGCGTTAGTCCGTTCGCAAGTGCCTGCATGGCTTTCCGCATATCTGTAAATGAGACGATTTCATAGTGTTTCGAAAGCGAATGATTGATGATTTTGATAATCATGTTGTCGTCATCAACTACAAGTAAAACAGGTTTATTGGTTTCCATATGCTATAAATAGTTTCTATGGAGAATAACGTCCCTGCGCCCAAATGATTGTCGATTATCAGTGGCATGTTAGGATGGAAAAATGATTTTGGTGTAAGAAAAATAAGGAGGAGAGGACATTTTTCATCCTTTTTGAAGTGGACGAATTCTGGATGAATCTATGGAAAAATTACGAATGGAGGGGATTTTGGATGACCTCAGCAAGAATAATCAAAATAAAAAGTAAAGGATGGTTAAAGTTAAAAAAATAATACAAATAGTTAAATTTTGAATTTTGCACACCTGATGAATTTCTTACATCTTATCTTACATGATCTTGTTTGGAATATTAAAGAAAAAAGGGCTGTTTTTTCATAGAACAGCCCTTTAAAAGATTTATTATCTGGCAATACCAATTCTTACCGACCTTTTTTTGATTTTCTCCTCACGGAGTTGCTTACTTACTCTTTGTGCAACATCAGCGGAAACAGCCACAAAAGCGCAGAAGTCAAGGACATCAATCTTACCGATTTGCTGTTTTTCAAGCCCTCCTTTCTGGCAGAGCAATCCAACGATGTCTATTTTGTTGACTTTGTCTTTTTTTCCTCTGCTGATAAATAAGGTCGTCCATAGGGGCGCTGGAATGCTTCGTTGTTCTTCGGCTTCAAGATCAAAGGAGATCGCTTCCATATTGGTGGGCAGATAATCAATGTCCCCTTTTTTATCGGAAAGCATCACATAAGCAGTACCATTTTTATCCATCCGTGCGGTTCGGCCATTTCTATGCGTGAACGTAGCCACCTGTCGTGGTAACTGGTAATGAATCACATGGGCCACCTGATCGATATCCAGACCACGGCCTGCCAAATCAGTGGTAATCAAAAAATGTGCACTGCCATTTCTGAATTTGATGATGGCGCGCTCTCTTTCTTGTTGGTCTAAATCTCCGTGATAGGGGATACAATCAATTTTGTCGAGAGTCAGTTGTTCATGAATTCTGCGTACCGCATCCTTGTGGTTACAAAAGATGATGGTCGATTCTCCGCCAATTTCACCCAATAAGGCGCGCAGACCGATATATTTATCCTCATCTGCCGTTGTGAGGCTCTTTAATTGTAGCTCACTTTTGGTATGCTCTTCTGAAAAGTCAAGCAAATGGGCATCAGGCATATTGATGAATTCAGGCACTTCGATGTCAGCCGTAGCAGAGATCAGAAATTTATGTGTCACATTGGGCAAGTGGAAAAAGATGTCAGCCATGTCGCGCAAAAAGCCCATTTCCAAACTTTTGTCGAACTCATCAAGGATCAGGTGCTTGATCGTGCTGCCATCAATGTTTTCTTTATCGAAATGGTCAAGTAATCGGCCCGGTGTTCCGACAATGATACTTGGCATGTGCCTAAAGTTGTTAATTTCAGTCCTCATCGGATGCCCACCATAGACACTGTTGATTTTATAGTTGGTCCTCATTTTCTTGAAAACGGACTCAATCTGTAAGGCCAATTCTCTGGAAGGTGAGATGATCAGGGCCTGTACACCTTCTACCTCAGGATCAAGTTCTGCGAGGATCGGAAGAAGAAAGCCTAATGTTTTTCCACTACCTGTTGGTGACCAAAGCTGTAAATTTTTCTTTACAGGGTAATTTGCCAAGCAAGCCTCCTGCATTTTATTTGGGCTTTTGATACCTAAATTTTTCAGGTAGGGAGAGAAATCGAATGCGTGATCTGCCATAGCATTTTATCAATAAAGAAATTAAAATTTTAGCTATATGTATATTTTAGACAAATAGCTTTCTAAAATTCATGTGGATTATTTAAGATAATCCTCAAAAAGGAAAAGTATTTTGTGTAATATTTTCCTCGGTAATTATCAAATTTAAATAATTGAAATTTCAATTAATGTTATAAAACAAATTTGATAAAGAGATGATGTTAGATTAATATATAAATTATTTTGAATGATTATAAACCCTTAAATTGTAGACGGTTAAGAAAGGGTTAAGCCATCAGGTATAATTCTTTTTAGATTTTGAGGGGAGAAGGGGTTCTCCCCATTTTTTTACCCTAAATTAAGGCGTTAGGGTCTTTAACGGCAACTTTTTCAGGGGTTGGATAAGTGATCAATTTAGAAAAATCTTTCTTCCAGAAATCCATATCCAAAATTTCGTGTTCACTGTTTTGCGTCAGCGTAATAACCACGGGCGTTTGGTCACTGTCAGTATAAATCACCTGAACAAGGTCATTCAAGTAAGGTGCTTTATTAAAGTCAGTAAAATTTATACTGCCCATTTTTCCGCCTTCATATTCTTCTACCTCGGTTGGGATGTTGATACTGTCAGGATCTAAACCTGCCAATTTCAGTAAATGACGAACAAGGGTCATTTCATTTTCTCGGATAGTTCTGCGTTCATTCATGACTGCAAGTTAATGCTTTTTTCGCAAACCGACGCATTATTATTGGCCTTCGGTTTGTTCGGTTAATTTAGTCGATTGGCAAATAGGCGTCAATGGAGCGTACTTCAGGCCTTTGTCACCACTGATATATGGCTTAGCTGCTTCCAAGAGCCGATCAAGTTTTGCCTGTTTGGTTTGGTGGTTTACAGTCATTATGCACTCAGGGATTGCCAGAAAGTCCGTTTATGTTCATCAACCTATGAACCAATAAAATGACAGGTTAAAGCGGTTTCATCGTGATAATGATCAGGCTGATCACGATGTTCATTATGAGACTGGTGATGCATACAAACATCATGAAGGTTTTTGAAAATTTGGTCGGCAGCTCGGTAGGCCCTAATTTATTAAGGGAGTAATAAATGTGGAGGACCGACAGCAGGGAGAAAAGGCAAGTGCCGAAGCACAGGAAGCCGACGATCCAGTGTAAGGAAGCCATGGAAATGACGCCAGTGATGGCTTCCATGGTGAATTTTTTGATCAGAAAGGTAAATCCGAGCAAGGCGACTTCGGTGCGTACCCATGCCAGCAAAGTTCGTTCGGTGGCAAAAAACACTCTGGGGTCTTGTAAATAGGCCATATTTTAGGTTGATCAGCTTGAGGTGAAAAGGGAACGCTGGCACGAATGCCAGCGTAAATTTTTAGTGTTGGATGGTCAGTTTAGAATATCCTGCACCTGTTTTTTCCAAACGGATTTGGGTGCTTATTCGTTCCTGTAGCTCAGGTACGTGGGAAATGATGATGATCTTCTTTCCAGTTTTGTCCTGAAGGTTTTCAAGCGTGGCGAGGACCTCCTCAAGGGTGGCTTTATCGAGCGTACCGAATCCCTCATCTATAAATAGGCTTTCAATTTTCACTTTTTGACTCGCCATATCAGACAAGCCCAAAGCCATAGAAAGCGCCAAAAGAAAAGTTTCGCCGCCAGAGAGGGTTTTTATCGCCCTGATCTCATTGCCCATTTCAATATCTCTGATATAGAGATCATCTTCGTTGCTATGCTCAGGAATACCAACAAACTGATATCGTTTATTCAGCATATTCAGGTATTTGTTGGCGTATTCAAGCAGTATTCCCAACATCAGCGACTGGGCGTAATTATTAAACTTATCTCCTTCAGCACTGCCAATCAGTTCGTTGAGAATATACCAAACCTTGGCATTTTCTGCTTGTTTTTTGATTTTCTGATCGAGTGACTTTGAATAGGATAATATCGAGTCGTTGTGATTGAGCTTGGCTTTCAGGTTTGCCATTTCCTGGGTAAAATGGTGGTGTTCCTCGGCCTTTGTTTGCAGGAGGTCGTCCATTTTTTCAGGCGCAATACTTTGGTCACCAATCTTGCTTTGCAACTCACGAATATTCTTTTCAGTACCCTGTAAACGTTCCTTTAGCCTGGTGTTTTCCTGATGCAGGGCTTCTCTTTTGGCCTTCCATCCCTCGGCTTGTGCTTTATACTTCAGGACGGTTTCAAAGGCCGACCGTTCCGACATTTTCAGCTTTGCCAATGCCTGTTCAAATGCTTCCTTCAGCGCATTGATGCTCGATTTGAGGCGTTGTTGCTTTTCCCTGCTCGCGATGGTCAGCTGTTGCTTCTGCTCAATTTCCTGCTTGTTGAGGGCGAGTTTTTGTTCCTCATTTTGTAAGGCGGTAGTGCTGGCTTGCTGTTTTGCTGCCCACTGCTGCTTTTCATTTTCCGTTTCCTGATCGCCAAAAATGGTTTGTCGCTGTTGTTGCAGGTCTTTAAGGACAGTATTTAACTGCTCAATTTCCACCTGAGATTTTGTCAGCTCGGCAGTGTTCAATTCAAGTTGCTCTTTGGCATTCTGAAGGTCATTACGATGAATGGAGCAAGCTTCAGAAAGGTTGTTTAGCGCCTCTTTATTGGTTTCAAAAAGCTGTGCATGCTGTGTTAAAGCGGAGAGGTCGGCATCGGGAATGAGTTGTTGATAAGGGGCAATACGCTGTGCTATTTTTCCTTCAGCTTCCGTGATTCTGTCCGTATAGATTTTTATTTCTGACAATTCACTGATCATGAGCTCGTACCGTTTCAGCATATCAGCCTGTTGCTTTGCAGTATGAACTGTCGCTATGGTCGATGGAATATTTTCTGACTGTAGCGGTGTGCCCGTTAAATTGGAAGCCTTAATTTTTGTGATTTCATCAGCGATCTGCTGCGATTTCTCACCGATGCTCTTCAGGGATTTTTCATATTCTTCAATTTTGAAAATCGCTTGCTTGAGGCGGCCTTCCGAATCCATTAATTGCTTTTCAGTCGATACTTTTTGCTTTTCTGTTAGTTGAACATTTTTTTCCGCCCTGCTGATCAATGACTGATCGGTAGGTTGGTCAGCAAGTGGGTGATCCGTTGCGCCGCAAACAGGGCACTGCTCCTGCGGTAGAAGTTTTGACCGTAGGTACGCCACGCCCTGATCATGCATCAATTTGGTATTTTCATACTCCTTTTTTGCAATGTCAAATTCGTTTTCATGTACCTTCAATTGCACCGTCAATTGCTGATGCTCGGCCTTGGTTTTCACTTTCTCCGCCAGTACCAATTTAATATTTTGCTGACAAAGCTGTTGTTCTTGCTCAACCTGTTGCTGGTCTTTAAATAATCTTTCAGCTTGTTCCAGCAATGAGATTTGTGCCTTAAAGGTGTCCTCATCCCATTTATAGGCCAATTGCTCCTGAAGTTCAGTACAGCTTTTTTCAGTTGTTGAAATCCACTCAGGAATCATGTCCGCAAGTTGTTGTTTCGCAAGGGCATCCTTAATTTTGCCCACCAGTTTGTCGCTGTTGATCGTGTTCAGCTTGCTTTCAATCGCCTGTTGCTGATCAGCCATCTGTGCCTTGATATTTTCGAGAAATGGCAGGTCGTTACGCAAATGTTCGAGCTGTTGAAACTGCTCGAGCCAAGCTTGCTTTTGTTCGCGTTGTTCCTGCAACTTTTCGGATTTCTCCTGCAGGGACACAATTTTTTGTTGGATTGCCTGCTGTTTTTTGACCGCCGATTGATGGTTTGGCTCAAGGTGGGCAAGGGTACTTTGGTGTGCTTTTATCTGCTGATCAAGTACTTCGGTTTGTTGGATAAGTACCAATTTCTCCTCGAAAGCCTTATTGAATTCAGCATGCGCTTGCTTTCTTTTTTCAACTTCCTTTTTCAATTGCTCCTTCAGCATCAATAAACCTTCCACAGCACCCGATAAATCGTGGAGGCTTTTTAATTCTTCCTGCAGTTGATCTTCTTTGTTTTTCAGGGCTTCAAAATCTGCCAAGTAGGGCAGACAAGCCTCGTAATTTTGAAGTTTCTGTTCCTCCTCCGCAAATGCAGTACATTCCTGTGTCAGTTCCTGAATTGCGGTGTCGGTTTGTAGCTTTTCAGCCTGTTTCTGCTTCAGTGCCTTGAAATTGTTCAGCTGCTCTTTCAGCACCTTAATTTCTTCTTCCAAAGCCACTGATTGAGGTTGAAGACGCTCAATTTCTTCATTTATCAAAATGATTTCTTCCGCACTCAGACATTTTTGAGCCTCCTTTTCTTGTTTCAGTTGAAGGATGGCGTCTTGCAGCGTTTTATTCTTTAAATACGAAGCCTTGGAAATTTCCCTAAAATCGAATGATCGGGTGATTTTTTCCAGCAACGCATTTCTGTCCTTTTTATTGGCACGCAGGAATTTGGCAAAAGCGCCCTGCGAGAGCATCACTCCTTTAATAAACTGATCATAATTCAGCCCCACGATTTCTTCGATCAATGGTCGGACTTTGCTTTCTGCCCCTTTGGCGAGGATTTCCCCCTCTTCACTATGTAAATTGCCGAGCGCAGAAAACTCCATATGGTAGGCCTGAATCTTATGCTTGGCTTCTCCTTTTTTTCCTTTTCTTGCCGACCATTTTGCCCGATAATAGGCGATGCTGCCGTTCTTCTTGATTTCAAAATCAATACTTACCCCAGCTTCAGATTCACCTCGGGTAACAATTCCGCCACTTTGCTCAAGTTCTTTGGCACTGAGGCTTTTATTGTAGCGTGGGGTTTTATTGAACAACGCCAATAAAACGGCGTCGAGAATGGTGGTTTTTCCTGCACCTGTATCTCCCACAATGGCCAACAAATCGACTTGCTTCAGCTCTTCACCTTCAAAATCGATGGTATGCTTTCCCTTCAGGGAGTTGAGATTATGAATAACAATTTTATTGATTTTCATGGCTTAGTCGTTTTTGGTGGTGTTTTCAGCAAGAGTGAAAAAGGCTTCGAGCACTTCCTTTTTAGTGAGTTCGTCTAAATCAACGGCCAGTTCAAGGCGTGCCTGAAAAACTTTCTCCGCCGTAAATTCCTGCTGATTGATTTGGTGCTTTTGGAAGAGCTGTTGCGCATCTCGGCTGTCGTGGGTAAAAACAATACTGCTTTTAACAATGATGGCGTGTTTTTGTGACTGATGAAATTCCTCGCGCCATTCATCGAATCGGGAACGTAACAGTGGATCGTAATCCTTTTCCACCAATTTTACCTCTATTAAAGAGGGGGCAGTGAATGTTTCGAACTGATCCGCCTTAAGTTTGATCTCTGCCAAGGTGCCTTTGAGGGTGATGAATTTTCGATAGACGGGAATTCGGATTTTGTCAATCGCCTGAATTTTCTGCCCCTTGATCGTGATGAGGTTGCATTGCGATTTATAATTGCGTTCTGCAAAACTCAAAGGGTAGGGCGCACCCGAGTAGTGAATTTCCGTTGGACCACTGATTTGCTGTGGCAGATGAATATGGCCCAGTGCGACATAATCGAAAGTGGCAGGGAAAATACTGCTGTTCACCGATGCCTGATGCCCCATTTGGATCGGGCGCTCGCTGTCCGGAACTTTTTGGTCGCCTTCCTCCGTTTCTGGAATTTCAAGTTTCACCCCCTGAGTGTACAGGTGTCCCATGGCGATTTTTGGCGCCTCCGCCAGTCGGGCAGTCATTTTCTCAGCAAGGTTTGCATAAATGGTTTCAATTCCCGACCTGATGGCGACCTCAGGTTCAATGGTAGGATCGCTGACACTTTTTCGTAGGTCCTGATCCCTTAAAAAAGGAATGGCACCCACTAAAACTGTTTCGTCGCCAGACTGAAATGTTATAATATGCTCGTCAAGCTCCTCTTCGAGTTGGCAGGCCACATCAATATTGAGGGCTTTAAGAATGCTTTTCGGCACGCGCATATTGGCTCTGCCATCGTGATTACCATCGGTAATGATGATCTTTTCAGGATAATTGGCCTTGAACAGCTGGGCAAGAAAATTATTATAAAGTTCCTGAGCACCCATTGGTGGGTGGGCGGTATCGAAAATATCTCCAGCAATCAGCAGGAGATTAATTTGTTGTTCATTTATGTAATCGGTGAGCCATTGCAAAAAATAGCGTTGGTCTTCAAGGAGGTCAAACTGATGGAGTTTTTTACCTAAATGCCAATCCGAAGTATGTAAAATTTTCATAATGGAGTTCTTTATGCCCTACAAATTAAAGATTATTTGCCCATTTTATGATAGACAAACGAGGATATTTAAGGGCAAAAGAATGCTTTCAGGGATCAATAATGTAATATCTGATGAAGTGATATTTATAATTTCCGCCTTCAGATTTCAATAATTATTGGTAGGTTGTTTTTGGCACTTTATTTGGATTAGCTATGAAAACAAAACTACTACTTATGAAAACTACCCTAAAATTAATTGTTGCCTTCCTGTTTTTGTCGACCGTTTTTACAGCTTGTTCAAAAGATAACGATCCTGTTGCCAACTTAACAAGTGATATTAGCGGTACCTATAAGCCTCAAACTTATGAGTCAATGGCTAAAGGTTTGGATGGAATATTTGCTGAAGGTGCTCAGGCACAGCATCAGAGCCTGAAAAAGGGCGTTGTACCTAAAGGCGCAACATTGATTGTGAGCCGTGAGGATGACAATCATATTAATATTGTGGTTGACCCACATATGAAAGCGGCGGATGTGATGACTTTCAATCATTTGAAAGTGTCCTTTAACGCTGGAGTGTATACTTTCTCTTCGGATAATAAAATGCCTGAGAAAAAGCAATCGTGGTTGCAATCAGCTTATAATGTTGATCCTAATGCGGGTAACCCATTGGCGGGTTTGAAAATCGGCGGAACCCACGGGAGCATTAAAGATGGTAAACTAACCTTGGAACAAGACATGATGGGTGTTCCTGTGGTGAAAATTATCGCTCAAAAATAGAATTACATAACGCTACAAGTATAAACGCTAAATTAACCATGCTTTTTTCATAAGGCATGGTTTTTTTGTGTCCAATAAATCCGCTGAAAATCGGCTCGCATATGAGTAGTGCGGAATTTAACCCACAACTGTCTCAAATAGCTAAGTAGCCAAAACTACGATTTCACAGTTAACTTTCAAATTTTAATTAGCTCGTCAAATCGTAGATTTGGCGGGCTCAAATACAGCACAAACCCTCATAAATGCTACGTTCCCCGCATTACTTATGATGCATTGTTGCCAACAGTTACTTATTCAATCGTTTCCCAATTATCATAATTTGTCCACTTAATTTCTCCTTTTCTCATAATTTCCTTCTTGTCCTTTTCTTTCAGAACCCATTCCGTTTCTTTTTTGATATATTCGTCACTTATTGAAAGGATAATCCCATCCTCGTCACAACTTTCAAAAAGCTGAATTTGGAGTTTTAAATCAACCGTGTCTTTTTTAAGGACTATACCTCTTGCGAAACAAGAATCATCCATGTATTTATCTTCTTGTTCTTTCGAGATGAAATCAAAGTTGTATAAGAAATCAACTGTGTCATTAATGCTGAACTCGTTAAAATCATTTCTTTTTCTTTCAAATTCAGCTTGCTTTGTTTTTTTCCAATATGCGATATAATACTTAACCTGTTCGTCAATTTTAACATCCTGTTTATTTAAATACCTATGAAAAGACGTCAAAATAATGCTCGACATATCATCAGGGTGATTTATCCCTAAATCACGAAAATATTTTGAAATACCAGAATCTCCTTTCCATAATCCCCAACTGTTCCTAATTCCCATTCCTGTCCCAAAATGCAACTCAACTACTGCGTCATTTTCAGGCTTGCTTTTAAATTCCTCTTTATCAGAATCACTCCATTTACAATCAAGATAATTCAATGCGTCATCCAAATCAGTCGGAATGTATTTGTCAGGATATTTCCTACAATCAACTTGTGCAAAAATCGAAGTTGAAAATATCGTCAATATAATTATCAGTTTAGCTGGCATGTTCTTTTAATTGTTGGCAACGTGAATATATCAGGCAGACCGACAGGTTTAATGATACTTTTCAACGGATTTCAGGAATCGTTTATTGCTCGTTATGCGCTTGGAGCATGGAGATTAATTGGCGTTTATTAATCCGAGCATTCGTGTCGAGCTGCTTGAGGCTTTGAGCGATGGTCTGTTTCGATTGTTTCGACAAACCGAAAAGGCCAAAATGAATTTCTGTGCGTTTTTGGTTTTCATCCACAAAAAAATATTTCATCTTAAAGGAAGGACTTCTGCGGCTGTCGAATGGCGTGGCGACGGTAACGAAGCTTAATTCGCCAATGGACTGACTCCTGACATACGGTGCCTTCCCCTGCGTCTGATGGTAAATGCCCCTTGACCAGTGCTGTGGCATGGATTCCTTTTTTTCGTGCTCGCCATTGGCGTGCGCGGCATGGGCAATGAGGCCAAATAAGAATAGAAAAAAAATATTTTTCATAGGTTGGAGGATTTGCTGTGGTGTAGTTTCTTCCTTAATCTATGAAAAATATATCGAAAATTATAGTTAAACAGTCAAACGAACGGAAATTCCTTCCTTCGGGATATTTTATTGCAGCTGTGCAATGAATGCCTGAAGGGTCTGTTTTAGGGCGATCATTTCCGCCTGTGGAATCTCCTCCACCTTTAGGGAAGCCTTCAGTTCCTCAGGGATTTTCAGGGCATCCTCTTTCATTGCTTTGCCTTTTTCGGAGAGTAACACAATCACTTTACGCTCGTCTTCACTTGATTTTGTCCTGCTGATAAGACCCAGTGTTTCCATGCGCTTCAATAAAGGGGTGATGGTGTTGGTGTTCAGAATCAGTTTTTTGGCAATGTCATTGACAGGTTGCGCATCCTCTTCCCATAAAACCATCAAGACCAGATATTGTGGATACGTCAGGTTCAGCTTATTCAAAAATGGCTGGTAAGCCCTGACAATCAGCCTTGAGGTGGCATACAAGGGGAAGCAAAGTTGATTGTCGAGTTTTAACGGGTCATATTTATCGTTCATAGCCTCAATGATTTTTTACGGGGCAAAGGTGAAAAGAATTCGGCTTTTAAGACAAGCAATTTTTCAGGTCTTTTTCAATTTTCTGTGGTTTGGTTGTTGGCGAGTAGCGCTTCAGCACATGTCCTTGATCGCTGATGAGAAACTTCGTGAAGTTCCATTTGATTCTTGACCCAAACCAGCCAGATTTCTTATCCTTTAAATATTTGTACAGCGGATGGGCATTATCACCATTGACCTCTATTTTCTCAAACATTGGAAAGGAAACCCCATAATTGATCAGGCATCCTTCCTGAATGTCTGAGGCCGTTCCTGGCTCCTGATTGCCGAATTGGTTACAGGGGAAGCCTAAAATAACGAAATCCTGGTCTTTATATTTTTTGTACAAGGCTTCGAGTCCTTCATACTGAGGCGTAAGTCCGCATTTACTCGCAGTATTAACCACCAGAACGGTTTTGCCTTTAAAATCTTCCATGGATATTTTTTTCCCTGTCAGGGTATTGGCCTCGAAATTATAAAATTGTGGATTCATGATGATGAAAATATTGGTATAGGATTATTTATGTCGTGTGCGACAAAAATAAAAACGATAAGTAGAAATAAAAAGTTTTTGGGGGTGAATTATTCGCGCATAGGGGTGGATGATAATTTTATTAAATATGATATTTTAATGATTAAGTGTTAATAATGAGAGTAGGTGTTATTGAGCTCAAAGTGGTGGATTGCAGGTAAAAAAAATTTGGTTTTCAATCAGATAGGGCTTTGAAATTGAGGATCGCTGAAAAGGGCCAAGCTAATAAATGGACTATTTTAAGGTGATAAATATTAGTTTTTAAGGAATATTTAAGGTGAGAATTGCATCGGTTGTGGGCGACCGAAATTTTGAATTTTACTTTTTTTAAGGGGTGATTTTTGAGATTTTCCTTCAATAATCATTCTTATTATGTTTGTTTAACAATTTTGAACAACATAAAAACACCAAATAAACCATGGGGATCTTTGATCGACGCATTGCTTACAAACCACTTGAGTATCCTGAAGTTTTACCTTTTATTGATGCCATCAATCAGACCTTCTGGGTGCATTCAGAAGTAGATTTTTCGGCTGATATTCAAGACTTTAAAGTGAACTTCTCTGAAAAGGAGCAATTTGCAGTGAAGAATGCGTTGAAATCCATCGCTCAGGTAGAAGTGTCGGTGAAGCAATATTGGGGGAACTTATTCCGCCACCTGCCCAAGCCGGAATTTAACGGGCTCGGTGCTACTTTTGCGGAATGTGAGTGGCGACATTCTGAGGCATATTCCCGCCTGTTGGAGGTTTTGGGTATTGCCGACGATGAGTTTGAAGCATTTGTGGCGCGTAAAGAAATTCAGGGGCGCCTTGAGGTGCTGACCCAAAATATACAGCTGAAGAGTGACCACAGCCGCAAGGACTTTTTGAAATCCCTTGCTGTTTTCGCCCTGTTGGTAGAGAACGTCAGTCTTTTCAGTCAGTTTGCCATCATTTTGTCTTTTACGAAATTCAAGGGGCAGCTGAAAAACACTTCAAATATCATCGCCTGGACGTCCAAGGATGAGCAAATTCATGCCAATGCAGGCATTTGGCTCTTTAATCAGGTGGCCAAAGAATACCCTGAACTGATTGATGAGGAGTTTCTTTCGGACTTAAAACAAATTGCTGCGGATTCCCTGAAGGTTGAGGATCAGATTCTGGACATGATCTTTGAACATGGAGAACTGGAGCATATCTCCAAATATGATTTGAAACAGTTCATGATTGCACGTACGGCGAAAAGCCTGGAAGATATTGGCATCCATGATTTTTCCAAACCTGACCCTGAAGCCGTCAAGCGGATGCTGTGGTTTGAAGAGGAAGTATTTGCCAATACGCAGGACGATTTCTTTGCCAAGCGACCTGTTGATTATTCGAAGCATAACCAGTCCATTACTGCCGACGATTTATTTTAACCGACCTATTTAAAGACATTAACGACAATTACCGATTTTACCAATGATTACACCTATTAACACCCAAAGAGAACGATACGATTGGCTGACTGAAGAATCGCAGGTAATGCTGGAGCGAGGGTACTTGCTTGAAGGCGAAAATGTGGATGATGCCGTTCGCCGTGTGGCCAATGCCGCAGGGAAATATTACAAAGGAACAGCGCTGGAAGGCGTGGAAGAGCAATTTTACGACCTGATTTCTTACGGTTACCTTTCTTTGGCTTCGCCGATATGGGCAAATATGGGAACCGTTCGCGGCTTGCCGATTTCCTGTTTCGGTAGTTATGTGGGCGACAGTGTTTCCTCCATAGTGGATTGTCATTCGGAAGCGGCGATGATGTCGAAGCTTGGTGGTGGAACCTCCGGCTATTTTGGGGATTTGCGTCCTCGGGGTGCAAAAATCACGGGTAATGGAACCTCCAACGGGCCGGTGTCTTTCATGAAAATGTTTGATACCATGGTAAATGTGGTTTCGCAGGGGAATGTTCGTCGAGGTGCTTTTGCGGCCTATATGAATGTTGAACATGCCGACATTGAGGAGTTTTTGGAGATTAAATCTATTGGGAATGATATTCAGAACCTGTTTTATGGGGTAACGATCTCTGATCAGTGGATGGAGGAAATGATCGGTGGAGATATGGATAAGCGTCGGGTGATGGCAAAAATCATCAAATCACGTCAGGAGAAAGGCTTGCCCTACATTATGTTTTCGGACACGGTAAACAACAATACGGTAGATGTTTACAAAGACAAAGGGATGCGTATTCACAATTCCAACCTGTGTACTGAAATTGCTTTGCCGAATGGTCTGGATGAGTCCTTTGTATGTTGTCTGGCGTCGATTAATTTGGAACGCTGGGACGAAATTGAAGGGAAGGGCTATATTCCAATGATGATTTATTTCCTCGATGCCGTGATGCAGGAGTTTATCGACAAGTCGGAGGAGCAGTCGTTTTTGACCAAAGCACGAAAATTTGCTATGCGTCACCGTGCGCTCGGACTTGGCGTAATGGGCTGGCATTCTTATTTGCAGTCACGTGATCTACCTTTCGACTGCCTGACTTCCACCATTTTGAATAAGAATATCTGGAAGGAAATTCAGGCGGAATCTATGCGCGGCTCAACTGTATTGGCAGAGGTAATGGGCGAGCCCGAATTACTGAAAGGTTATGGCAGAAGAAACACCACGCTGAACACCATTGCACCGACCACCTCTTCGGCGAGTATTTTGGGGCAGGTATCACCAGGTATTGAGCCTGTAAACAGTAATTATTTTACGGTAGGTTTGTCGCATGGAAACTTCACCCGAAAGAACAAATATTTGGTGGCTTTGCTCGACCGTAAAGGGGAGAACACAGCAGAGGTGTGGAAATCAATTATGCTGATGCAAGGTTCTGTGCAGCATTTGGACTTCCTGACCGAAGATGAGAAAGAGGTTTTCAAAACGTTCAAGGAGATCAATCAGTATGGCATTGTTCAGCAAGCGGCAGACCGTCAGCAATTTATTGATCAGTCGCAGTCAGTAAACCTGAATATTCCGCCGTCGGCGAGTCCAAAAGAGGTCAACGGTTTGATTATTCAAGCTTGGCGCCAACAGGTAAAAACACTGTATTATCAGCGTTCGCAGTCGGTGGCGCAGGGCTTGGCCAATACCATGAATGCGGAATGTTCTGCTTGTGCAGGATAAGGATTTTTGAAGGCATAAACGATAACTTCATTCTTCCATAAAATAGACCATATCGGGTGTTCCCGAGATTTAAAGGCTGCTTATTGGGCAGCCTTTTTCCTGTTTTCGCCATCGGGACACCCAAGTCAAAAATTGAATAATTCCGCTAATTTTACCTGCTCTGGTTGCAACAAAAGTACTTTGTTTATTTTGCTGCCATCTGACAGTGGAACTTGAATTTCATAAATGCTTCGAGCAATTTTGATTGCCTGTTCAGGACTTAGCCCTGCCTCTTTAATATTGAGCTGTCTCTCCAACTCTTTATGTACCTTATATGCAACAAAGGAAATGCAGATATGACTCTCAATTCTTTTTTGAATCCGATGGAATATAGGTCTAATTTTTAAGTCTGTCTTCGAGATACGAAAAGCTTTTTCAATTTTCCATAGTTCTCCATAATTGGCAATGATTTCATCAGAATTACCCTCTACGTTCGTTAAATAGCCTTTTAGGCCATCCCATTTACCATCTTCCTTGAACTTCTCTTCATCTAACTGCACCTTTACCTCGCCATCAAGTTTTAAATATTTGTTATAGCCTCTGTTATTGATATTGGACTTTGTAAGCTTACCTGATGCAATATTCTTCTTGAGTTTATCAAGCCCTTTTTGTCTGTTTTTACCATCCTTTTTGGCTCTTTTGTCAGAATATGTAATAATCAGCCTTAATCCATCAGGTTGAGCTATTTCAGCAGACTCTCCATTACCCAAAGTCAAGTTTAATATTTGGTCTTTGACTTCTTTGTTCATGTTCTTAATTCTTGCTCCGAGAATAAATCCATAGCCTTTATTAAGTAGTTCTTTTACATTTTTATTAGACATGAGCCCTGAATCAGCAACAACTACCAA
Source organism: Persicobacter psychrovividus (assembly GCF_036492425.1). NCBI lineage: Bacteria > Pseudomonadati > Bacteroidota > Cytophagia > Cytophagales > Persicobacteraceae > Persicobacter > Persicobacter psychrovividus. The sequence continues at coordinate 99,247 of NZ_AP025293.1, forward strand.
CTTGGTAATATTATATTTGTTGCAGAACTCATCCACGATAGGCAACATGGTATGCCCTTCAAACTTATTACCTTCAAATATTTCGTAAGCAAGTGGATAGCCTCCTCTACTAACCAATAAGCCCAGTACAATTTGCGGATTTTGATGTTTCCCCTCTTTTGAAAAGCCTGTTTTTCTTAAATCATCTTGATGATCTGTTTCAAAATAAAGAGTGGTTACATCATAAAATGCAATATTCACCTCGCCTTCTAAAACTTGTTTTGAGTGTTCGAAGCTAAGATGTTGTAATATCTCTTTATACTCAGAATGAACTTTATCCATTAGCCTGTAAACAGTATTGACAGACACATTCATTCCATGATTTAACGACCAATGCTCTGTCGTCGCAAGCTTGCTTACAGGGTATTCGATGCGAGAAAATACCAATCTTCGAAATAAGAGATCACCGACAAGATTAAAGCCTATTTCGTCATAAATGGAATTTAGCAGAAGATCAATGCCAACTGATTTGACTTGATCTATTTTGTCAAGGACCTGTTGAGTTTCGGTTCTTTGATTATCGAAATTAATGACAACCTGACCAGTCTGACCATGAATCCATCGATTTGCTTCATTTTTAAGTGCTAAAATCTCGTTTGGGTCAGCCGATGAGCCAAAAGTCTTAACAACTTTGTACTTTTTTGAGGATTTATAGATGACTTGGACACTGATGCTACCACTTTTATTGAGTTTTTCACGCACAAACATGCCTTAAATTAGGCAAAATTTAGAAACGGGACACCCACTTTTGACCTATTTTTATTGTAATCGATTGATTTTTAGGATGTAGCGAAAATCAGCCAAAAAAGGTGGCGAAGACAGGTGCTGATGCAAGGTTCTGTGCAGCATTTGGACTTCCTGACCGAAGATGAGAAAGAGGTTTTCAAAACGTTCAAGGAGATCAATCAGTATGGCATTGTTCAGCAAGCGGCAGACCGTCAGCAATTTATTGATCAGTCGCAGTCAGTAAACCTGAATATTCCGCCGTCGGCGAGTCCAAAAGAGGTCAACGGTTTGATTATTCAAGCTTGGCGCCAACAGGTAAAAACACTGTATTATCAGCGTTCGCAGTCGGTGGCGCAGGGCTTGGCCAATACCATGAATGCGGAATGTTCTGCTTGTGCAGGATAAGGATTTTTGAAGGCATAAACGATAACTTCATTCTTCCATAAAATAGACCATATCGGGTGTTCCCGAGATTTAAAGGCTGCTTATTGGGCAGCCTTTTTTGTGTTTTCATTTTCTATCTCTATCTTTTGGTATGAATACGGCAAACAATTTTGATTACATTTTCTGCGGATTAGGGATGGCTAATCTGAGCTTACTGGTGCGTGGTTTGGAGGAAGGAATCTTTGATCATAAAGCCGTGCTGCTCATTGATCCTAAGCCACTGGCCGATCGGGGTAACGATCGTACGTGGTGTTTTTGGTCTGATGAAGCTCTGCCTTTTGACTTTTTAGTGTCGAAGGCGTGGTCGAAAATGCACTTCTTTACACAGGAGGGCACGCACATTCCTTTGCGTCCGCGCAGGTATGTTTATCAAATGATACGAAGTGCTGACTTCTACGCCTATGCGCAGGCCGTGATCAGTCAGTTTTCCAATATTACCACAGTCGTTGCGTCGGTGTCGCATATTGATTCCAAAATTGGGCGTGTTACCGCAGGCGAGCAAGATTATGAAGCACCCGTGGTATTTAACAGTATCAGTCCTGATTTGTCATCTTTTGGCGAGCACCCGACCCTGTTGCAGCATTTCAAGGGACTGATGATTGAAACGCCCACGCTGCATCAGTTCGAAAAACATGAAATGTACCTGATGGATTTCAGGTGTCCGCAAACTGAAGGCACCACCTTTTTTTATGTACTTCCTGTGGCGCCCAACCGTATTTTTGTGGAGTACACCTTTTTTTCACCAAAAGTATTAGCCGAAGAGGTGTATAGGGAAGGGCTGAAAGAATACATTTCCAAGACCCTGAAAATAAGAACTTTCGATGTGGTGGAAGAGGAGTTTGGTATTATTCCAATGACCTCCTTTCCCTTTAAAAGAAACGAAGGAAAGGTTGTGAACTTGGGGGTTGTGGGTGGTGACACCCGTGGTTCAACAGGTTACACTTTCAGAAATACCCAGTTTGTGGTCGGGCAACTGATTAAGTCTATCAAAAAAGGAAAATCGCTGGAGGTCAACGAGCCTGTGAGTGCTGTACATCAAATGTTTGATGAAACCATTTTACGGGTGCTTTTGGCGCAAAAGGAGTATAATGGGGCGCAGATTTTTGCGGATCTTTTCAGCAAATTGCCTACCCACCTGATGCTCTCTTTTCTCGATGGTTCAACCTCCTCCCTTGAGAACCTGCGCGTTATGAGTGCGGTTAAAGCGCAGCACTTTATCAAGCCCTTTTGGAATGCCTATAAAAATCAGAAAATGAAGCCTTCCTAAACGACGGCTATCTTCGGCAATTGTAGCGACAGCCTTTATTCAAAGTGAACATTCTATATGCCTTCTTTGCTGTGGATCAGTCGCTTTTGGCAAGCTCAAACGAACTAATCAGTGGATAATAGAAAATGCGGCGCACTTTTGCGACCTGCGAATCTTTGTCCGTGCCGTGGATTTTGCGCGGAGTTAATTTAACATAATGCAATTGGTGCAATGGTTGAGTAGAGAAAGTGTGGGAATGGGAGTGATACGACCCACCAATTTTGCCTTATTTTGTCGTTCATAGATTGGCAGATGTTCTTTAGGGAATCGTCAGTTTTTTTCTGGATGAATGGTTCTTGCCTGTCATAAACCAATAAGGACGATTAGAGGGAAAGGTCATCCACTGATAAAGTACAATCCGATAGTTGAGGGTTGGAGCGGTGGTGGCAGGTCTGATATTCACACCTTTTTACATTGCCAACTCAATGGGGCGATATAGTGGACGAGGCTTTTAGCCTTATGCTCAACCTGATCTCACCCATCTGATTAACTGTAGGCAAATTTTTACTCAATATTTAAAAAGGGCATCGGTAGGGAACCTGCACGCAAAGCCCTGAAACAGGGGATCAAAATTCTGCTCAAATTTCAGCGAGGCAATACTATACTTTTCGGAGATGATGTTTAAGCTTAAATAATTTCAATTGGGTGGGATGAATTGGAGTATTTGGCACATTTTTGGATAGAAGAGAGTAGTAGCTGAAAAATGCTATTTTCTTAAATTGGGCTATGGAGTTAGCCATAAATGCTGAGATAAGCTGATGACTCCTACTTTAACTTAATAAAAGTAGGGAACGTCATATGCATACATTATTACCATATATTTTTTCTGGATCTCAGCCATCCGCGTTTGAAGCGCAAACCACCCCCTCAATAATATTCTTCCCACAAGATTATCAGCAAGGCCCTGCGGCTCTTGTCGATTCATCATGTCACTATCAATTCTAAAAATAAAATTATGTACATCGATCTGATAAAGCATATTGGTTATCAAATCAAGTTATTGGTTAAATGGTTTTTGCTCATCGTGCCTATTGCGGTGATCGTGGGATCATTGAACGCCTTCTTCCTGTGGTTGTTGGAAGAGGCTACAGGTTACAGAATGAGTACTTATGCGCATCATTCGTGGATCATCTATTTATTGCCACTTGCGGGTATTTTGATCGTTTGGTCTTATAAAAAATATGGCAAGAACAGTGCGGGAGGTAATAATTTAATTATCGATGAAATTCATGAGCCCGGTGGTGGGGTGCCAACACGTATGGCGCCGTTCGTATTGTTCTCTACCGTAATCACGCACCTTTTTGGTGGTTCTGCGGGTCGTGAAGGAACGGCTGTTCAAATTGGGGGAGCCATTGCACAACAATTTGGCAAATGGTACAAACTCGATGAAAAAGACACTAAGCTGATATTGATTTCAGGGGTTGCCGCAGGTTTCGGCTCTGTTTTCGGTACGCCTATAACAGGTGCAATTTTCGCCCTCGAAGTATTGGCTATCGGAAAAATCAAATACCATGCAGTAATTCCTGCATTGATCGCCTCAGTAGTAGGTAACTTTGTAACGATTGCCTGGGGAATATCTCATGAACATTTAAGACTGGTTAATATTGCCAAAGAGGTGAATGTTCAGTTCAATGAAGATTTACACTATGATCATATTGCTTTACTGATAGGGAAAATTGCTTTGGCAGGGATTGCCTTCGGTTTTGCTGGTTTCTTATTTGGTGAACTGACCCATAAAGTAAAAGAAGTATTGACGAAGGTTTTGAAAAATCAATACCTCGTGCCTGTGGTAGGAGCGATCTTCGTGATTGCCGTAGTAAAAATTTCAGGAACTTACGATTACATCGGTATTGGTACAAGTTCTTATTTGCCTGGGGGCGTTTGTATTTCTTCGGCTTTTCATGCTGGTGGCGCAAAAGCTTATTCTTGGCTGATGAAATTAGTGATGACTGCCGTAACATTGGGCTCAGGATTCAAAGGTGGTGAAGTTACCCCATTGTTTTTCGTCGGAGCGACTTTAGGAAATACCCTTGCTGGAGTTTTGAATGCGCCCGTGGCTTTGTTTGCCGCATTAGGATTTATTGGGGTGTTTTCAGCAGCGACCAACACACCAATGGCCTGTACCATTATGGGTGTTGAATTATTTGGATCTCAATATTTATTATATTTTGCAGTAGTGTGTTTTGTTGCATATTATTTTAGTGGTCATACTGGGATTTATACCTCTCAGCGTGTTTCGGCACCGAAGCTGATCGGCAGAATACCTAAAGAACAAGGGACATTGGGACAACTTCGAAAGGAGAAAAAAGCGTTCCCATTATCCAATAAATAGATATATAAAAGTTTAGTTATCGTTAGTTTTGAGTTGCAAGGGTTGGAGTCGCTCATTTCTCCACCCTTGTAATTTTATTTTTCAATTTATATATATTGATTTTGTAAGTCGGTTATTTAGATTGATTCTTTAGTAGCGAAATAATTAGAAATAAAGGGCCTTTTGGCGCGTGTGGCAAGTTATTTGCCATTATATAATAGAGAACGACAAACAGTGTTGTTCATCACCAGGCGAATCAAATGATCTAATTTGATGCTCGGTTTTTAAAGATTGTTATTTAATCTATCCATTTCAGTGATAGCAGGCTTGATAAAAATTTATATCATTGTTAGATATTTTGGTTTGCACCTTTAGTATTTAGCACCTACTTTTGCTGAAGCATAGAAGGAAAAAATTCTTCGATATGTTTAATATTTATTTTTAAAAAAATAGATATAAAATATCGTTTTCAAATAAAACATTAATTATGGAAACTTCTCACGAAATCCAAGGAATGTATTGTATCGCTAGAGATGCAAATCATGGCGCGGCTCCAATTCCAGTTGAAGGAAAATGGGTTAAAGCTACAGATGTATCAGATATTTCAGGTTTGACTCACGGTGTGGGTTGGTGTGCTCCTCAGCAGGGCGCATGTAAATTGAGCTTGAATGTTAAAGAAGGTATCATTCAGGAAGCGTTGATTGAAACAATTGGTTGTACAGGTATGACGCACTCAGCAGCAATGGCTTCTGAAATCATCACTGGAAAAACTATTTTGGAAGCATTGAATACTGACTTGGTATGTGATGCGATCAATACAGCGATGCGTGAGTTGTTCTTGCAAATTGTTTATGGACGTACACAAACAGCTTTCTCAGAAGGTGGTTTGCCAGTAGGTGCATGTTTAGAGGATTTGGGTAAAGGCTTGCGTGGTGTAACTGGTACAGTTTACGGAACAACAGTTAAAGGACCAAGATACTTGGAAGTTGCTGAAGGTTATGTAACTCAGTTAGGTTTGGATGCTGACGATGAAATCATCGGTTATTCATTCGTAAACTTGGGTCGTATGATGGACTTCATCAAAGCTGGCCAAACAGCTGACGAAGCATTGAAAAACGCTTCAGGTACTTATGGCCGTTTCAAAGACGCAGTTAAATTTATTGACCCACGTAAAGACTAATTCATTATGCCATTATTTGAAAGTTACGATCGTCGAATTGATCAGATCAATTCAGTATTAAAAGCTAACGGGATTGAATCTTTGGAAGAAGCTAAATCAATCTGTGATAACTATGGTGTTGATGTAATTTCTTTGGTAAAAGAAATTCAGCCAATCGCCTTCGAAAATGCAGGTTGGGCTTACACTGTAGGTGCTGCCATCGCTATTAAAAGAGGTTTGAAAGATGCGCCAGCAATCGCTGAAGCTTTGGGTGAAGGTATCCAGTCTTTCTGTATTCCTGGTTCTGTTGCTGACCAACGTAAAGTAGGTTTGGGTCACGGTAACTTGGGTGCGATGTTGTTGAAAGAAGAAAACACTTGTTTCGCTTTCTTGGCGGGTCACGAGTCTTTCGCAGCTGCTGAAGGTGCTATCGGTATCGTAAAATCTGCGAACCGTGTACGTAACACGCCATTGAAAGTAATCTTGAACGGTTTGGGTAAAGATGCAGCGAAAATCATCGCTCGTATCAACGGTTTTACTTACGTTCAAACTAAATTTGACTACACTACTGGTAAAGTAGAAGAGGTAATGCGCAAAGCTTACTCTGACGGTGAACGTGCACAAGTATTGTCTTTCGGTGCTGATGATGTACGCGAAGGTGTTGCGATCATGCACAAAGAAAACGTAGGAGTTTCTATCACTGGTAACTCTACTAACCCAACTCGTTTCCAACACCCAGTAGCGGGTACTTACAAGCGCGAGCGTTTGGAAGCTGGTGAGTCTTACTTCTCTGTTGCTTCAGGTGGTGGTACAGGTCGTACTTTGCACCCAGACAACATGGGCGCGGGTCCTGCTTCTTATGGTATGACAGACACAATGGGTCGTATGCACGCTGATGCTCAGTTCGCTGGTTCTTCTTCTGTTCCTGCTCACGTAGAAATGATGGGATTGATCGGTATGGGTAACAACCCAATGGTAGGTGCTACTGTAGCAGTTGCTGTGGCGATCTCTCAGAAATAATATTTTAAAACCCTGATCAAAAAAGGATGTTTTGTCGCCATGAATTTATTATGGCAACCGCCGAAAGGTTCGTGTGAACGATAAGGACATTTTTTTTATGGTAGTGGTTTAGAGCGGGGGGCAATTTTTGCCTCCCGTTATTTTTTTGCCTACACTTTAATAGGTTTTTATCGATAATTTCTTGAACTTTTAGTAAGAGTAGCAAGAGGAAGTAACAAAATTAACCTATGAAAGCCCAAATTGTATTTTATAGCAGTATGGCACTGTCATTGTTGTGCTTGTTGGTCATGTGTAGCTGGCGGTTTGATTTTGTCTCTTTTGTCCATTTTGGGGAAAAGGTGGCGACCATGAAATTTAATACGGCACTGCTGTTTTTTATTACTGGCGTGGGAATATTCTTGGCAGAACGGAAAATCCTGGCCATCAAATACAGCTGCATATTGGTGCTGATTACGGCCTCACTCACCTTATTGGAGTATCTGCTTTATATCAATTTTGGAATCGATCAACTTGTTTCTGAGGACCATTATTCCCAGGATTCGATCGGTCGAATGTCGCCTGCCACGGCGGTTAGTTTTATGCTCTTGGCATGTTCCCCATTAATTTACGGGCGATTTTCCCCATTGCGCAGTGTCTTGCGTTACCTCGTTACCCTGGTGGGCATGATCTGTTTTTTCAGACATCTGCTCGAAATTCCCAACAACTATATTCCTTATTTCTTCCGCTCGATGTCGGTTTACACCTCATTTCTGTTGCTTTGCTTTGGGGTTATTTTGGATTTCCACGAAAAGAAAAGCGTGCTTTACCAACTGCTTTTTGGTAAAACGGCGGCAAGTCAAATGTTTCGGCAGATGGTTATGCTGCTGCTGGTGATTCCCTTGCTGGCCGCCTATGTTATTCAATATCTCGCCACGCAGGGGCAACTGAATTTACAGTTTGGGCTGACGTTGTTTCTGTGTGTATTCTGTTCGCTGAGTGTTGCCTACATTGTTAATTTACTGTCAAAATTTCAGCAGAATGAACAAAAATTAGCCGTTCACCGAAAAAACCTGATACAGAAAAACAAGGAACTGAAACGCTTCAAATCTGCCGTCGATGATGTTTCGATTATCTCTACCGTGAATGCCGACAAGGAAATCACTTATGTGAACAGAAATTTCATGGACATTACCAGGTATTCGGAATCGGAGCTGCTGGGGGAGAATCACCAAATTGTGGATATTCCTGAAAGAGATGAAAAGCAGTTCATGGAAATGTGGGCCGATCTACATGCAGGGAAATCATGGAATGGCGACATGAAATGCCAGGCAAAGGGTGGCGATCATTTTTGGGTGCACACCACTGTGGTACCTTATCTTCAGTCCGAAACGGGCATGCAGAAGTTTATGTTTATCCGTCGGGATATTACAGCCCAAAAGCTTGAACAGGAAGCTTCTGAAGAAAACAAAAGGGTATTGCAGTCTGAGAATGCTTTCCTGACCAGTTTTGCCTATACCGTGGCACACGACCTGAAACAGCCCCTTGAAACTGTGCTTGGGCTCATTGGTCTTTTGGGGGCGAAACTCAAGGAACCCATTGAAAAAGAGGCTACACTGACGCAATTGATGATTCATGTGAATAATTCTGGCTTGCGGATGAAGCGGCTTATCGAGGACTTGTTGAGCTTCGCCCGAAGTGATCGGCGCGTAGGTTTTACGTCTATCGATTTGATGGAAACCTGCCGAGGCATTGTTCATGACCTTGCGGCTCAAATTGAAAGCTCCAAAGGGGAGGTGCGCTTTGATAACCTTCCGACTATTATTGGAGAGGAAACCAACATTCGGTTGTTATTTCAAAATATCATTTCCAATTCTTTGAAATTTGTTCCTGCGAATCATCAGCCCAAAGTGGAGATCAAGGCGCGGGTGGAACAGCAGTTTTTTCATTTCCAGATCAGCGATAATGGCATCGGTGTTCCTGAAGATAAACTGGAAGAAGTCTTTGGCGTTTTCAGCAAGATACACGGCATTTCGCAATATCCTGGCTCAGGACTTGGGCTCGCCAACTGCCGAAAAATTGTCAAAGCCCATGACGGTGAAATTTTCATGACTTCCGAAGAAGGCAAAGGCACCACGGTCCATTTCAGGTTATCGCGGCAGTTAAAAGAAAAAGCACCCGTAGCCCAGACTCAGGACTAAGCTTTTGTTACTTCATGAAATTTTATTTGGGTACTTAATGACATCGTGGACTGACCCAATGGCATTAAGTTAAGGATTTTGGGGTAACTCAGGTGTAAATTTGAAATGCATGTAAAGGCATAATTCATTATGTCTCACGTAACCATTTGAATAAATCTAAGGGAAATCAGCTTTGTGTTAGACGTTAAAAATAACGTCTTTACGGGGTAAGGCGCTTAACTTAATGACATCAGTGGACTGACCTTTGTGTCTGCTCGAATCATCATGAATCTTGTCTGTTTTGGATACTCACACAGTTGCACCCGTTCAGCTCACGAAATAATATTTTGTGCTATTTCATAGAAATGAGTTGTGCGACTACCCGATCAGTAAAGCATCAAAAAGTGGCCATATTTAAGCATGAGATCCTAAATGATACAAGCGCAGTACGCCACGATTGAGGTTTAAAATTTTCTGTTGGAGATATTGATCAGGTACCGATGGGTATTTAAGAACAGGGGATACACCTCAGGATTAATGTCGATAATCACAGCATAGGAACCGATTTCAAAATTATGGAACAGCGGGCGGTACCTCAAGCCCTGAAGTTCTTCAATAGGTAAGGCGAGCTTACGGCAAAGCTGATATCCTGCGAGGCTGATTTCCTGCCAGGTATTTTTTTTGGCCGTAAACTGATCAAGCTTTTTTCTGCTAACCTCATAGCGGTACAGATGAGGTTTCACCTGAAGGGCAATGAGGTTAATGATGGCAGCCTCCAATGAGGTGAAAGCACGATTGTTAAAAGCAGCAAGGGTGTAAATATTTATCCGATTTTTCCGTCGTTTTTGTGGCATTTTAATAGGGCTCTGTTCCTGAGTATTCGACCTCCCTGGCTTAATGTTAATAGGAGGGTGAAGTGTGGAGCGTAAGCATTTGGCATAAGTATCTGTTTCTGAGGTTGATTAGCCTCTCTGCTTTCCGATACTTAATGCCTCAAAAGTTTTAATATTTTTGGCGTAAACACTCAACAACTCTTAAGTATAAGTCTTAAAAGGGTTATTTTGTTGAATAATTTTTTCAGTTTTATTAAATTTATTACACTTTTATGTCCTTAATTTTATTCCTAAAAAATGAGCAATCCTGCATTTTACGGAAAGAAAGACGATGGAGGGGCCGTCAGAAAAGCGTTCCGTGGGGGGTAATAATTCGGGCATTTTAGCCATTTTACATTTGGGTCGTGGGGGCTATGGTCGCAAGTATGGTTATTCAGCTAACTGCAATAAATAATTAGTGATTTATGCAGCTATTCCGATAGGATTTAAACTATCCTTTCTCTACTTTCATTAATTATAAGCACGCATTATGCGATGCACTTATCAATTTTTGATCATAATATAGAAAAGCATTGCTTTTCACTTGAAAGACCCCTGATGAACACAAACAAAATTATTGTTGGAAGCGAAGAGTGGTGTGCTTTGCCTCAACTGAATGTTCCTGCGATTAAGGCACGAGTAGATTCTGGCGCAAAGACTTCTTCGATTCATGCGGTTAATATTACTCCTTTCAAAAAGGAAGGAGCCCCCTGGGTGAAATTTGAAGTTCACCCGCTGCAAAACGATGGCAAAACGACCATCCATTGCGAAGCTCCATTGGTGGGAAAACGAAAAGTTAAAAGTTCTTCGGGGCATATGGAGTCCCGTTATGTGGTGCGTTCAATTCTCTCGATTGCCGAGGATACCTGGGAGATTGACCTCACCCTGACCAACCGAGATTCTATGGGTTACAGAATGCTGTTGGGCCGTCAGGCCATGAGCGGAAAAATGCTCGTGGATCCTGAAGCGTCTTTTCAGTTGGGAGAGCCGTCATCAGATATCCTTTTTCAGCATTACCAGACCCACATCAAAAGCCCTTCAGGGTTAAAAATCGGACTGCTGGCCAGTAATCCTGACCTTTATAGTAATCGCAGGATTATTGAAGCAGGAGAGGAGCGGGGCCATGAAATGGAGTTCCTGAACCTGAAGGATTGCTACATCAAGCTCGATGGCGAAAATCCAGAAATGCATTATCGTGACGGTCGGGTACTGAATGATTTCGATGCCATTATTCCGCGAATTCGCCCGAGCATGACCTTTTATGGTTGTGCCCTGACGCGCCATTTCGAAGCGATGGGGGTTTATACGCTCAATACGGCGGCGGCCATTACCCAGTCAAGGGATAAGCTGCATTCTTTACAGTTGCTGATCAATGCAGGCTTGCCCATTCCCACAACAGGCTTTGCCAATTCCCCATTGAATACCTCTGATTTAATTCAGATGGTAGGAGGGGCACCTTTGATCGTGAAATTGTTGGAAGGAACACAGGGAAAAGGCGTGGTATTGGCGGAAACAACCAAGGCCGCAGAAAGCCTTATTAATGCTTTCAAAAGCCTGAAAGCCAATATCCTTGTGCAGGAGTTTGTCAAGGAAGCCAATGGAAAGGATATCCGCTGTTTTGTGATCGACGGTAAAGTGGTGGAAAGCATTATGCGTACCGCCGCCCCTGGGGAGTTCCGCGCCAATATTCATATGGGTGGAACGGCATCGCTCACCAAAATTACGGCTGAAGAGCGGAGAATAGCGCTTAAAGCGGCCAAAACCATGAATTTGAAGGTGGCAGGTGTGGACATCATCCGTGGGCAGAGCAGCCCATTGCTATTGGAAGTCAATTCGAGCCCAGGTTTGGAAGGGATTGAAGGAGCCTCGGAAAGAGATATTGCAGGGATGATGATCAAGGCAATTGAAAAAGACTTAAAATATAAAGGTGTGGAATAGGCACCGCTGAGTTGTTGAAATCAGCAAATTGAAAAGCCCGAACACTATGGCAGATACCATGGGTTCGGGCTTTTTTATTGCGTCAGATATGACTTTAATTATAGGCGGATATTCAGTTTGGTGTACACATAGGTACCCATAAATCCAAACTGGTTTACTTCCCATGGGTATTTGAATCGGCCACCAAGGTCCGTTACAGGATCTCCTTTGGTATCAATTTCATCAGGGTACACATTGAACAGGTTGTTGGCACCTACGGCCATGCTGAAATTGTCGGAAATCTGTGCGCTGATGTTCAGGTCAGTAACCCATTTTGCAGAGAAAGTTTGGTCTTTCTCTGGGTCCGTGGCATGTTGCCAGCTGACTTTCCCGAAGCGGGTATTGTTGAGTGTAAAGCCCCAGATACCGATTTTGTAACTCGTACCAACCACAATCTTGGACTGTGGACGCGCCGAGGTCAGGCGGCCCTGTTCCTTGCGGTTGAACCAGTCATCATTTCCAGCATCTTTCAGTGCCTGAGGTGTACCCAACTCGCCAACAATTTTAGTTTCATTGAAATTTGCTGCCAAATTCAGGTTCAGATTTCCCCTGCCAATGGCAAGATTGTTATACGAGGCAATGATATCCACCCCCTGGGTCTGGGTATTCACCGCATTGGTGAAAAATTTCATACTCGTGATATCGTAAGCAGCAAGGATCTGATTGATTTTTGAATTTGGGTCATCACCACCATTGACCTCCCCAGAAAATACTACCCGATTGTCTACGCTGATATTGTAATAATCTGCGGTAAGGGTTAGCTGATCCGTCAAGCGGCTGCTCATTCCAAAGCTGTAGTTGAAAGACAATTCTTCCTTCAGCTCGGGCACGCCAATGGCACGGACCGCAGGGCTCTGGTTGTTAAAAGTTCCCTGATTACTGATCGTTCCACCAGAAACCAAAGTCTGAATATTACTCAGGTAAATCTGATGTAAGGAAGGGGCACGGAAGCCCGTGCTTATTGCGCCACGGATGTTCAGCTTGCCATCGAGCAAGGCATAGCGGGTGTTCAATTTCCAGGACAGGTTACTGCCAAAGTCAGAGTAATTTTCTACCCGCGCTGTAGCGCCCAAAAGCCACGCTTTGGTGAGGTCAAGCTCGCCATCGACATATAAACCTACATTGTAGCGTTTTTTGTTAAGCTCATTCGACGGCTGCAATCCAGGGAATGACTGGGCGCCAGACCCAAAATACGAAGCTTCTTCCCCAGCACGTACGCCGAAGTTTTCCATGCGGAACTCACCACCAAGGCCGAGGCGCAACATGCCGAAATCGCGTGAAATGTCAAGGTTGTTCACCAGTTGGCTGAAATCGTATCCGCCAGCATAGAAAGAGGTCGGGGAGGCTTCGCCAAGATCAGTATTATAGGTGTCACCGATAGTGTAATCCATCGAGTTGCTTCCAAAAGTGGAGCTCATATCAATATTCCAGTCGCCTTTTTTTCCACGCACCCCAACGGTCAGGTTGTTGTCGTTGATGTCGTTTTCAAAGGTGGGCAAAAATCCCTCAGGACCATGTGGGGAATCCGCAATCCAGTAGGGGGTACGGTAAAGTGCAAAAGATTTCCCCCGACGGTTGGTAACCCCACCGTTGGCATATACTTCGCCACCACCAGCAAAGGGGATCATCATGTTAAAGTAGGCATCGCCTTTAATCATATCTGGCTGACCGACCACCATTCCAAGCGATGGGTTCGCCTGAATCCACGGGTTGTCGGCACCCACATCGAAAAGTTCATCTTTCCCAGGACTTCCCGCCCTGTTGGTATGGCGTTGGTCAGCATATCCCACAGAGACATTCATGAATCCTCTTTCGCCTATCCCAAAGCCATAATTGGCATCTACTCCGTACTGAAAACCATCGCCTTCAGTCGTTACACCAGAATTCATCGTTACGGATCCTTCATTAACATTCCTTTTGAGAATGATGTTGATCACCCCTGCAATCGCATCGGAACCATAAGTGGCGGCAGCACCATCACGTAATACCTCAATTCTTTCGATGGCTGAAGTGGGAATGGATTTTAAATCGACCCCTACTTCCCCTTTTCCTGGGGTGTCGTTAATGTAGACCAGGGAGGATGCATTTTTCCGCTTCCCATTTATGAGTACAAGGGTGCGGGATGGCCCAAGACCCCTGAGGTCGGCAGGGTTCATATGTGCCGTGGCATCAGAAACCGTTTGTTGTGTGGAGTTGAACGATGGCACTTTGTAGGTGATCATCTGGTCAATTTCAATATGTCCTGCATCAGCGAGCTCATCAATGGCGATATTATCAATAGGCACAGGAGAGCTGATTACCGACCGAGGGTTAAAGCGGGAACCCACCACCACGACCTCCTCAAGCTGGCGGTTATCCGCTTCAAGAGAGATGTTGAAATAGGATTTACTTGATACGGGCACTTCTTTGGTGAGGTAGCCAACAAAGCGGAAAACGAGCATTGCGGCATCGTCTTCAATAGATATTTGGAAGTCGCCATTGAGGTCTGTAGAAACCCCTGTGGTAGTCCCTTTAATGAGTACCGTTACGCCAGGAAGTTCAGTGCCATCTGCAGCAGTAGATACTTTTCCTTTGACCAATCTTTGGGCAAAGCTCAGGCTGGCAAAAAAGCACAACAGGAGCGTGAGTACCATCGCTCGTTTTAGTTTTAAAATCTGAATCATAAATAGGTGTTGATGTTTAAAAAAATATATAGTAGCGATAAATGTAACATAAAATTCTTTAAAATAATCAAAAAACCATTGAATATGTTGAGTAAATAGCTTTTTCCAATATTTTTATAACATGACGCATCAAGAAACTAATTATTGTAACACCGTTTTTTGGTAGGGGAGGTTGATCTTGAAATGCTATTTTTTGATCGGTTGTTTTATAGTTTACCAAAATTTTTCACATCAAAATTCCGCTATTCTTTTCTCAACCGAAGGGAGTGCAGCGAGACAAAATGTTAAATATAGCAACGAAAGGGCTTTCATCGTGGAGGCGTTATTTTTTTTGGCTTGATCTTGATAACCTATGCTGTGTTGGGCATCCTTGCAGATAAAAAAAAGTACCATCACTATAATGGTACTTTTCTGATTTTTCAAAGATGCACCCTCCATCAAAAGGAATAGAAAGTGATTTTGTTTTTTCGGCGGGCAATATCCGATGGATGAAATGAAAAAATCTGTGGATAAATTAACCTGCTGTAATTTAGGGTTGTAGCACAAGGCTGTCGAAATTATAAGCAGTTGCTCATCAAAAATAAGGATACCACACTCGCAAGGATGTTGTCCGCAACGTGCGTACCGCGAGGCACACAGAAATTCGACAGCCTACTTTTTAAAACACGTGCTTACATTTCCAGCTCAAGTAATAAATTTTCGCCTACCAATTGAGCTGATGCAGGATTCTGCCCAGTGATCAATCGGGTATCAGAAGAAACCTTTGCCTTCCAGAGGTCGGCTTTATGGATAATGGCACCGCGTTCCTTCAGCTTGCTTTCCAGTAAAAATGGAACCACATCCGTTAGCCCCGCCGCTTCCTCTTCTTCATCGGTAAAAGTGCTGATCACCTTATTGGCAACAAGGTATTCTCCATTTCCCAGTTTAATGTTTACCAGTCCTGCAGGACCATGGCATACGGCGGCAACAAAGCCTCCCTGTTCGTAAATTTGAGCAGCAATTGCCGCCAAGGCATCATTCTCTGGGAAGTCCCACATGGTGCCATGTCCGCCAGCGTAGTGAATCGCCAAATAGCGCTTCGGATCAACCTCAGACGGTTTCATGGTCTGTTCTACCTTGGCGCGATAAGTCTTGTTTTCCCAAAAACATTGATTGATCGGGTCTTCCAAATCAAAACCATCCACGGGTGCACGCCCACCTTGCGGACTGACAAAATCAATTTCATAGCCTGCATCGTGCAGGATTTTCCACGGATGCGATACTTCACTCAAATAAAATCCTGTAGAATCGCCCTTACTCCCCAGTTTGTCATGGCTTGTTACTACAAATAAAATCCGTCCTTTCATAGTGTTCTGGTTTAGGTGATAAATGCCGACACCACGGCCACAATTGCCCCGATGTCGAATACCGCTTTTTCCCTTCAGTGGGAAAGTATAGCAGTACTACCTTTTGAACCCTAAATGGTTATCGGATTTTTCAAATGATTGAAAAGGGTGGTTACAGTAGATCGCAAACTTTGGCAAGCAGTGGGTTGCGGTTGTTTTTTCTCCATATGGCCGACAGCACCGCCTGTTGGGGGATGTGCTTCAGTTCAATGAACTTGACACCCAACTGATAGCCGTGTTGCAAACTGGTCGGCACGATCGAGACGCCCATATTGTTTTCGACCAGCTTGAAGATCGTCTGGGCATGAACGGTCTTATGACTCACCTGCGGACTGAAGTCCTGATCTTCGCAGATGCTCATGATGGTATCATAATAAAGGTTGGAGTAGTCGGCGGTGAAGAGGATGAACTGTGCGTCTTTAAGTTGAGCAACATTCTCAAAATTCTCTTCGGTGATCGGGTGATCGGCAGGTAGTACCAATGAAAAACTATCGGTGAATACGGGCATGATCTCCAGCCCTTCGGGCACTCTTGCGAGGCGCACAAAGCCAATGTCGAGCTCGTCTTTCATGATGCCCTGCACCTGCTCGTAGTTGGACATTTCTTCGAGGGTGGTCTTGATCTTCGGGTAATGCTGATTCATTTTCAGCAACATATCAGGCACCACGTTTTGCATGGCTGAACCCAGAAAGCCGATCCGTACTTCACCCACGCTGCCCTGATCGACCAATTGCACCTGCTCGACGGTAAAATCAAGGTGGTTTAAAATAAAATCAACTTCGGACTTGAAGAATTCTCCTGCGGCAGTAAGTCTTACCTCTTTTTTGTCTCGGCTCAACAACTGCACGCCCACGGCATCCTCCAACTGTTTGATCTGTCGGCTAAGTCCTGGCTGTGAGATGAATAGTTTTTCTGCCGCCTTTCGGAAATGTAATTCTTCCGCGACTGCCTGAAAATATCTGAGGTGACGAAGCTCGAACTGATAACTCATAGTTATTGATTATTGACAAAAATGGTATTACTAATAATCAAATGTAATCAATAAATTGCTGTGGATTGGGTGGATTGATGACTTTTAATCCCCTATCATAAATAAGCACCGCTTTTGGTTCAAGCGTCCCGCTTGGATCAGTTTATTAGGTATTAGTCCAAGCGAGACGCTTGAACTAACCTGGTATTTGCCAATCACGAGAGAGACTCTCGCGATAGATTAAGGAAATAGATTTAAAAGAACCAAAAAATAGATCAACGATGACATTCCGTTTTGGACAGGATTATTTGACCGCAGGCATTGCCCTGCAGATTGCAAGAGGAGAAAGAAAAGCAACGCTGACGGCCGAGCAGAGAGAGAAAGTAATTGCCAACCGAAAGGTGGTTGAGGCAATTGTGGAGAAGGGCGATGCGGTTTATGGCATCAACACGGGCTTCGGTCCTTTGTGTACGACGAGTATCTCGAAGGAAGAAACCAAGGTGCTTCAGTCGAATATTTTGCAGAGCCACAGTGTGGGCGTCGGTGAGCCGATCGAGACGGAACTGGCAAAATTGATGTTGGTAACCAAGATGCAGTCTTTGTCTAAAGGGCATTCGGGCATCAATGAAAAAACTTTGGATCGTATCCTTTGGCATATCGAAAACGATGCAATTCCTGTTGTTCCTGAGCAGGGCTCGGTTGGTGCTTCGGGCGATTTGTGTCCTTTGTCGCATGCTTTCCTGCCATTGTTGGGCTTGGGAAAAGTTGATTATAAAGGAGAGCGCATCACCACGGCAGAGCTTTTCGAAAAGGAAAATTTGGAGCCCGTAGCATTGGGACCAAAAGAAGGTTTGGCCTTGATCAACGGTACACAATTCATCCTTTCTCATGCCATTAAAGTGGTTGAGAAGTTGCATGCTTGTTTGTCGCAAGCGGATATCATCGGTGCAATGATGGTCGAAGGATTGCAGGGATCGGTAAAACCATTCTATTCTGAATTGCACGAGTTGCGCCCATACAAAGGAAACATCCACGTGGCCGCACGCATCAAGTCCTTGTTGGAAGGTTCTGAAATCATGGAAGACCATATCGATTGCGACCGTGTGCAGGATCCATACTCTTTGCGATGCATGCCGCAGGTTCACGGTTCATCCCGTAACGCCTGGTTGCATTTGAAAGAATTGGTGGAAGTGGAATTGAACTCCGTTACCGACAACCCAATCGTGATCGACGAAGAACTGACCATCTCTGGCGGTAGCTTCCACGGTCAACCATTGGCTTTGGCATTGGATTACGCTTGTTTGGCAGCTTCGGAAATTGGAAACATCTCCGACCGACGCATCTATTTGGCTTTGGAAGGCAATTCCCCGGGCGTACCAAAATTGTTGATGAAAGACACGGGCATCAACTCGGGTTATATGATCCTTCAATACACCTCGGCGGCATTGGCTTCAGAAAATAAAACAAGCTGTTTCCCTGCATCAGCCGACAGCATCCCAACCTCTTTGGGGCAGGAAGACCACGTATCGATGGGCTCCATCGCCGGACGCAAAGCGTTGCGCGTGATCGGCAATGTAGAGAAAATTTTAGCGATTGAACTATTGACCGCCGCACAGGCATTTGAGTTCCGCCGACCATTGAAGTCAGGCGTTATCTTGGATGCTTTGCATCAGGAGGTGCGTAAGCATGTGTCTTTCGCAGAGGTGGACCGTGTGTTTGCCGATGATATTGAAAAGGGAATTGAGATCATCAAAACCCACAAAATTTTGGATTTGGCGGAGGAAAAAGCACAGGAAAGTGGTGTGAAATTCTCGAGCCGATTCAACGAATTGTTTGAGCAATATTAATTGTTGGATTATTTCACCCACAGATTACACAGATGATTAATTAGTTCAAGCGTCCCGCTTGGACTATTGATAAGTTTGATTTGTCCACAGATTACACAGATTACCACAGAGTTTTTGTTGAAGTCTTTTTAATCGCGGCTCATTAGTTCAAGCGTGGGTCGGTTGAGGCAAAATCAAATCCCATTCATCCCATTAATCTGTGGACAAAATACAATCCCCTATCGCGAGACTCTGTCTCGTGATAGCCAATTAACACAAATCTATCACGAGAGGGACTCTCGCGATAGATTTAATAATCTGTGGGTTATACCACCAAAAAATGAAACCAAATGAACAACACCTATAAAATCATCGGGCCGATCCATCAATTGGTCACCATGGCCGACCTGCCGATCAAAGGCACATTATCCCACGAGCAAATGCCTGTGATCGAAAATGCCGCCATGATCCTCAAGGGCGACACCATCTATGCCGTCGGAACGGTCGAAGACATTCAGGCTGAAGCCAAAACTTTGGGCATCGATTGGACGCCGAATGCTGAAGAAGCCTTGCCAGTCGTCATTCCAGGCTTTGTAGATAGCCACACGCACATCTGTTTTGCCGGTTCACGCGCCAGAGATTATGCCATGCGCAATGCAGGCAAAAGCTATCTGGAAATCGCCAAAGCCGGCGGTGGCATTTGGGACACGGTAACCCAAACCCGAAAGGCAAGCGAAAAAGATTTGACCGCCAACACCATCATGCGTGTTTTGCGCCATCAGGAAGAAGGCGTTACGACCATCGAGGTGAAGTCGGGCTATGGTTTGTCGGTGGAAGAAGAACTGAAAATGTTGCGAGCGATCAAAGATGCCAATCAAGCCGTTGCTGCCGATTTGATCCCAACCTGTTTGGCGGCTCACATCAAACCCAAAGATTTCGAGGGCGATTTCGATGCCTACCTTCAGGAAATAAGCGAAAAATTATTCCCTGTATTGAAGGCTGAAAACTTGGCCAACCGCATCGATGCATTCATCGAAGAAGAAGCGTTCTCTGCCAAAGTAGTGAAGCCCTATTTCGAAAAGGCCAAGGAAATGGGTTTTGACATCACCGTGCATGCCGACCAGTTCAGCGCATCAGGTTCAGCCGTTGCCGTGGACTTCGACGCCCTGAGTGCCGATCACCTCGAAGCAAGTGGCGAAAAAGAAGTGGCGCTATTGGCGAACTCTAATGTCGTAGCGACTGCCCTGCCAGGTGCATCGATGGGCTTGGGCTGTGATTTCACCCCTGCGAGAAAAATCTTGGATGCCGGTGGCGCATTGAATATCGCTTCAGACTGGAACCCAGGTTCTGCACCGATGGGCGATTTGATGATGCAAGCCTGCGTGTTGGGTACTTTCGAAAAATTGAGCAATACCGAGCTATTGGCAGCACTGACTTTCAGGGCCGCGGCCGCATTGAATCTTAATGACCGTGGACGATTGACCAAAGACATGAAAGCCGATTTCTTGGTTTATGATGTGGGCAGCGTTCATGAGATTTTCTATCATCAGGGAAAGATCAAGCCTGATGTGGTTTATATCAGTGGGGAAAAGATATAACGAATCGTGGTAGGGTCAAGCCTGCGTGCTTGACCTGAATCTCGCCCAACCCGATATAAACGTATTTTTTATAATGCATTTAGGTCAGGCACGCAGGCCTGACCCTACCGACAAAAAATAAAAAAATGACTTTCAAAGAAGCAATATTACAAGGCATTCCTTCCGAATTGCCACAAGCAAAACCATTCGACACCACGGCAAACCATGCCCCAAAGCGCAAGGAAATCCTCAGTGCCGATGAGAAAAAATTAGCCATCCGCAATGCCCTGCGTTATTTTCCTGCTGAATGGCATGCGACCCTCGCACCAGAATTTGCACAGGAGTTGAACGACTTCGGACGCATCTACATGTACCGCTTCATGCCCGAGTACAAGATGTACGCCCGTCCGGTGGAAGAATATCCAGCGCAGTCATCGCAGGCGGCGGCCATCATGTTGATGATTCAAAACAACCTGGATCCTGCCGTGGCGCAACACCCACAGGAGTTGATCACCTACGGAGGTAATGGCGCAGTCTTCCAAAACTGGGCGCAGTACCTTTTGGCGATGAAATATTTGGCGACCATGACAGATGAGCAGACGTTGCACATGTACTCTGGTCATCCGATGGGCTTGTTCCCTTCGACCAAAGAAGCGCCAAGAGTGGTGGTTACCAACGGCTTGATGATCCCGAACTACTCCAAGCCAGACGACTGGGAAAAATACAACGCTTTGGGTGTAACGCAATACGGACAGATGACCGCCGGTTCTTATATGTACATCGGTCCGCAGGGGATTGTACACGGAACGACGATCACGGTGATGAATGGCTTCCGCAAGAAATTGCAGGCAGGGGAGTCCCCTAAAGGGAAAATCTTCCTGACCGCCGGTTTGGGTGGAATGTCAGGTGCGCAGCCTAAAGCGGGAAATATCGCAGGCTGTATCACCGTTTGTGCGGAGGTCAATGAAGCCGCTGCTAACAAGCGCCATGAGCAAGGTTGGGTCGATGAGATCGTTGGCGACTTGGAAGCTTTGGTGAAGCGAGTAGCAGAAGCACAGGCGAATGAAGAAGTGGTTTCGATTGCTTACAAAGGCAACATCGTGGATGTGTGGGAGCGCTTCGACGAAGAAAATATTTTCGTGCATTTGGGCTCGGATCAGACCTCATTGCACAATCCTTGGTCGGGTGGTTACTATCCCGTAGGCTACTCTTATGAGGAGTCGAACCGCATGATTGCCGAAGAACCAGAGGCATTCAAAGAAGCGGTTCAGGCATCATTGCGCCGTCATGCTGCCGCCGTGAACCGCCACACCGCCAAAGGCACTTATTTCTTTGACTATGGTAACGCCTTCCTGTTGGAATCCTCCCGTGCAGGCGCCGACATCATGGCGGACAATGGCATCGACTTCCGTTACCCATCCTATGTACAGGACATCTTGGGACCGATGTGTTTCGATTATGGTTTCGGGCCATTCCGTTGGGTATGTGCATCGGGCAAGCCAGAAGATTTGCGCATCACCGACCAGATTGCCGTTCGTGTGATGAAAGAAATCAAAGCCGTAGCACCAGCCGAAATCCAGCAGCAGATGCAGGACAACATCACCTGGATTGAAGAAGCAGAGAAAAACCAATTGGTTGTAGGATCGCAGGCACGTATCCTTTATGCCGATGCCGAAGGACGCGCAAAAATCGCCGACGCCTTCAATGATGCCATTGCCTCGGGCGAATTGTCAGGACCAGTAGTCTTGGGTAGAGATCACCACGACGTATCGGGAACCGACTCCCCATACCGTGAGACCTCCAACATCTACGACGGCTCCAAATTCACTGCCGACATGGCGATCCACAACGTCATTGGCGACAGCTTCCGTGGCGCCACCTGGGTATCGATCCACAATGGCGGCGGCGTAGGCTGGGGCGAAGTGATGAACGGCGGCTTCGGCATGGTACTCGACGGCACCGAAGAAGCATCCAACCGCCTGAAAAACATGTTGCTCTACGACGTAAACAACGGCATCTCCCGCCGCTCATGGGCACGCAACAAAGAGGCCATCTTCGCCATCAAACGCGAGATGGAGCGCACACCGAACCTGAAGGTGACGGTTCCGAATTTGGTGGAGGATGATCTTTTGGAGGGGTTGTTTTAGGGGAGTTTTTTTAGAATAGAAGGGAAACCTCCAATGCCGTGGGCGTTGGAGGTTTTTTTACTTAACGGTTGTGCTATGAAACGTACTTTTTTGTGTTGCGCCTGCGGAAAAAAAGTATGATTTACGGACCTTACCTGCGGTACTTTATTGATTCATTATAAAGGAGATACTGAATTAGCCACACGCTTTTCAAAGCCAACTTTGGTAGTATAATAACGTTGTTCAATACCCCAAAGTAAATGTTTTAAACCTTCTTCATCCTTGACTGAAAACTTTTTTGTTGCATCATCATAAGGCAAGTCATCATCGCAATAGTCTTTTATATAAGAAAATATTTGTCCTTTTTGACTGTTATCAAATTTTGACAATGTATCAACAGCTAAAGCAATGCGTTTACGATTAGGTGTACCTACTTTTGTAGAGCTAAAGTTATTAGCTAAATTAATAAAGTCATTCGCTAAAAATGTTGATGTTTCCGTTTCTGTAGCAACACGGTACAGCTCAGAGATACCAATGAATATAGTTGATAATGAATTTAATTTCTTGAAATAAAGTATATCATCTTCGACCGAATAAATGGCATCTGCCATATCATTTATCACTAGGATTGGTGTTTTGTCTAGTTTGGGTGTGTCTGATATCTTTATCCAACTTTTATTAAGTAAGTGTGAGGTGTTTATCTTTTGAAAGAAGAAATACGATTTTCCACCATCATAACTTTGATGAGCAATTAGGTATTTAATCTTTTTTAATTTTGATTGATTAATTGAAGTGTAATTGACTGAATCAAAGGGGCTATTGAGAAGGGTTATGCTATAGTCACTTGATTTGAAGTTCGGTATATGAAACCACTCATCATCTTCTAGTTTATAATCACTATCGTAAGTTTTAGGATTATTTAAATCAGTTGGTAAAGGATATATTTCATTACTTTCACCAAATACTTTAAAAGTTTTATTTTCCTTTTTCCGGCTTTTTATTTCAGCTAGTAGATAGTTCATAATTTTTTTTCGTTGTCTATGAATGTGAAGTTATTTATCCGTTTTAGATTTCCTAAGGTTATAGTTGAAGGTGACTTCAATGTTTTGCGTGTGATTACAAATATTTTGACTCGGTTATTCGTAGTAAGGTAATAGAAGTGGTACTTGAATAGTAAAAATAAAGGATTAAAGTAAAGAGTCTGTGAAAAGAAAGTAAATACAAAAAGTATTGAAAATATATACCCTAAAGTATTGTAACTTCCTACACTAAGAGCCACAAAAAAGTATCCCAAATAACTTGGTAAAAAAGCATTATTAGCTTGCTCTACTTCTTCTATATTTTCAACACTATCTGTGTCTAAAAAACGTGAAAGACCTAAACTAATTTGTGTCGTAACAATTGGGAGGAGGAAGTATAATATGTATGAGACCCAATCTGGAACAACACTAACATCTAGATTTGGGAGTAATTTATCCCAACAAATAATGTACTCATCTTTTATCCAAAATATCACTAGCAATAGGGATGTGGAGTTGAAAGTGAGTAGTATACGATATAGCCAGTTTATCATATTTATCTATTTTTTCAAAAGTTTCTTTCAATACTACTTGCATTAATAATGCTATATAACTTCTGTTAATTCGCCTTACAAGTAACGGCCTCGGTTATGAGTAATGCGGGTTTTTGAAGCTATTTTATTTCAATCGAGCACTTACTTGAGCGAGCCATTTTTATGATTATGGACCACGAAGGAACTTTCTGTCCATTCAAAAAATTGAATAGCCCTTGATTTTACCTCATAGGGGTTCTTAATTGGAAAAGTACAATTAAAAAAAACAAGTTGTTTCCATGTCTATAATTACGTATATCCACCCAATTACTGAAACTATACCCCACTTCAACCTATATCCGTAAATGAGAATCAATCAGTCAAATCTATAAGCTGTCGCTTATGTTATATTAAAAAAATAACAAGAACCAAGCTTTAAGTGCTTTCACCTCGCTTAATCATTTTAAAATTAATAAAAATAATCACAAAAGCCATTAGTGTATATTTTTATTTGTGATTACTTTAAAAAATCATCACCTACCCTACCGCTAAAGCAATGGGCTAACAGCGTAAAACCCATTGGAATGGGTTGGCGTGGTGTGGGTAGAGAAAAACTTTGCATGTTTGAATGTCGGTGCTTGGTAGGAGAAAATTGGAATGTGAGACACAATGAACTATGCCTGTAAAGCATCACTCTAACCACCAACATCTCATTGAAATGAAAGGTCAACCTGCTTTAGCGGGTTTTTGTATAGATAGGGGGGGCTGTTGCACAACTTGAATTGTAAATTATATCACCAAATAATATTTCGTTTCGGTAGGGTCAGACCTGTGTGTCTGACCGAAATGGCCATTTTATAAGGTAATTTCGGGCGAACACGTGGGTTCGCCCGTACCCAACAGAATAAAATTTTTCGGGTAGATATCAATTTATGGTTGTGCGACAGCCCCTATATAATCATTGGATTGGATCGTAGCGAGACGCTACAACCAGAGGTGATTGGTCTTAGTTTGGAGACCAAGACCAGTGATAGAAAATCACACCTCACAAAAAAAGGAACAGAAAAGCCATTCCTTTTTTCATAGGTTGTGTGTTGGGATTAGGAAGCCGTATAAGTGTTCCCATCATAGGTTACACTTCCAGCCCCCAAGTTGCCGGCGGCAATCCATTCGCAATAGCCGACGATTGATTCTTTCAATGCCGTTACCAATTGCTCCTGGTTCTTGCGATCCAATTGTGAGCGGATTCCATTTTCAGAAAACTCTCCAACACGTAGATCGAAATTTGCTTTCTCGATGGCTCGCTCGATGTCGGTGATCTGGTCCTGTAATGGCACACGGCGATCAACATCTGCTGCGTCGGTGTCCGCCAACTTTTGCTGAAGGACGGTTAGTTCGGCAGACATCGTATCGCGTTTGTCCATTAGGCCTTCACGGCTTTCGGCATCTTTACGATCTTTCACAGAACTGCTAAGTTCTTTTGCTTCTAAGCTGTCGGTCATCTGATCCAGCTTATTGATTTTGTACTGAGCCCGCTCAATAGTATCCGCAAAATAGGGATAGTTTGTCGGGTTGAAAATGTCAGCGACATTGTAGGTTACCTCTGTAGGCATAGGCTTACGAAGTTAGGTTTGAAATATAACTCACCTCAGACTTATATTTATTAAGCACTGAGACTTACATGCTTATATGGTCTCCCGTAAAAAAAGTTGAGAACCTACCCGTCAAGAACTCTTATATGTAATAAAAGAAATAGGAATGTATTTAACCTACAAAGAAAGACAGGAACTAAGCAGGTGTTACCATGGAGGCATGAGTAATAAGGACATCGCCTTGCGTATGGGGCGTCATCCTTCTACGATCAGTAGGGAGCTGAGTAGGAATAAATTTTTTGGGACTTATGATCCATACTATGCCCACCGTAAATACATGTGTCGGAAGATTTTTGTAGGAAGAAAGAGCGCTATTTTCTGTAATAAAATTCGGCTGCGAACTTTTCACATGGACAAATTCGTGAGGCGGATAACCCAATGGTTATCGGATTATTTTGACAATTATTTGCGTTATCGAAGGCGTCCTTCCCGCATTACGAACTATAACCTGTGCTTTCGATACATGCGCCGTACCATGAAATTCAAAGGGCCATTGTGGTATGGCTTCATGGCCAAATGGATTTTGAATCTTTGGGATAAGGAAACCGCCATCATGCAATCATTCAAGGAATCTGCCGAGGAACTTGAAGAGCACTATCAAGGAGTGGAGCGGGACCTCAATGAGATCGAGCAAAGAATCAAAAAGCTCCACCAAGAAATCGATGAGCTGTTGGACGATCAGCGAAAGATTGTCGCCCCCGCCGAGCGACAGGTGGCTTAGTGTGTCCAAGCTACAAAGAAATCCATCACCTAAGCCGTTCGAAGTATCATCTTCTCTCCAAAAATACTTTCAGAAAAAAATTGCAATTACTGTTCCTTTCGAACGGTATTTTTTTTGCCTATTTCTTACGTGGATCTGTGGGCTTTCACTCAGAAATTTTTTGCGAAGGCTTTTGAAGATGAATTGCGATTGCTCACGTGCAGCAGGTCGCTGGCAAAATTTTCTTGTGACTGGTCAGGATTTTTTTCCAGCTGATGAAGGCGTAATCCATTTGGCCTCGCGGCTTGTTGATTATCGGCAACTCTCGGCGCTCATTGATGGGCACGCAACAAAGAAGCGATCCTCTCCATCAAAAGAGAGATGGAGTGCACACTGAAGGTGACTGTTCCTAATTTGGTGGAAGATGATTTGTTGGAGGGGTTGTTTTAGGATTTTAATTGAGGAGATGGAGAACCTCCAATGCCGTAGGCGTTGGAGGTTTTTTTAGACGGTATAGGCTATGAGTAGTTGCGTGGTTTAGCACTAGTGCTGCAACCCTTAAATACCACACGGTTTAAAATCCGCCAAAACACCATTCAATTGGCTTCTTCCATCTTTCATTGTAATACTCAATGTAGTTGGTGATTTTTCTTTCCAAATTAGCAACCGAGTTAAATTGCCCATTGCGAATTACATGCTTCTGTAAGCGGCCAAACCAATTCTCTATTTGGTTCAACCAAGAGCAATGTTTTGGAGTATATTGAAATCTGATTTTATGGTCTTTATCCTCTAAAAATTCCATCCTAGACTTCATCGTCTTTAATATTCCACACCGGCCTTTCTTACCTAAATCACTGTCATAATTTATTTTATCAGCAATGAGCTTGACTAATGACTCTGATTTATGTGTATTAAGTTGGTCTGCAACAAAAACGATTTTTTTGTTAGGGTATTTATCGATGATCGACTCTATAAATTTACAAAAATCCTCCTCATTCCGAGTCTGTCCAAGTTGATATTTGGTGACCTCGCCGTCCATTATATTCATGCCTGCGATTAAACAGGTCGTTCCGTTCCGCTTGTATTCTGGGTCTACTCGCTTAACTTGACCGCTTTTCGCCGTGGTTATTTTTATGTTTTGTTTAGCTTGAATACCCGTCTTTTCATCCACAGAAATAGTCACAACGTCGTCTGATTGCTCCAAATAAACACTGCAAACATCAGAAACACGGTCATTATGCTCCTGTTGGTCACCTATTTTTGGATGTATCCAATATTCAGTTTTATGAGGACTTAATTCGTTTTTTTAAAAGTCGACCAACATGACTTGATGAGATTTCGATTCCCATTTTCTTCGCTTGCTCACTCAAAGACTCATGAGACCATTCAGTGATTGGAACATCATAATCTTGAGGGTCTTCACAACTCAATGTTTGCACTCGAATTTTTTCTTCGACAGTTAAACGAGGTTTCCTTCCGCTTCTTTTAGAATCAGTTAATCGTTCATGAATAAGTCGGATAAATTCAGCGTCTCCTATTTTATTTTGGGTTTCATCTAACTCATTGATTGCCTCCCATTTGTTAAGCCATCTTTTCACTGTGTTGGGATCTGCTTTTTCAGTTTTACAAATCTCTTTAAAGCTTAACCCTTGATGAAAAAGGTAAACAAATGAGGCTCGGCGACGAATATTTGAAGGCGTCTTCCCACTACCAATAATTTTAAATAGTAGTGTCTTTTCTCGCTCCGTCAGATCAATGACAATAGATGTTTTTCTTCCCATATAGTGATTCAAGAAAAAATCATGCTAAATTTAGGGGCTGTTGCACTAGCCTGTCGAAAATTCACAAAAAAAGCGATTCCAGAAAAAAGGTTAAATTTGAGTGTCCAAACCGTCATTCAACCTTACCAGAATCGCTTTGAGTTTTAAAAATAACAAACAATCTCTAAAAAAGAAAAAGTCAACAGAAAGAGCTAAACGAAAAAGGCGAAACGACAGTATCAAAATTAAAAGGTATAAGGCTCGGGCTTCCTTTTGGGAAAAGAAGTACAAAGAGGAAAAGTCTAAAAACAAGTCGGAGTTTGGGGGGAAAAAAATCAAGCACCACAGCTACTGTTCGGCCATTATTACTTTGGCTTTAATTTTACATACTGAAACCAGCATGAGCCTTCGTGATAGTGAGACGGTATTGCGTATTTTCATTCAACAAATGCACATAGATAGTAAATGCCCTGACCATTCGACGATTGATAATTGGTTAAAAAAAGCAGGAATGCAGGCCATCGAACCATTTTCACCTGAGCGGCCATGTGTTTTGATTTGTGATGAAAGCATTTCATTCAACGGGAAGAAATTGTTTTTGGTACTTGCCGTTCCTGTGTCGGTTTCTGACCAGCAGCGTACATTACGTTTTGAGGACTGTCACTTGGTTTATCTTGGTGCGAAAAAAGGTTGGTCGGCAGATGTAATTTATAAGGAACTTCAACCACTCGTTCAGAAGCTGAAAATTCAATATGTCCTAAGCGATAAAGGTTCTAATTTACTTAAGGCTACAGCCTTGCTGGGGCTTGATCATGTTTCGGATATCACCCATGAAGTATCAAGGACACTGAAAAATCTATATAACGATACAGATGATTACAAGAATTTCATCAAATGGGTTGGTGAACTCAGAAAAGATTTAGCGTGTGGGGAATATGCACATTTGGCCCCTCCAAAAGTAAGGCATCATTGTAGGTTTCATCAGCTTGGGCAATATGAAAAGTGGTTTAGAAAGGTCGGTCCTGAGCTGAAAAATGTCGCCGAAGAAAGCAAAGGTGCGGCTTTGAGCCTCCTCCAAATCAGTGATCATACACCTTTCATCAAGGATTTGATATCTTTGACCCCAGTGATCAAAGAAATATTATCGGTTGGCAGAACGGAAGGGATAAGTCACAAAACTATTTTGAAATTAACTCAAAAAATGGAAGAACTCGAAGGGGATCGGCCAACTATATTCAGAGAAAAAATCACTCATTATTTTCATAAAACCTATAAAACGATTGGTGAAGACATCCCTTTTTGTTGCAGTGCTATCATCGAAAGCGTATTCGGAAAGTACAAATCAAAAATGAGCAGCCACCCACAGAAAATGTGCACCAACCACTTGCTGACCATTCCCTTATTTTTTGTGAAAGAAAATGAAATTGCCGAACTTGTTTCAGGATTTGACACCGTAAAAGTGGCAGAAATCAAAGATAAGGAAGCCGTGGCAAAAGCAATGATGAGCGTTCAAATGGCTGCTTAACTCGTGTACATGTTTTTTGAAAATATTCGACAGGCTAGTGCAACAGCCCCTAAATTTAGCATGATTTTTTCTTGAATCACTATATGGGAAGAAAAACATCTATTGTCATTGATCTGACGGAGCGAGAAAAGACACTACTATTTAAAATTATTGGTAGTGGGAAGACGCCTTCAAATATTCGTCGCCGAGCCTCATTTGTTTACCTTTTTCATCAAGGGTTAAGCTTTAAAGAGATTTGTAAAACTGAAAAAGCAGATCCCAACACAGTGAAAAGATGGCTTAACAAATGGGAGGCAATCAATGAGTTAGATGAAACCCAAAATAAAATAGGAGACGCTGAATTTATCCGACTTATTCATGAACGATTAACTGATTCTAAAAGAAGCGGAAGGAAACCTCGTTTAACTGTCGAAGAAAAAATTCGAGTGCAAACATTGAGTTGTGAAGACCCTCAAGATTATGATGTTCCAATCACTGAATGGTCTCATGAGTCTTTGAGTGAGCAAGCGAAGAAAATGGGAATCGAAATCTCATCAAGTCATGTTGGTCGACTTTTAAAAAAACGAATTAAGTCCTCATAAAACTGAATATTGGATACATCCAAAAATAGGTGACCAACAGGAGCATAATGACCGTGTTTCTGATGTTTGCAGTGTTTATTTGGAGCAATCAGACGACGTTGTGACTATTTCTGTGGATGAAAAGACGGGTATTCAAGCTAAACAAAACATAAAAATAACCACGGCGAAAAGCGGTCAAGTTAAGCGAGTAGACCCAGAATACAAGCGGAACGGAACGACCTGTTTAATCGCAGGCATGAATATAATGGACGGCGAGGTCACCAAATATCAACTTGGACAGACTCGGAATGAGGAGGATTTTTGTAAATTTATAGAGTCGATCATCGATAAATACCCTAACAAAAAAATCGTTTTTGTTGCAGACCAACTTAATACACATAAATCAGAGTCATTAGTCAAGCTCATTGCTGATAAAATAAATTATGACAGTGATTTAGGTAAGAAAGGCCGGTGTGGAATATTAAAGACGATGAAGTCTAGGATGGAATTTTTAGAGGATAAAGACCATAAAATCAGATTTCAATATACTCCAAAACATTGCTCTTGGTTGAACCAAATAGAGAATTGGTTTGGCCGCTTACAGAAGCATGTAATTCGCAATGGGCAATTTAACTCGGTTGCTAATTTGGAAAGAAAAATCACCAACTACATTGAGTATTACAATGAAAGATGGAAGAAGCCAATTGAATGGTGTTTTGGCGGATTTTAAACCGTGTGGTATTTAAGGGTTGCAGCACTAGTTTAGCACTTAACTTTTGCAAGTACTCTCCAAACTGAAAATCCGCGAGGATTTTCAGTAGTAGGCGAGAACAAGCAATTACTTATAGCCAATGTTGTACACAGTTTTATTTTTTTAATATCCAGCTTACCAAATCTTTTTTATCTACTATCGACCAACTATGAGGATGTCTTTTATAATTACCCCAACAATTCAGACAGCAAGTTAAAATAATATACTAACTTGTAAATCAATGAAAAGCAGAAGAAAATTTAGCCCCAAGTTTAAAGCCAAGGTAGCACTTGAAGCGATCAAAGAACAACAAAGCACAGCGGAACTTTGTCAGAAATATGAAATCAGTCCTGCACAGATTGGCCAATGGAAACAACTTTTTTTGGAGAATGCATCGAGTGTTTTTGAAAAAGGGAGTAAGGCTATCAAGCAGGAATCTGATCATGAAGGAGCGTTAAATAAATTATACTCTAAAATAGGACAACTTCAAGTTGAGAATGATTTTTTAAAAAAGGCCTCATCGAAGTAAAGAGCGTTACCGAAAGACAGGTGATGGTCGATGAGGAACATGCTGATTTAAGCATTAGACGTCAATGTGAGCTTCTCCAAATTTCTCGTTCGGGCTGGTATTACAAGCCAAAAGGGGAAAGTGAATTGAATCTTGAATTGATGCGTGTAATTGACAAAGAATACCTTGAGCATCCTTTTCGAGGGGTACCTTCTATGACTTCGTTTTTGATTAATGATTGCGGTTATCCGATCAATAAGAAGCGAATTGAACGTCTGTACAAAGTCATGGGGCTTCGTTCTCTTCTTCCTGGTCCGCACACTTCAAAACCTTCACCTGAAAATAAAATATACCCCTATTTACTTAGAAACCTTGAAATAACCCATTCAAATCAAGTTTGGGAGACGGATATCAGCTATGTTCCTATTGCAAAAGGGTTCATGTATCTGATGGCTGTGATTGATGTCCACTCTCGATATATTGTAGGCTGGTCACTCTCAAACACCATGTCAGCAGAGTGGTGCCGCAATACAATTCAAGAATGTATTAACAACCATGGCGCTCCTGAAATTGTCAATACAGACCAAGGGAGTCAATTTACGAGTGATCTCTTTACGGGCTATCTCTTAGGCCAAGGAGTAACTATTAGCATGGATGGAAAAGGTCGAGCAACCGACAATATTTACATTGAACGATTTTGGCGAACGGTCAAATATGAAGATATTTATTTGAATGAGTATCGCGATGGATTAAAGCTGCAGATAGGACTTATCGAATATATGAACTTTTACAATAACGAAAGAAGGCATAGCTCAATCGATGAGAAAAGGCCCTGCGATCTTTACCAATCCAAGCCGCACTCAACAACATCAGAAGCAAAAGTAAGCGCTTCCTTAGAATCAGTCAAGGGCGGGTAAATGCTCCTGCCGCAGGCGCAACACAGGAGCACCCTTGACAAGATTCACTGAAGCACTTGATAACTCGCTCAGATGTTTTGAGTTCAAGGGAAAATAATTTAAATAGCAGAGATGGCTGTCTGAAGATTGGGGGAAATTATATTTCACCATTTGCTCTGAATCCTTTATCAGTTGTCGGAATATATTCAACACCTTCAAATCCTTTTTGGGCCAGACTTTCAGATAATTTTTTGATGTAAAAAGCGTTCATTTGTTCGTAATCAGCCATTCGATTTTCTTTCCACCACAGAGTGTCAGGTTCTGTATAAAGTCTGATTTTTGTCCTCTTTAATTTTTTTAGGTTTGAGATGTTATTCGTGCGATATGTGAACACAGCATTTTTCTCATATTTTTCAATATTGTCTTTTGGGTTACCAAAATTTTTACCCAAATTTTCTAAAAGCCAAGTGCTTTCTTGAATTGAAGGTTTTGAAAAATTTCGTTCTATATTTTTTTCTGATGATTTGTATAATGCAATCAAATCTATTGGTGAATCAACTATAAACACTCCCTTTGGGTCAATATAGAATTGCTTCATCCCAATAATAAAATCACTTATTAAAAGACTGACAACTCCACCACTCGAAAATCCACCTACAAAAATATTTTCGGTTGGTAGTTCATTTTCAACAACTATATCCTGTAATTTTTTAGCGAGTTGATGTTTTTCATTTTCCTTAAGCCACAGTTTTTGATTAAAATTTGACAACAAAACAGCGATACTGTTTTCCCTCGCAATGTCAAGAATTTGAAATTCCCTTTTTATATCATCAGCACTTTCGGGATAACCACCAAATAAAATTAAAACGCCTTTTATTTCTTTATTTGGCTTATAAAGTTCGTAGTCTTCTTTAACTATTTCTGTAAACTCAATTTTTTCAGAAACTATTTGTCCCTTCTCTTTTTTGTTTTGTTTACACGAAACAATTAAAATAAAAAATATAAGTAAAATTGATGCTTTTTTCATTTGTTAAATTGTGTATAACTACCTTATGAACCCATTATGTATATCCCCAATATATCAATAGGTTTATGTCTTAAAAAATAATTTTTATTAAGATAATCATGTTTACCAATTATTTGGAACTTGATTAGGAGCCTGTTGCAAGGTGTAAATCTGTTTTGGAATATCCGAATTACCAGAGAACCTTGAAGGAGCCAAAACAACAACTTTACTATATCCTCCTTTTGAATTTACATAGGTTAAAATAAAAAATTTATTTAATGACAAAGGATCCAAAAATCCAAGACTTATCTCTTTCGACAAATATGACTTTATATCAGTTATATTTATAATTCTTTTATCTTTGGGAAATAGATTGGTCAGATGTACTTCTCTATTAACTATTTTTACTGTGGTCAAACTCAAACTTATTAGTAGATAAAATAAAGCTATTGGAAGTAAAACAAGTAAGATAATCGAGATTGAATCCCAGTAACGAAAACTTATTGAGGACAAAATATTTGATGAGAAGTAGAGTATTCCAATTGATAAAGGAAGAAAAACTATCTTAAATAAGTTTGTTCTTGATGAAGAAATCCTTATTGATTCTATCATGTATAGGGAAAATTGAGGTTGTGACTTTGTATTCTGTTAAAAAATAGGAAGAACCAAGCACCGAGTGCCTCTGTCTTGCCTTATCCTTAAATTTACCCAAAATAACCACAAAACCCACTCATATAGATTATTATTCTTGTGAAATATACCGCCTTCAATATGTAGGGATGTTACATGCAACACCCGTACGGATAACCACCAAGCCGTGAGACATTATGAATTATGTCTTTACAGCATCACGCTCCCCAACAACCTCCAATTGAAATACAAGACCAACCTGCTTTAGCGGGTTTTACTTTGTTAGGCCACTGCTTCAGCTGTGGTAACACAGGATAGGTTGGTCGAGGGCAGGAGCCTACAACCCAACCAATTCAGATTGGTTGGATCTATCACGAGAGGGACGCTCCCGATAGCGTTAAGATCAATAAGCCGTGAGTCATCATGAATCACGCCTGTACAGCATCAGGCTCCCCAACAACCTCCAATTGAAATAAAAGACCAACCTGCTTTAGCGGGTTTAACTTTGTTAGGCCACTGCTTCAGCTGTGGTAACAAAGGATAGGTTGGTCGAGGACAGGAGCCTACAACCAAACCAATTCAGATTGGTTGGATCTATCACGAGAGGGACTCTCGCGATAGCAATAAGATCAATAAAACGTGAGACAGCATGAATTATGCCTTTACAGGAGCACGCTAAGCGCCAACCTCCAATTGAAATGCAGAACCAACCTGCTTTAGCGGGTTTCACTTTGGTAGGCCACTGCTTCAGCTGTGGTTATAAAGAAAAGTTTAATTTTAAATATGCGCCTACAACCCAACCAATTCAGATTGGTTGGATCCATCACGAGAGGGACTCTCGTGATAGCAATAAGATCAATAAAACGTGAGACAGCATGAATTACGTCTTTACAGCATTAGGCTATCTACCAACATCACATTGAAATGCAGGTTCAACCTGCTTTAGCGGGTTTTACGTTGTTAGGCCACTGCTTCAGCTGTGGTAACACAGGATAGGTTGGTCGAGGGCAGGAGCCTACAACCCAACCAATTCAGATTGGTTGGATCTATCACGAGAGGGACGCTCCCGATAGCGTTAAGATCAATAAGCCGTGAGTCATCATGAATCACGCCTGTACAGCATCACGCTCCCCAACAACCTCCAATTGAAATACACGACCAACCTGCTTTAGCGGGTTTTACGTTGTTAGGCCACTGCTTCAGCTGTGGTTATAAAGAAAAGTTTAATTTTAAATATGCGCCTACAACCAGACCAATTCAGATTGGTTGGATTTATCACAAGAGGGACGCTCCCGATAGCGTTAAGATCAATAAGGCGTGAGACATCATGAATTACGTCTTTACAGCATTAGGCTATCTACCAACATCACATTGAAATGCAGGCTCAACCTGCTTTAGCGGGTTTCACTTTGGCAGGCCACTGCTTCAGCTGTGGTTATAAAGAAAAGTTTAATTTTAAATATGCGCCTACAACCCAACCAATTCAGATTGGTTGGATCTATCACGAGAGGGACGCTCCCGATAGCGTTGAGATCAATAAGCCGTTGAAATGTAAATTATTATTCCGTTATTTCTTAGGCCATTGCTTGGTTCCTGCACTTCGATAAACTCAGTCACCAATCCTGTCGGAGGATGAGCGGTGGTTACCAAGAATAGGCCTTGAACTATTTTCATGCTTGTTCGTTGGGCTTTGGGTTTTTGCCCCTAAATACTTTTAATATAATCCTTGAGATTAATTTCTTTGTTGAGCCCAAGCTTTTTCTTGAGGCGATACCGTCGCAGTTCGACGCTTTTTGGGGTGATGTTAAAGATTGGTGCCAGTTCTTTGGTCGATAGGTTGACTTTCAGATAGGCGCATAGTTTGAGGTCTTCGGTGGTGAGTTTTTCATGCTTTTCCTGTAATCTTTTGAAAAAGTCCTGGTGGGTTTGGGAGAAGGCGGACTCAAAAACAAGCCAGTCTTTCTTTTCGTCAAACTGTTCTTGAATGATGCCATCCAAACGCTCAATGTCCCGAATTCTCAGCGGTTTTTTATGTTCCCGCAGCTGCTGTATCTGTTGTTGCAGGTTGGCAATAATTTCTTTCTTTTTCCCGTCCTGAATTAACAGCTTTGACAGTTCGCCATTTTTATTGTTAATCTCTTTTTGTAGCTGTTCTTCTTTGAGCTGCTGCATCTTTTTTTCGTGCAGGCGGCGGGTTTTGTGCATGGTCTGACGTTCACGTCGGAGCATATTTTTGCGTTGCAGGCGCAGGCGTCCACGGTGATATTTGTAGCCAAGGAACAGCAGGCCAATCAGCAAGAGCACATACGCCAGGTAAGCTGCGGTGCTCAGATACCAGGGCGACTCAATGGTAAAATGGTAGGCAGCGGCCTGTTTTTCTCCCCGAATCCGAACCATCAGGGTGTAATCGCCATGGGGTAGGTTCTGAAATTCAAGGTGGTTGCTCAGTCCATTGGTCTGCCACTGATTATTGTAGCCTTTCAGCTGGTATTCGTAATCGGTGGCCTCGCCATAGCGGTATGCGGTAAAGGAGAACTCAATGCTGTTGTCCTGGTGTGCAAGGGTAGGGTGTTGTTGCTTTATGCGCTTGGCGGTTCCTTTTCGGTGGTCGTGCACGGTTACCGATGTAAAACTGATGGGGCGATGAGCGCTGTCCATTTGTGGTTTGTTCAGGTTCCAAAACGCCATGCCATGATCTGTCGGCAGTGCAAAAAGGGAATCTGCGAGCGTGCTGACATGGGCAAATTTATAAACCAGTGGCTGGGCAAGCTGATTATAATGTTGTGGTAAGAGGCGCAACTCCTTTCGGCCCGCATGATAGAGGTAAAGCTGATCTTTAATACTCACCATGCTATATTGCTGTACGGGCTGCGAAATGTACTGTAGATCATTAAGGGGTGGAGCGGTGGCAGAAATCTTCCCGTTGGCAAACGTCACGGACTGCTGTTGGCTGGTAATGATCGTTTGGCCATTCAGAGCCACTGCACGGACATTCTTTGTTGCCCCAAGCTGATAGGTCGCCTTAAAGTCAATGGCCTTAACGACTTTCTTATAGGTGTGATCCAGCCACAATTGAACAATGCGGTCGCTGAAGGTGGTCACCAGCAGGCTGCCGTCGGCTTGTTCAACAATGTTTTTCGTCCGCTCTTGCAGTTGTTCATCAACTGTTGCCCAATATTGCCATTGTCCCGCCATTTTGCGGAAGATCGCTATGCCGTAGTAACTGCTTTCATAAATAATATCGGGCATGATTTGACTGCGCTGAAACTCAAAGCCGCCAGCGGTTTTGGCAATTTTTTT
Source organism: Persicobacter psychrovividus (assembly GCF_036492425.1). Classification (NCBI taxonomy): domain Bacteria; kingdom Pseudomonadati; phylum Bacteroidota; class Cytophagia; order Cytophagales; family Persicobacteraceae; genus Persicobacter; species Persicobacter psychrovividus. The sequence goes on from NZ_AP025293.1 coordinate 136,644, forward strand.
CAGTCGTTGGTTTTCGATCACATAGGTGCCATCATTATGCCCACACCACAGCAGGCTGTCCACCTCACTGATGTTCCACACCAAGCCGTCGGAGCCTTTCAATAGTGTGAATCGGGGGAAATCGTCGGTAAAGATTTTTTGGCCGTGGTAAATCCCCTGGTTGGTGGCAATATAGTAATCTTGCCCCTGCTGACAGATGTCATTGATGGCCCCAAAATGCTCCATCAGGTCATTGATGAACGTGGAGGGCGACTGTAAATTGATCAGCGAAATGCCATCATCAAGGCCGAGCCAAAGTTTTCCCTGCTGATATTCAATGCTATGGATTCGGTTGTTCTGAAGCCCCGTTTTGGTGGACAGGTGATAGCGGATATTGCCATTCAGTTCTGCGACAATTAAGCCGGCGTTCATGGTCCCGAAGGCGTACAGCTGGTCGTCGATCCGCTTTATTTTATTGATGCCCGCCCGTTTCAGTAAACTGTTCAGCCCATTGTTTAGCGGCTTGAGGTTTTCGCCATCATAGATAAACAAGCCTGCCCGCAGGGTGCCGATCAAAAGGGTGTGGTCTGTCTGTTTAATAATTGATTTTACCCGATAGTGATGCAGGTCGGGAATTTTGATGCGTTGTTTGAGTCCGTTGGTTTTGAGCTCAAAAAGGTCATTATATACAATCTGATAGTAGATGTCATTGTTAATAGGGTAGGAGAAGGTGATATTCCCAGGCAGACGCTCATAGCCCAATGCTCCTGAATGATTCAGAAAGTAGAAACGGTTGAAGGCCTGAAAAACCACCTGCTGCCCCGCCTCGAAAATCTTCCAGATGCTTTCCTGTATGGTTCGAATTAAATGAAATCCATCCTCAAGGTGGTCGGCCAGAAAGTAGCCCATAAACTGGTTTCCGCCCACATAAATGGTGTCGTTCTGGTAATGGACGGCATGCAACATATTGGGCGTGGGGTAGGATTGCCAGTTTTCGCCGTCGTAGCGGAGCAAGCCCGCCGAATTGGCAAAATATACGGCACCATTTTCACCAATGCTGATGTCCCAGTTTTTATTGTCGGCCCCATATTGCGCCTTATTGTAGTTGGTCAGTTGTGGCGTAATGGGAATCGAAAAATGAGCAGGGAATTGCTCATTACCCGCCAACTGATGATAGGGGTTAGGCATTAATAGGCAAAAAAGGCAATATATATAAGCAATCATATCGTTTTTTAGGTCTAAACCAGGCAGAGAAACATCATTACCGGCTGTATGGTGCAAAATAATTGTTTCAACTGAAGCATCCATTGTCAAAATACACTTTTGTATTTCGAAAAAATCATGCCTAAAAATCCCTCAATTTTAAATTTTCGACCAAATGTAGGGCTCGATTCTGCATAATTGTTAAAAAAATTAAGCAAGGTGGTTTCAGTATTGATGGGTTTTCGCCACTTCACGCCTTGGGTCTTGGCTGTTTTCAGTTAAAAATACAAAATATAATTTATTGAAAATAAGGGGTTTGCTAAAAATGTAACCCGTCGCAGTGCTTTTGATGTAGGCCTTTCTGTACGAGATCGGTAGCAAAACAGGATATTTGTGTGGTCAATTGGTGAGTTCGTTGACGGCTATTGAAAAGCAGGCATGAGGCCGAAAAATTGATGGAATTACATCAAATGTTCGTGTGTTTTGTGGAGGTTTTCAATCCGTTGTTTTTTTTAGGACGATACACCAGGGAGGTGCCGGGCGGGCTATGGTCGTGGCGGACACCTTTGTTTTTTTGATAGATGAACTAAACAGCAACAGCGCTTTCGCCTTATGGCGCGGGGCGGTTGCATCCTGATAATTTTTTTTAAATCTACTTTTATGCGTAAACATCTATTTTTGATTTTGTTCATCATGATAGGTCACCTGACATTTGCTCAGGGGAATTTATCCATCTCGGGGATTGTCCGGGATATTGATGGAAGTGGCTTGCCGGGCGCAAGTGTGTTGGTAAAAGGAACCACCCACGGGGTTTCGACGGATATGGATGGGAAATTTACCCTTGACGGTTTATCGGCCGACAATACGGTTGTTTTTTCTTTCATAGGCATGAAGGCTCAGGAAGCGGTGGTGGGTCACCGGTCCAACTTCGATATACAGCTCGAATCGGCAGTAAATAACCTCGAAGAAGTAGTGGTGGTAGGTTATGGGCAGGCGAAGTCTAAAGATTTGACTTCTCCGATCGTTACCCTGAAATCTGACGAACTGACCAAAGTCCACAGTACTTCACCGATGGCGAGTATTCAGGGGAAAATCCCTGGGGTTACCGTGGTAAATTCCGGTGCGCCGGGAGCAGGTGCTTCGGTACATATTCGTGGCGTGGGTTCGATCGGCAATTCCGATCCGCTATATGTGGTGGATGGGATGTTTTTCTCGGACATCAACTTTTTGAATCCCAATGATATCGAATCGATGTCGATTTTGAAAGATGCTTCGGCAGCAGCAATTTACGGGGTGAAGGCCGCCAATGGGGTGGTACTGATTACCACTAAAGGCGGTGTGAAAAATACCAAGCTTAAAGTGGTTTACGATGGGTATTACGGTGTACAGACCGTTACACAAAGACTGAAAATGGCCAACAGTGCGCAGTATTCGGAATTAATGCGTGCTTCGGGCAATGCAGATTTTTCGGGGCTCATAACAAAATCAATGGATTATTACGGAAAAAATGGTAACCTTCCTGCCGTGGATACCGACTGGTACGGCGAATTGCTGAAAGATTCCGCGCCTATTCAAAGTCATAACCTGACCCTTTCTGGCGGGACTGAAAAATCGACTTACTCTTTTGGAGTGAGCTATTTTGATCAGGATGGGATAATGAATGCTACCGGAAATTATAACCGATTATCGTTCCGGAACAAGATGACCTACCAACTGACCAAAGGGTTGAAGTTGGGCTCGAACTTAATGTTCACCAAAGAAAACAATCAGCACGACGATAATTCTGCATGGTTTCAGGCGTTCATCAATGCGCCAATCTATCCTGTAATGGATGAAAAACTGACCGATGCACAATCTCACCCAACCAAATTTGCCTCTCCACACTTCTTCGGAGCCGGGGTGGATGGTTATGAAACTTATTACTCCAACCCTATGCTGATTGCCAGCTATAATGGCGACGATAAAAATGAGGCTTATCGTTTTATGCCCTCTTTCTTTGCAGACCTGAAACCTGTTCAGGGCAAAGACATCACGCTCCATTCTGCAATCAATATGGATTTCCGCTATGGCCGCGGACGTAAATTTACGCCGGCATTCGTTAACGGGAAAGCCAAACAGGAGCAAAACCAACTCTATAAATACAACCAGTGGAACGCCAACTATATTTGGGATAACACCGCAACCTGGGGAATGCACTTTGGTGACAACGACCTGACCGTTATGGCGGGCTTCTCGGTTCGTCAAAACAACTATCGCCGTTCCTGGGCAACAGCTTCTGACCTGAAAAACCCTGACTATATTAATTCAGGAGATAAAACCTCTACCTCTGCTGATGATGCCGGTAGTCGATTCCGCGGACTGTCTGCTTTCTCACGGGTATCTTATGCCCTGAAAGATCGCTACCTGGTTTCGGCGACTATGCGTGCTGATGGTTCCTCCAAATATCAGGAAACTTGGGGTTACTACCCATCTATTGGTTTGGGCTGGGTAATCTCTGATGAGCACTTTATGGAAGGACTGAAAAATCATGGCGTGGATTTCCTTAAACTTCGCGCTTCTTGGGGGCAGCTTGGAAACGACAACGTGCCGGCCAACGACGGTTTTGCCAAAGTCGCGCATGGCGGACTGAACGACTCAGGTGTTTTTGGGGGCACCAACATGGTTCCGGGTATGGTGAACCAGACCAACTTCACGGATCTTAAATGGGAAAAAGTGGAGGAAACCAACATCGGTATCGATGCCAAATTACTGGACTACCGCTTGAACTTTGAAGCCGATTATTTCCAGCGGGACACTAAGGAATTGGCCTTCCATAACAAATTGCCCAACGGCAAAGGTTCCTTGCTCAGAAACTCCGGCACTGTTCGCAACTCAGGCGTGGAACTGAATATCAACTGGAATGATAAAATTGGAGATGATTTCAGCTATACCGTTGGTGCGAACCTTTCCAAATTGCATAATGAGGTGATTTCCCTCGGCGATCAGCCAAATTATTATACCGGTGCAGCGGAGTACCCTCAGCTGTCGGAAGTGGGCAGCCCATTGTTCTCCTTCTATGGCTATAAAATGATGGGGGTTTACCAGAATCAGGCAGAGATTGAAGGGGATCCCGTAGCAAAAGCCAATGGTTTACAGCCTGGGGATTTCAAATACCAGGATTTGAACGGGGATGGTCAGATTGACGCACACGATCGCCAGATTATCGGTAACTACCAGCCGGATTACACCTATGGTATTAACCTCAGCCTGACTTATAAAGCATGGACGCTGGGGGCTACTTTCCAAGGTGTTCAGGGCGTAGATTTGTTCAACCGTCGTCGTGCGGATATCAACAAACACCCTCGTAACAACATGGATGCTGCAATGGCTGAAGGGCTATGGACTGGCGAAGGAAGCACCAACGCTTATCCGTCGGCAGCAGGCTTGTTCAAGCCCTGGAATACACAGAAGTTCTCTACATTTTATATCGAAGATGGCGCTTACTTCCGAGTTCAAAATGTTCGACTGGCCTACAATTTGCCAAAATCGCTGCTGAGCAAAGTTCAGATTTCTTCTGCACAGCTGTACTTGAATGCTGACCGCCCATTCACCGCTTTCCATTCCAACGGATTTACGCCTGAGGTTTCGGGAGGGATTGACAATGGAGTGTATCCGATTTCTTCGGTATTCTCTTTGGGCGCTAATGTAACATTCTAAGAACCTTAATTTTTTAAACCGATGAAATTTAAATATTTAGTGGCAGCAGCCATGATGGGCATGGTCGTGCTTCCGTCATGTAACAACTTTTTGGATATTACCCAGGAGAATACAAATCCTACGGAGGCGATTAATTACCAGGACCTTTCACAGATGTATGCACCCGTTTCAGGCGTGTATGCGGTGGCGCGTTCAAAATTTACCCAGTGGGAGATCGCCCCAATATTTAATATCCGTGGCGATGAAGTGACCAAGGGGGGAGGATCAGATGCCGACCAGCACGATTACCTGGAATTGGAGCACTTTAATTATAGTGCCATTCAGAACTTCTGGGCACTGAACAATGCCTGGATGGCCCTGTATGGGGTGGTTTACAATACTTTTGATAATCAGAAGCTGTTGGATAATTTCAAGCCATACCTAAAGACCGATAAGGATCAGGCACTTTATGCCCAATACCGCGGGGAAATTGTTTTTCACCGTGCACTGGCCTATTATTTTATTGCCAATCTGTGGGGAGATGCACCGATTATTCCTGAAGACAACCAGATGGCGGTGGTAATCCCGAAATCGTCTCAGCAGGAAATTCGCAGCAGTGTGATTGACATGCTGAAAGATGTGCTTCCGGCATTGCCGGCACAACAGCCCGAACATCCTGGAGCCGTAACGAAATATGCCGCCGAGATGCTTATTGCTAAAGTGGCCTTACAAACAAAAGATATGGCCACGGTGAAGCAAATGACCGACGACATTATAGCGAATGGTGGCTTTAAACTGGTGGCAGGGGCAGAGTATTCGAAGCTCTTTCAGCGGGATGGTAAACTTTCTCCGGAATCGTTGTACGAATTTCAATATACCGATTTTGGAAATGCTTCCGGAGATAATATCTACGGGGGATCGTGGTTTCAATCGCAGGGACCACGTGGAGGTTTTGCGCCAATCACCGGCTGGGGTTTTGGTACGCTGGAGCCTGGATTTATCAAATTCATGAAAGACCGCGGTGAAAAAATGCGCTATCAGGTTGATGTGCTGGAATCTGGAAAAACAACCCCTGAAGGAGACGTGATTCCATTATTCAATCCTTCTTACGCCCCATATAATGGCGATACGGCCAATTATAATGGTAAGGCGTATAATCCCGCAAATCAGACCACTCCTGGCAGAACGCAGTATGGCACAGACAATAATATTCGCTTGTTCCGATATGCTGATGTATTGCTGATGAATGCCGAGGCCAAGCTGAGCCTTGGCGGTGATGCCGCAACCCCTTTGAATCAGGTGCGTCATCGGGCAGGTTTGCAGGCAATTGCCAATCCTACTTTGGATGATATTCTGAATGAAAGAAGGGCAGAGCTTTCTGTAGAGTGGGGGAATCGATTTGATGATCTCGTGCGGACGGATAAGGCCAAAGAGGTGCTGAAAGGGTTTGTAAAAGGGCAGTCAGAATTTTTGCCTTACCCAACAGCTCAGGTGGATTTGAATCCTGAGCTTGCAAAATAATCGCCTGAATAATAGGCCTTGCAAGCCCTGCGGAAGAAGGGATTCTTAAGCCGGAACTCCTGCTAAGAGAATCCGTGGAATTATGGGGCTATTGAAGAGCATGTTTAACACTTTAAATCTGAAGTAGGATGGTAAGTTTTTGAACATGTGCTTAGAGGTATTCCTAATATTGCAGGCCCAAAACACTACACTTTGTTTATATTTTTTGAAAGGGACTCCTTATGGGGTCCCTTTTTGTATTTCAAAGGGTCAACCATTTTCCTGGGCTTAGCACCCCGGGCTAAGTTATTTCATCCCTTCGGGATTGTCTTTACTTTAGTAGCTCTTAACTTAACTTAAATTAATACAAACCACCAAGCAAGGCAACCTTAACTTAATGACAATGTGGATGCACCGGTGTATATCCAAACAGGACTATCGAAAATTTTCCCTACGGCGGTAGAAATCATGTTGTTGATTGGGGTGATGGCCTATTTTCAACGAGATAATTTAAGCTTTGCAGCACTAACAAAGACTGTTTGAGCCTCCCACAAGCCTACATTCTTTGGGCTTTGTTACAAGCCAAGCTAAACCACCACACGCTTGCATTCCCAACAAAAAGTGATAGTTTTATATATCCATCAATCAAAAATCATGTGCGAGAAGCCTCATCAAATATTGTCACGACCTACGGTCAAAACCTCAACAAAAAGGAGATCATGAGCTATGGGTGTGGTCAAGTCAGGGTGCATTATACCGCTGATGCCCCAAGAAAATTACGATTCACTTTTGAGGTTGAGGACAACATGCTTCTCAAACATAGCCAGATGTGTAATACAGGGTTTGCTGGAAGTAAATAAAGCTTAAAGCTTGAATATGAATTTGTAGATAAGGCGAAAAGATACCTTTAAGATGGAAAAGACCAGTTTGACCGAATTTATCGCACCAAAGAAGGTAAATTTATCATCGTGGAAGCCAAAGGAGGAAATTCTTCTTTGGGTAGTCGGAAGGGGCACCAACAAGGTTCAAAAAGATATTTTGAGGATTTATTGAGTACTTTGGAAGAGAAAGGGGCGAATCCAGAGTTAGAAGAGACAATTCGGGAATCCTTGAGAAAAAATTCAACTAATATTGAATATTACAAGGTACATCAAAAGTTTGATACAATGGGTAATTTGAAAAATACGGAAATACAAAAATTTAAATTCGATAAGTAATGAAAGTTAACCGTCATAAATTAATTTTTGAAAAAGTTAGGACTGAAGAATATTTTTCTAATTCATATTTAAAGAGCATTGAATTAGAAAAGGAATTAATAGATAAATATAAATCAGGGGATGCCGACTTGTTTTATTTTAAGGGTATTTTAAGAAAGCTAAAATCTTACTATAGAATTCCTTTAAATAAAATAAATAGAGAAAAAGAAAAAGAAGGAATAGCTATAGCATTAAAACTATCATGTTCCTTCTTCAACAAAGCCTATCACCCCAATCAAAAGGTAAAAGTTCAATTTGATAATGAGGTGATAGAACATGAGGGGGTTGATACTACCGATAATATGGACTTTGAGGTATGGATGAAATATATGCACTTGTACATTACCTGCCGTTGTGATACGGGCATTAACCTGTTAAAAAACACAACAAGGGAACGTTTGTTGAACTCAACAATAATGCACACCAGTGAGGCGGATTTCACTTTTATTGAATTCATTCAGTCCATCTTTTTGCCAGAAGTAAAATCTTCAGAAGCTTTTCAAAAGGCATGGCAGGCTTGTATGAATGCCAAAGAGGAATATACGGGACAAGATTTGGGTGAAATATTGATGATTTATGCACCTACTTTATTGGTCTATCAAGCCTTATTTTCGGGTAATTCAGAAGCCTTCAATGAGCAATTATTTGAAGCTTTAGAACTACATAAAGAATTCTATGACAGTGATAGAGAAGGCGCATTTTTCGACTACCCAGAAAATGATGGTGCTGTTTCATGGCCTTTATTAGCTGCTTGTAGCATTGCGCATGATTCAGGTTTGAAAGTAAATGTGGAATCAGATTATATCCCAAAATGGCTTTATGAAGGAGAAGTAAGAGATTGGGGCTTGAAGTTTTAAATCCAATTCTTATTGAACATATACATTTTTCAAATATCCCTGATTGTAGTTTGAAAGCTACTATCAGGGGTTGTAAATCAACCTTCTGAATACCACCAACCCACCCAACATGAAAAAACCACTACTCCTCATCCTATTCATTCTCCCCGCCTGGGCACACGCCCAGATGGGAGGCTTCAGCGCCCTGCGGAATTTTTCCGCCTTGCGCTATGCCCCAGCGAGCTCCGCTTTGTCGGAAGATTTCAGTGTGGGGCTGTTGCATCGCAGTCAGGCGTATGAAGGCGGCATCAGCAGGAACCGTTCAATCCTCAGGGCGGTCATGGGGTGGGTGGATGCGCAAGAGAACAGCCTGCAGGCAGTTGCAGGTTTGTTTTTATGAATGAACAGCCTTTGGATATTATGGGGGATTCAGTGCTTTTGGTGTACCACGAGTAGAAGGGATTTACATGGGGCATACCACATTCATCTGGTGTGTCAATTTTAAGTAAAAATAATTATAAATATGAAAAAAATTATTGAGCACTTTAAGCAATTTGAACTATCGGTAAAATACATGCATACCGACCATGAGGTGCGTAATTTTCAATCTTTAATGGCATCCAAAGGAATTTCACTTCCTGAATCCTATTACGAGTTCATTAATTATTTTGGATCTGTTTTTATAATGAGTGAGGCAGCTCAGCTCTTGCAGCAGGTTAAGGATTGGAATCGCAAAATTAAAACGTCACCAAATCCGTAAGAATAGGGCTGTATGTTGCTACATCCAACCTGTGGTTGTAAAAATCATGGATTTTGGCGGGTGTTAATGTTCATTTTCGATAGGTTAGAATTAGCCTGTCGAATTTTTTTGTGCCTATATTTTCGGACGTTGCATGCAACGTCCCTACGGCGGTAGAAATCATGTTGTTGATTGGGGTGATGGCCCATTTTCAACGAGATAATTTAAGCTTTGCAGCACTAACAAAGACTGTTTGAGCCTCCCACAAGCCTACATTCTTTGGGCTGTGTTACAAGCCAAGCTAAACCACCACACGCTTGCATTCCCAACAAAAAGTGATAGTTTTATATATCCATCAATCAAAAATCATGTGCGAGAAGCCTCATCAAATATTGTCACAACCTACGGTCAAAACCTCAACAAAAAGGAGGTCATGAGCTATGGATGTGGTCAAGTCAGAGTGCATTATACCACTGATGCCCCAAGAAAATTACGATTCACTTTTAAGGTTGAGGACAACATGCTTCCTGAAGATAGCCCGATGTGTAATACAGGGTTTGCTGGAAGTAAATAAAGCTTAAAGCTTGAATATGAATTTGTAGATAAGGCGAAAAGATACCTTTAAGATGGAAAAGACCAGTTTGACCGAATTTATCATTGTGGAAGCCAAAGGAGGTTATTCTTTGGGTAGTCGGAACGGTTTCCAGCAAGGGTCGAAGGAGTATTTTGATGATTTGTTAAGTACTTTGGAAAAAAAGGTGGGGGAGGTACTCTGAAACGATTAAAGACTTAAAAAGGTCGTTAGAGTCTAACTCATCCGGGGTTGAATATTTTAAAGTACATCAAAAATTTGATGTAAATGGCAACTTAAAAAATACTGAATTACAAAAATTTAATTTAAATAAATAATGAAAATTAAAAGACATAAATTGTTCTATCCAGAAATGAGATCAGAACAGTTCTTCGTTCGATCATTTTTTAAGGATATTGAGGCAAAAAAACGTCAAATAGAATCTTATATTCCTGACGAAGAAATAGGGAATAAATTATTGCCTGTTTATCTCCTTGGGGGGTTAAAATCATATTATCAAATTCCTTTAAATAAAATTGACAGACAAAAGGAAAAGGAAGGAATTAGCATGATCTTAAAATTATCTTGCTCTTTCTTTAACAAAGCTTATCATCCTAATCAAAAGGTTAAGGTTCAATTTGATGATGAGGTGATAGAACATGAGGGTATTGAGACGAGTGACTACATGGGCTATACAGTATGGTTACAATACATGCATTTATACATTACCTGTCGTTGTGATACGGGTATTAACCTGCTGAAAACCACTACAAGGGAACGGTTGTTGAACTCTGCGCAAATGCATACCAGTGAGGCAGATTTCACTTTTATTGAATTCATCCAGTCCATCTTTTTGCCAGAAGTAAAATCTTCAGAAGCTTTTCAAAAGGCATGGCAAGCTTGTATGAATGCTAAAGAGGAATATACAGGACAAGATTTGGGTGAAATATTGATGATTTATGCACCTACTTTATTGGTCTATCAAGCCTTATTTTCGGGTAATTCAGAAGCCTTCAATGAACAGTTATTTGAAGCTTTAGAACTACACAAAGAATTTTATGACAGTGATCGAGAAGGTGCATTTTTCGACTACCCAGAAAATGATGGTGCTGTTTCATGGCCTTTATTAGCTGCTTGTAGCATTGCACATGATTCAGGTTTGAAAGTAAATGTGGAATCAGATTATATCCCAAAATGGCTTTATGAAGGAGAAGTAAGAGATTGGGGCTTGAAGTTTTAAAACCAATTCTTATTGAACATATACATTTCTCAAATATCCCTGATTGTAGTTTGAAAGCTACTATCAGGGATTATAAATCAACCTTCTGAATAGTACCAACCACCCAACATGAAAAAACCACTACTCCTCATCCTATTCATTCTCCCCGCCTGGACACACGCACATATGGGAGGCTTCAGCGCCCTGCGGGATTTTTCCGCCTTGCGCTATGCCCCTGCGAGTTCCGCTTTGTCGGAAGATTTCAGTGTGGGGCTGTTGCATCGCAGTCAGGCGTATTAAGGCGGCATCAGCAGAAACCGTTCAATCCTCACGGCGGTCATGGCGAGGGTGGATAAGTTATCATGCGGTACAAAAATATTCGACAGCCTTAGTTCATAAGCAAAAAAACCATTAGCCATCGATCGATCATGATGTTGGCTAATGGTTTCGTGCGCATAAAGGCATTAAGCGATGTCTATTGAATAAGCTGTAATTGCTGTTCGGTTGGCGGCATGAAACCGTATTCAATCATGTTAATCATGCCCAACAGTGCTCCCCAGTGGTAAAAATACTCACTTCTATATCCGGGATATTCGCCCGTCTCGGCATGGTAGTTTTCAAGGACTTGTCCTTTTGATTCCCAATTTTTGAGCAGTAAATCACTTGATTTTCTTGCCAAATCCTTTCTCGCCTTTGGGAGGTCGTAGTTTCTGAAGCCTAAATACACGAGGAAGTTCATAGGAGCCCAAATGGCGCCCTTCCAGTAATCCCGACCTGTATACCCAGGGTCGTTACGTGCTATTGAGGGCATAATATAATCGCCCCAAAATTCTTGAGGGTTATAAAAGTGCTCCTGAATCATTCTTTCAGCTTGCGCTTGAGTGGCGACTTTGCCGTTTAGCGCATAAAAATTCGTTGGGCTGATGCTGTAATTCCAGGCATTGGTATCCAGTCGTTTATTCAAAAACATCCCAGCGTCATCATTCCAGAGTGTTTTTAAATTGGTTTGGTATTTACAATACCATGGCTGGTATGGTGGAGACATTGATGATTTCCCTAACCTTAAATGGGAAATAAAATATGACAAGCCGGTCATTATCAGTGAGTGGGGGGCAGGTGCCAAATACGGTTTTAGAGCTGATCACAAGACTATTTGGTCCGAAGATTATCAAGCACACCTTTACAAAAAAACCTTGGAAGGAATAGAGAACATCCCTAACCTTGCTGGTTTTACCCCTTGGATTTTGGCCGACTTTAAATCTCCGCGGAGGCCTTTGGCGCATATTCAGGATATGTGGAATAGAAAGGGAATCATTGCGGAAGGAGGCTTCAAAAAAGAGGCGTTTTACGTGTTACAGAAATATTATTCCGATAAGAAAAATGCCGTTGCGCAATAATTTTTTACCTGAAGCTACCGGCCATTCGTTCGTGGTCGGGGCTTTTTGTTTAACAGTATTCAATTTAACATAATGTATATGTACTGTCATATAGAACGTTTTGCAATATTATGCGGCTTTCTTCCACTGATTATAGGTTGTAAAACCATCCGGCAGGAGCAAGTAGAAAAGACGAAAAAACCGAACATTCTCATCTTTTTCACTGATGACAATGATTTCTCCTATTGGGGTTTTGGGGGTGGGCCTTTACTTTCCCCAAAAATTGATCAGTTGGCAAAAGAAGGGGTTACTGCTCAGCAATTTTACGCCAATTCTTCCGTCTGCGCCCCATCAAGGTATACCCTGCACACCGGGAAATATGCCGGCCGATGCCAGTCGCCAAGTTTTCGAGAGGATTTCCCCATAACCAAACCCTACAATATTGTGTGGAATACACCGCTTGAAGCAGAAGTGGGGGATCAATCCATAGGTAAATATTTTCAGCAAGAAGGTTATCAGACAGGGCTGGTCGGTAAATGGCATTTGGGTTTTGAAATGGAGAATTATGGCCTCAAGGCTTCGGACAATCCATTTGACGCAGCGGTAGATAAGGTCTTGAAAAAAATGCAAGAAGATGTCGAAGCCCGGGTCCGATCTGTTGGCTTCGATTATGCCGCATCCATTATTCCCGTAAACAATGATTATCATCCCGTAGAAGCCCTGAGGGTGCATAATTTGGAATGGCTGGCACAGGGCGCTAATAAATTCCTTGATCAGCAAACTGCCTCAGAAGACCCTTTTATGCTCATGGTAAATATTACCACGCACCACGGCCCATGTCATGTTGCATCTCTAAATTCAGATGTCCGGCTGACTTCCGCGGGAGTGGTAGAGGGCTTGGACGGATTAATGACCTCTCGGGAAGAAATTGCTAATCAGATCAAATCCAAAGGGATGGAGCTAAATTTTAGAACTGTTGGTACCCGCTGGACAGATGCGATGGTTGGGGCGGTGCTGCAAAAGCTTGAGGACAGTGGGCAAGCCGACAATACAATTGTGATTTTTACTACAGATCATAATCGATATGATGGAAAGGGAACCGTCTATCAGGGGGGTGTTCATATTCCTTTCATCATAAAATATCCAGGGGTATTGGCCGCAGATAGCCAAAGTTCACAGGTGTTTTCTATGGTGGATGTGATGCCAACATTGCTTGACGCAGTGGGAGCGACGCCTCCAGAAAACATCGATGGGAAAAGTATATGGCCACAACTGACCAAAAAATCAGCGAATATTGAGCGCAGTGTGTATTTGGAAATGGGCTATGCCCGGGGCTTGTTAAAGGGCAATAAAAAATACATCACTTTTAGGTATCCGGAGGATTTGCTTCAAAAAATGAAAAATAATGAAGTTACCGAAGCATTCGATTACAAAGGAAGCTTACAAGATACGCCGGAGGTTGTTCGGTATGGGCATTATTTCGATAGCGAACAGTTCTATTTAATTGATGAAGATAATCAGGAATCAAAAAATAGGATTCAGGACCCAGAACATCAAGAGGAGATCAAAGCAATGAAAGCGGAACTTACAACAATGCTCTCTTCCTTTGAAAATCCTTACCCGATTGATCGGCCTATTGATCATTTTTTACTTTCGAAAACATATCAACAGATGAAAGACAGTGCCAAATCATTAAAGATGGATCAGTATTATTGGTACCGAGAAATGTGTTATTAGTCATTACATAAATTCACAAAAAGCCCTCCCCAGTATGCGCGATCGCTAAAAAAGGGAGGGCTTTTTTATTAGTCTAATTCTTCATAGGTAAACACCGTGGTACCTTTAATATCGGTCCCTTTCTCTCCATAAAAGGAAGTAAAAGCGAGTTTATAGAATTTCCCTTGTTCAGTTTTTATCACATAGTAAGTGTCTGCTACCATGGTGTACAATCCCGTATCAGTATTGACTGATTTCCAGTCGTAACCAATGGCATCCACATTTTCCTGAAGCGATAAAGCTTCTGCTTGCTCCAGGGTCATGTCAGCAAAAGGAACGAAATCCTCCTGAGCATCTTCCTTCGTTATTTTTACTGCTTTGGTCATCGAAGTGGTATTGATCAAGGCACCAGTGGCATTGACCACATAAATACTCCCTGGCCCCATTTCAACATCCTGAACATGATAGTTCGTCAGCACGATGTCCCATCCGGGCATGGCATCAGAAACGGTAACGTCTTTTTCTATACTGAAATGGACATAATTATCATCTGCAACCTGATTCAATTTGGTCGGGTCAACGGCAGGCTGATCGAGATCAAAATACAATTGGTTCTCGTAACTCACCTCCCCATCGTCTCCGCTGGTTACCCCAATATCTGCTACACGAACGGTGGTCGGAATTCTCGGATCAAACTCCGCCTCTGTATTGCATGAACATAAAACAAAGGCAAATTGAATGGCCAATAGGCTGAAAAGGTTAAATTTAGTTGTCATTTTTATTTGATTTAAAGGTATAACTTATGCTTATAAAGTAACTTCGTCCCCAGGCAACAGGCATTGTTGGACCTGAACTGTGCGCCCCACTGTTGCCCGAAGTATTGATCTGATTAACATTGAAAATATTCTTCACACCACCACTCAGATTCATGGCATTATTCCATAGGGGTTTTGAGAACGTCAGGTTCATGATTTTATAAGGATCCCTTACAGATTGCGTGTAACTATCCTCCTCCTCTGTGGCGGGAATCAGTTGTACAAACTGCCCATAATATCTAAAATCAAGTCGGGTATTTATGCCCGTCTTTTCCCAGAGGTATTCCGTGCTCAGGGTAAAATTATAATTGGGACTGAATTCCATTTTCGCCGTAGCAGGCATGTAATATCCAATATTGGCCACCTGCGCCTCGGCACTTAACTGCCATTGACCCTGCCAGTTGACTTTGGTGCTGAAATGCCCGCCATAGGTCTTTTTTTCCTGAACATTTCCATAGACATAATCCGCCTGTCCCTGTTGGTCATCGTTAGGAATCACCATCAATTCTATACCGTTCTTCAGGTGATTATAGTAGGAATTCATTTCAAGTCGAAATTGTAAATCACCAGCGATGACTTGCTTCGAAAGGCCTGCGGAAACATTGAAGCCTTCTTCTGCCAACAAATTTTCATTGCCATAAATCTGATGATTGCTATCTACAAAGGTCATATAGAGCTCTTTTAGAGAAGGCGATCTGAAGGCGGTGGCCATCGAAAGCCGACCACTCCAGTGTTGAGCGCCCTGCCATCTGTAATGAAGGTTATAAATCACGGGGGCATCAAATTTTGAATTATGCATATATCGCAAACCTGGCTGAAGCGTATGCTGATCGGTCAGCTTTATTTCTGCGGAAGAGAAGAGCGCCACTTCAGTAAGGCCGTCATTTTCTGGCACTTTATCCCCTGAGCCTTCATCCTGTTTGTATTCGCCACCAATTTGTAGCTGAATCCTATCCCAGTTTTGTACAAAAATCCAACGACTCAACAAAGTATTAAAATGGTCAGAAGTTTCACCCGTAACGACCTCATCATTATTGATCAGGTCCTTGGTGAGGTGTTGTGTATTTCGGTCAAAAATCTGATAAGAGGTCAGTCCAGTAAGGGAGGCCTTTTCACCGATGTTCAGCTTCAGTTTCTGATATAAATTATACCTTTTTGTCAGAAACTGAATATCGTAAACGGTACTTCCAAATGCTGGGAAATCACCCAAAGCAGAAATGGTTTCATCAAAATTTCTTAGCCCAATTTTAAAATCTATTTTATGATTTTTAAATTGATAATAGGGGGAATACTGAAACTGTGTCTTTGGCCGCCAGTCATGGCTCCGGCGCTGACCTTCAGAAGTCGAATTGTAACCATTGAAATAATTGTAGCTCGTCGCGATGCCCATCAGGTGATTCCCCGATTTATAATTCAGGTCAAGGGAATTCTGAAATTGTCCGACAGATTCCGCATAAGACCGGACCCCAATGTCAAGCTTGTTCCGTTCATGTTTTTTACTGATAATATTGATCGTGCCCGCCAGAGCATTGGAACCATATATCACCGACATCGGCCCCTCGATAATCTCAATTTGTTCAATTTCTGATAGATTGATTTGCGATAAATCGATGTTCCCATCCTGTCGGCCAATCAGCGGTATGCCGTCAATCATTACATTGACGTGCTCTCCACCAAGCCCCTGCATCATGATTTTGGTGCCCAGCATGGGGTCCTCAGAAAGATTAATGCCGGACTGAAAGTGAAGAAGATCGGGCAGTTGTGCAGCACCCATTTTTGTAATTTCAGGAGAAGCAATAAGCTTGACTTTGTAAACCGATTGATCCACAGGTTTGGGGGTGCCTTGTGCGGTAACCACCACCTGCTGCAACGACCTGACATCAGGAGCAAGCTGACAGCGGAGGTTGGCCTTTTTTAGCTTCACCTGCTGATCAATATAGCAAAGATGGTGAACCGTGGCCGTCAGCCCTTCCTGATAATTAAACCTTGCTTCGCCATTTCTATTGGTGGTCAGGAGTTGTTGCTGTCCGCTTTCCGTATTTTTTATCAGAATGCTTGCACCAGCAATAGGGGTGGCGTTTTCGTTGTCGGCGACCGATATTTTAAAAACTTGGGCATCAACCGCCAAATGACTGAAAAGCAAAACGCCGATGGCCATGGCTTTTTTGAATGCCGGCTGTTGTACAAGTGTCCTTTTGGGTAGTTTTCCGCGGCTACTTTTCTTCGCCCATTTGCGCTCCGATAAGTCACTGACGGTATCAAGAATACAGCCCGTAGGGCAGGTCATTCTACACCAGATCATGGGGTAACGCATGGAAATTGCAATCACCAGGGCTGCAACAAAAAACCAGTAATTTTGCAGCTGATATCCGAACAGATCTGGGAAAAGTTCAAAATTGGACCAACCACGGAAACCGTAAATTATTCCCGTTAAAATGGCGAGTGTCAGTGCGTAACGAATGGCTGCGAGCTGTCGGTTGCTGATCATGATTTTCTTGGATTTAAAAGGGGAAAACCGCAAGGCAATCATTTGTGCGGCACCAAAAGGGCAAACATATTTACAATAGGTATTCTTTCCCCAAATGGCACTCAGCACCACCATAGAGGTATAAATGACCATAAACATGGACAGCTTCGTTCCGATAAAGGGCTGTAATATACTGATATAGGTAAACGACTGGTTATTGATAAAACCAAGAAAGAGCAGTGTGATACAGCCATATATCAAACGGCCTTTTTTTGTGAATTTGTACCACTTTTGAAAATGGATCATGAACAGCAGGCCAATCAATACGGCCTGGAAAATCCACCGATAACCCAATAGGGCTTTAATATTAAAATCACTCGTCGATTCACTTAAATACGCACGCCACATAGGCGCCGCCTGATGCAGCAAAGCGGTGGTCGCATCGGCCATGGCCTTGGTGGTAATAGTTGCCCCGGATACGGCATCAATTTCATGCGCATCGCCATAGGATAAATCCTGATATTGCTCGAGATATGAGGTCTGGAAAATTTTCCGCAAATAACTTTCCGTTTCAATGGATTCAATATAGTCTATGCCCTGAATTTCGCCTCCTGGCGCAATATACATGCCCAGAAAGATTGGCCCCGCATAGCCTTGCACATTATTATGCAGCATATTTTCTGTATAGAGTGCTTCGAGGTGTTGCCCTTTATAAAGTTCAGCATAGCAGAAATCTTCATGCAGCTTGATGGTCACCTGACGATCCTGCCCCCATTTTTTTTCCAGCCGCTCCCGCATTTGTGCGGCCCATTCATGGTTATTCAATAAGTTGGTATCTGCCTCTTTTTGAGCGATCAACCCATGAGAGGAAGCTTCTTTTTGCCTGCTGCTGACTATTCCGTAAGCAAAACGGACTTTGCTTTCCTGCTGAGAAATCAACCCGAATTTTGCAGCCTCCCGTTGTTGGCCCACAAATTTAGGGTTGAAAAATGTTGTCGTCGCAGCGGTATTGTTCAATACGACCGGGGTAGGGTTGAGCGGTGCATTCAGGCTGAAATAGATTCCCCAGGTCAGCACAACGAAGGTTAATGCTGCCTTGAGGTAATCAATTTTCAAGCCTTTTTTAAGCGGAAATAGTCTTAACCAAGCCGACATTCTAAAAAGCGTTAAATGAGATAAATTAAATTGCTGGACTGATTTTATCGACCATCTCTTTGGTAATGTTCACTACCCATTTGTTGATGTTGGCATCAGGAAGAATAGCATCCTGCTTATAGGCTACCCGGTCTTCGTGCTGTTCGATGGCATTGACGCCATTTTGGATAATTTCTCCCTGAAAATATTCATCATTTGCCACCAACACGGGAATGACAATCGCCTTTTCTTCCAGTTCAAGCACTTTCTCAATCGCCTTTTTTGTTGGTTCAGAGGAGTAACGTACCAAATGCCCACACCAACCGTAACTGATAGAACCGATGCCGGTTTGAACTTTCAAATATTTCCCAATATCCTCTACAAGTTCCTCCCACTGTTGATTAAAACTGGCATCACCATAGGCAATCAATGCAACACCTTCATCGCCTGACTGATCCGAAAGGGCAGCCACCCGGCGAGCAATATTTTTCTTTAATACAGAAGGGTAATCAAGCAAAGGCGCCACCGTAACTTTGGCCTTGGCACGGTAAACCTCAATTTTTTCCGCCGCCAATTCCTTCTGAACATCCGGATTGTTGGCCAGGCCACAAATATTCGGGATATCGGAATTGGTATGTGAGCTGATGGTCAGGAAGATAGGGACGATCACGACTTCATCGTATCCCTCTGCATCAAACGCTTTCAGCTGCGTAGCGATCGAAGGTTCGGTATATTCCATAAATGCCGTCCGGACATCGGAAACTCTGCCATCAGTTTTAATATCAGCAGTAACACTTTTTTCCACATCAAGCAGCATTGAGCGCCAATTTTTGGATACGGAACCATGATTAACCAGCAGTACACCGATTTTTGAGGAGGATACCGATGCTTCAACAGTAGATTTCTTGGGGTTCGTCTGGCAAGACCATAGCATGAGCATGGTCAGTGCGAAATAGATTGATTTCATTGTTATTTTTAATTAGACTTATTATAAATAGTAATACAAAAAAGGTTAAGCAGAAGCGATAAGAGTCTGTGCCTCCACTAACAGTTTGGCTTGCTGACAAGCCTGCTGAAGATCGTGAAGCTCCGTTTCAGTCAAATGATAGGAGAAATTTTGATCCGCAGTTCGCAACACAATGCGCGCTTGCTGATCCTGCAACCGGTAGGCATGATCCTTAAAATTCAGGGCAGATAATTCCTCCGTAAATTGGAAATAAGCCGATTTGCTGAAGTTAAACATCAGATTGAGATATTGAATGCTGATCTTATTGCACTGGCGACACTGACCAATGTGTAGACCGTCGCTTTTATAGAGGGATCGATGTTGGCACATGAATCTTTTCGTTTTTGTTTGGATTGTAAGCCTTTAGCGGCTTTGTTATCACAAACATAATCACTATTCTTATTTAGATCAATTAAAAATAAAGAAACTTCTATAATTTTTATTAGACACCCTTGTATTACATGACCATCAAAGACCCGTTAAGCGCCTTTCAAATCCCATATCAGCTAAAAAAAGGGTGCTGATCGTCTTCAGCACCCTTTATAAAAAAGTTTGGCTTTACATCGATTTCACCGCATTATTGAACTCGACAATCATATAAACGGGAAAATGATCAGAGTATCCTCCTTGGTAGGTGTCGCCAAAGCTGAAATCTATAAAGATAGTTTTTGGCCACCAATCGCCTGATTTTTACCGTTATTTGCATTCATCTCATCGCAGAACATTCTGGTTTTTGGCGACAAGTGCTAATTGTATTTTTTTTGTTGTTGGTAAAGTCCCTGTGGCTAAGGCCGACTTGCATGGTAATTGATTTATGAGGAACTTTCGTTTTGTTGTTTTCATAATTAACTAAAATTTAACAAGTTATACAACTGTGTAGACATATTTTAGCTCATTTCAAAAAGTTCATAATTAAGCTTATGTTAAATAGGCCCAAGGATATAATTTCATTGCTTTCCGTCATCACACTGACACTTCGGTAATTAAGGGTGACGGTATTTGGCTGTTCCCTCTTGAGTTGATAAATTGAATCTTCATCAACCTTACCTGAAGGGATTTCAGTTTGAGAAATTCCTTCCTTCGACTATTTATGCAAAAATATTATAAACTAAGCCTAAGTATTCTCCTCACTACAGTCATTCTGCTGATCAAGCCCCTTGCATCCTTGGTGTTCTCTGAGGAGGTGATCAGTCAGTCGATCATTATCGCACAGCGCAATAATCTTTTCATCGCAAGCTTTGCCTGGCTGTTAATAGAGTTCATCAATGTATTGAAGAAATTTCTCCTCAAGCAATACGACCTTTCTGATGAAGACAACCTCCGCTCACGGAAGCTGCACACGCAGATCAATATCCTTGAGAAAGTGATGGTCTTTATCATCATCCTGTTGGGTATCGGACTGATTTTACTGTCGTTTGAAAGCATCAGAAAAGTTGGTGTGGGCATCTTCGCCTCCGCAGGGATTGCAGGAATTATTGTCGGTTTATCGGCGCAAAAAGTCGTTGGTGCACTCATTGCGGGTATACAGATCGCCATCACGCAGCCCTTCCGAATTGATGATGCCGTGGTGGTGGAAAATGAATGGGGATGGATTGAAGAAATTAACCTTACCTACGTGGTGGTTCGTATCTGGGATAAACGCCGCCTCGTTCTGCCCTCTACCTATTTCCTTGAAAAACCTTTTCAAAACTGGACGCGCTCTTCGGCGGATATTCTGGGGACGGTCTTTTTATATACCGACTATACCATCCCGATTGATGCGCTCCGTTCAGCCCTTGACCAAATATTGGAAGGCAATGAACTGTGGGACGGTGAAGTGAAGGTTATTCAGGTGACGGATACCAAAGCGACACATATCGAGGTGCGCATTTTGGTCAGTGCCAAAAACTCCCCTACCGCCTGGGACCTACGGGTAATGGTTCGGGAACAGATGATTACTTTTATTCAGGAAAATTACCCCGAGAGTCTGCCAAAAACACGCATAGCAATGGAAGCCGAGAGGCCCGTCATGCAATAGTTTCGCCAGATTCCGCCATAGGGCTATACTCCCTCGTGCTCAGAAGATTTTTTTTGACAAGCCAATGGGCGTACGATCTGTACGCCCATCGCCTGTCGAATAGTTTAAAAATCAAGGTTCGAAATTCACCCATTTTTCGGCATATAAGTCTGGGCGGGGCACAAACTCAAAGCGGTCAGGCTGTTCTTCAAACTGCTGATAAATGGATTTTGAAGGATCGATTCCAAATTCCGTATAATTTCTCGGCGATTTTTTGATGATCAGATTACTCGGTTCATAATGAGGGTTCGCCACCCATTTCAGTCCCTTGTTTTCCGCATCGACCAAAGGGAAATAGCTCAAGCCGTGATGCGCCCTGACGTCCTCATAATCAAAACCATAATCGCGGTCGCACCAGGCACCGAATGTCAAAGGCGTACTGGGGTCTGCGGAAATGGTCGCATGTGCCCATGATGGAGGCACGATCACCACTTCTCCAGCTTTGGCATGTACAGCAAAGCAACGACCAGGTTGATCTTTGGCCGTTTCCTGCATATAAATGACGGCTTCTCCCTGCCAGATTTCATAAACCTCAGGCGTAGACCAGCCATTGGCATAGGCCGACTTTTTATGGATATGCCCCTGACTTCGGATCGGCTCCTCCCCTAACTGACCAGCCGCATAAGTCACCGCACCATAGAGCAGGTGCATCTCTTTGAGCAATGGCAAATGGTGGTTTTTACCCACATCCATTGCAATAGAATAGACAATTTCTGGGCCCTCACAGTCTGGCTGACGTAAACTTGGGCGTATCGCATCAAGCTTTCGGTGTTCAACAGTTGGTCCGAAATAACCATCTCCATAGGTGAAGCCTGTCACCATATCTGCCGGCTGAATATCCAGCCCGTTATCAAAAGTGCTTACTGCTGTTTTCATGGTTGTGTTCTTACAAATGCTTTCATGGTTCCACAGGTTTTCCCCTGACTTTTTTCTGTTGGGCGAACGGTATATTGTCCGAGTGCCGCAGGTAATATCACCACTTCAGCAAAATTCAGCAGAAATGGTTCAAAGGCGTTGGTAGGTGATTCAATGACCACCTGAGCCCCTTCCACCAAAGAAATCACGTTCACGGAATTTTGGGTATCATGCGTGGTGGTTTTTGTGAACCAGTGGCGACGGGTTTCAATAAACTCGGCCTCATGCAAACCAGTGCGCTCTTCTACCCAGCCGTCGCCTTCACCCACAACGGTTACCTGATTAACGAGATTATTTTTGGTCCATTCTGTCGTTCTATTCCACTGAATAACCTGCTTTCCATGCTCTATATTGATTGGGCGCGGTCTTCCGTCCATTCCAACACGACCCCAGTCATAGAGTTTAAAAGTGAAAATATAAGGCGTCGCACTGATTTCCAAAACCATAGAATCTGCCCCCTGACAATGCACCGTACCTGCAGGAATCAGGAAATGATCATGTTTGTTGGCGGGGAATCGTTGAACATGCTTGGTGTCATCGAAAGCCTCCCCGGTCGCTTGCGCGTGGTTAAGATCTCCCAAAAATTCTTCAGGGTCCACGCCTTCTTTCAGGCCAAGGTAAACCTCGGCATCAGGCTTGGCATCCATAATATAATAGCTTTCGTCCTGCGTATAATGCATGCCAAACTCTTGCTGAATGTACTGCGTAAGTGGGTGTACCTGCAAACTGAGATTTCCCCCGCCCATGGTGTCAAGGAAATCAAAACGGATAGGGAATTCGTCACCAAATCGACCATAAACAGGCAATCCCAAAAGGGCTTCAGGGTGTCTGAAAACCACATTGATAGACGGCACCTCAATCAGTTCCTCACCTGCCTGCACAAGCAAGCTGTTTTCTTCGGGAACCCCATTGAAACACCAGGCGTAATTTTTCTGTGCTGGATCAAGTCCGCAGACCTCTTTCATCCATTGTCCACCCCATGGCCCTGGATCGAAAAATGGCACCACGCTGAACGGCTGTTTTACCGACTGATCATAAGCCTCCAAAATCGCCTGATGTGCGATCAGTTTCGGCTGATCCTCCTTATTGGTATCCAGCAGAAAATCAATTTTATCGAAGAGCGTTTTTTTCAGTCGATCCAACACACGCCAGTCTACAAAAAATCCCTGCTTGTAAAGCAACATCCAATCGGGCGTATTGCGGTTACTCAGTCCCA
Source organism: Persicobacter psychrovividus (assembly GCF_036492425.1). NCBI lineage: Bacteria > Pseudomonadati > Bacteroidota > Cytophagia > Cytophagales > Persicobacteraceae > Persicobacter > Persicobacter psychrovividus. The sequence continues at coordinate 160,323 of NZ_AP025293.1, forward strand.
GGCTATCCACCTCATTTCTGCGCATTCTTTGCTGAATTTCCCAGCGGGCCATATCCGCATAAACCAGCAAAGCAGGCGATTCACAAATGACGCTCGCCCCACTACCATATACCACAACCAAACCTTCGGCAGCTTCAATTTTTTGCTGTAAGGCTTCTACCTTTTCACCATCAAAATAGGCATCAATCTTCAATCGGCTCAGGTACCCGAAAATCCTGTCGTCAGTTACATCAGGCTGAACCATCGCTTTAATGTCTTCCTCGGATTTCATCCCACTTTTGGCATCAATCAGCAATGCAGGCTGAAGGTGCTCGGTGATGGCCGATTTCAGGCTGTCCATCGACACCCCATTGTAGCATTCGATGACTACCGTTTTGGCATTGGCAGCTTTGAGCTGTTCAAAAATCGCCGTCCATCCTATCGCCACATCATATGGATTTTTCAGCTTGATGGCAGGTTGAAGGTTAAACTGTTGGCTCGACATTTTTTATCTTTTCTTTTAGTAAATAATTGATTCCAAGGCAGCCGGCAAGATTTTCAAGGGCGGCTGCACGTACTGATACTTTTGCACAGGGCGTCCAGGCTCTCTGGTCCACCTGTTTTTGAATATAGGGCAGGATGATGTCCTGACTTTTCATCACTCCTCCGCCAATCACCACCACTTCAGGGTCGTAAGCATGGATCATCGTGATTACCCCAGCACTCCATGCCGAAAGGCATTGTTCTACCAAATCAATGGCGACCACTTCTTTTGTGCGGTAGGCCTCAAAGAGGTGGTAGAAATCCAGTTGCTCGGCCTGCTGAAGGGTCGATTGTTCAAATAATCGGTGACCCTTAATAATGTCTGGCAACTTCCAGCTCGAAGCAACAGCCTCAACACATCCCACATTCCCACAGGAACAACGGTCCCCCTGATGGTCCACGACGAAATGCCCACCGAGGCAACCTGCCTGATAGTGCTTTCCGTAGAGTAGTTGATTGTTGATCATCGCTGCCCCGCCGATCCCCGTGCCGAGGGTTATCATATTGACTTCTGAAAAGCCTTTTGCAGCACCAAATTGCCACTCACCAATAAGCGCTGCCCGGGCGTCATTTTCCATCACAATATGGTTCACCCCCAATGCCACTGCCCAGCTTCGGAAATCAAAATCCACCGCCCCGGCATGTTTTTCATTGATTGACAAGACCCGCTCCTGCACCACATCCACAATGCCAGGAATGGAAAAACCTATTCCCAAAATATCGGAAAAGGTCAATTGGTTAGCTGATAATAGCTGCTGGCACGCCGTGGCTACAGCCGACATCAACTCGGTAAAGTCCCCTTTTGAATTGGAAGGGAAAGTGGTTTCCTCCTTCACCTGATCCCCGATTACCAGGGACAATTTCACAAAGGTGCCGCCCAAATCAGCGGCAATTACCGCGCTCATTCTTCTACCAGTTTTGGCTCGCCGTCCACCTCAAGCAGTCGGGCAGAAAAGCCATGTTCGGCAATAGACTCATAATCGTGCCCCGCATCAGAGGGCCAGCAGGCGTTAAAAACCAATGGCTCGCTTCCTGTATTCGCCACTCGGTGAGCCACCTTTCCAGGGATATAATGAACAGAACCTGGGGTCATCTTCTCGGCCCAGATTTTACGATTTTCATCCATCAAAATCAGGTATCCTTCCCCTTTAACTCCCCAATAATATTCGGCGGTATCGAAATTACTGTGGAAGTGCCCACGGGTCATAAAATACTCCTGATCCACCTTCCCAGGGTAAATGGTAGAGTTGCCGAAAAACAGGCCGCCCGATTTCCCCTCCTCAACAGGCATGTAAGCCTGCACTTCGTAAATCAGGGCATCCTGATCCATCTCGGCACGTGCCGTTTCATTTTTAAATACCCCCGCAAGCGCATTGAGATACTTATAGGATTGCTTGATTTCCGTCCCCTCTAACTTTCCTTCGGTCAAGGTTAAAAATACTTTCGGATTAAAAAGTGCCATAATTATACAGATTTTCTTATGATTAGTTGAGCTATATTCTTGAGTTGTATTTGATTTTGTTCCTTCACCAACTGGCTGACCTTTTGGCCCATAGCGGCGAAGTCCGTGGATATGCAGGTAATTCCCTGACCTATCACGGCTTTCAGTGGCGTATCATTATAGGAGATCACACCTACCTGCTGAGCCAGGGTAAAGCCCTCGGAATGAATTTGTTGCATAACAGCGGCCAGGTCTTTGTCATAAATGGCAATCACCAGATCCCCTGCCTGTAATTTGTATTTTGCGGCTGAATTGACCACCTTAAATTTAAGGTCGGCCTGCTGAGCAAAAGCTTGTGCGCCCTCCATAATCTGCGCCATTTGCAACTGACGATGCGGTAGTAATAAAACCAGCCGCTGGTATTTTTTTATAGGATCGGCAATACTGTTCAAGGCATTGAAAGTGTCTTGCTGAAAGTCCTGAAATACCCCCCCATACTGATGCTGCAAATTGCCGGGCAAGCGATCGAGCAGAAACACCCGTTTTTGGGGGAGTCGTTCGATACTCGATTCAAAAGCTGGATCATCGAAAGGAATAATCAGGTAATCAGTGTACTGTCCATGTATTTTTTCAAGTAAAGACTGAAATGCCAATGGCTGGTTGTGATGAAAAAAGATATCCACCTGATCCTGACTTTCAAACTGCGTAACGATCGATTCATACAATTCCTCCTTATAGAGTGTCAGCTTGTCGAAGATCAAACAAATCTTTCGACCAAGGCGGTGGTCCTGCGCTACAAAGTAGCCTTTTCCATAAGTGGACACCACCAGCCCCTCGTTCATCAGCTGGCGGTAAGCCAACAAAATAGTATCCTGAGATACTCCATGTGCCTTTTTTATGGCATTCAGCGAAGGCAATTTTGCCCCCTGCTGCAGCTCCCCTTTATAAATGGCGTGCTTTATACTGTTTTTGATCTGCGCATACTTAGGCAGATCGCTATTTTCTGCTACTTCGATATATTCCATTACCCAACCACTATGTAGTACTATGGTAAGTAGGGCATTTTTTTTGATTCTGTGAAATAATTTTTGATATTTTTTCCTTCCCCCCCTGAAAGTACCGCTGGCGGCTAAAAAATAAAATTATATAGAACTTGCTTTTATTTTGACTAAATTCAAACAACTAAACACCAACCTAAAATAATAACAGTATGTCAAGCCCCATTTTTTGGAAGGACCTTCCTCAGCCCAAATCCAACTGGCTCACGGGCAATATGTCCGAATTTCAGGATGAAAACAAACACCTCATTCTTGAGCAATGGGCTGCTGAAAGTGGCGAATGCTTTAAGATAAGGCTCGTCAACCAGTGGTTTATCGTCAGTACAAATGAAAAAATGAATGCCGAAATCCTGAAGCTCAGGCCTCGGTTTTTCAGAAGATTCCATAAAATTGACCAGGTGGTAGGTGAAATGGGGCTTACGGGGGTATTCACCGCTGAGGGCGAACCGTGGCGGAAGCAAAGGCGGCTGACGGTGCAGGCACTGAACATGAAATCGGTGAAAAGTTATTTTCCTGTGTTGGAAAAAATCACCCAAAGACTCATGGACCGATGGGCAAAGCAGGACCCTCAGAAACCCATCGATCTGCAAAAAGAGATGATGCGTTTTACCATTGACATCACCACCATTATTGCTTTTGGCCACGACAGCAATACCCTCGAAGATACCGATGATGTGATTCAGCAATATTTGCAACACATCTTCCCGATGATCAATGAGCGTATTACCAGTCCGTTACCCTTCTGGAAAATTTACAAGCAGGGCAAAGACCGACAGCTTGATAAGGCTGTAAAAGAACTCAAAATTTATATCGATGGCCTGATCCGTAAAACAAAGCACCTGATGGAGCATGAGCCAGAACGTTGTGAGCATCCTCAAAATTTTCTGGAAAACCTCATTGCCCAACAGATGGTCAAGGCTGAAATGACTGAAGAAGAGGTTTTCGGGAATGTATTTACCATGCTTCTGGCTGGCGAAGACACGACCTCAAACACCATTTCATGGACGATTTTTGAGTTACTGAAATCTCCCGATGATCTCCAGAAGCTCGTTCATGAAATAGACCAAACCCTTGGCAAAGAAACTCAGCCCGTGAGCATGGAGCAAATCGATCAGATGCCCTACCTGAATGCCGTGATTCAGGAGTCTTTGCGGGTGATGCCTGTGACTCCGAACCTGTATATGGAAGCGCTTGAGGAAGTAACGGTCGAGGGCTTGACCATCCCAAAAGGAATGACCGTAATGATGCAAAACAAGGTCGCCAACACTTCGGATACTTACTTTACAGATGCGAAGGCATTTCGTCCTGTACGCTGGCTCGGCACCTGTCCGTACCACAGCACGCACGACCCTTCGGTGATCAAAACTTTTGGCGCTGGGGCGAGATTCTGCCCTGGCAAACAGCTCGCCATTTATGAAATTGGCATGGCGCTCGTGGCAATTCTCAAAAATTTTGAGATTGGTTTGGCCGTGCCTGCCGAGGCGGTAACCGAACGTTTTGCTTTCACGGTTTTCCCAGAAAACCTGATGATTTACCTTGAAAAACGGGAGCCTATTTCACTGATCAGCCAACAACAATCTGATACCGTGGAGGGATAACCAACATCAATTAAAAAAAGTGGCTGCGGGTTTCTTGATCCTCAGCCACTTTTTTTTGAAGGTGGTGGTTTTATGGGTTTGATAAGGCTCAGTGCAATTACACTTCCCTTAGGTAGAATACATTTGTATCGAAACAAAAATAGGATACCAAATGATTTTCCCTTTAAAAACATACCTGCAATATTTGATCGAAGAAAAGTTGAATCTTCAAATACAGAATTATCATTTACTGACCCTTTCCCCTGTACATTTTCTGGTAGAAACCACCGCCCCTGACCGCCAGGAGGTAGAAATGCGAATGACTGATCAGGAACAGTTTCAATTGATCAGGGAAGGCGAAGTGTTGCTTAGCGCAAGCTGTTCAACTATTGAACAACAGATGACAAAAAATGGGCAATACGACCGTTAGCAGCCCTCATTCAGTAAATTCAGCATGCGAAATATTGAAAAATGGCAACGCCTATTATTTCTATCAGGATGCAAATCACGCTTAAAACTCACAACGAAAATTTGGCATATGGTAGCAGAGATGAAGCCTGTCGGAAATATGCCATCACGCTAATAAAAAACAGGATTTCTACCGCCGTAGGGACGGAAATATTCGACAGCCCAGATGCAGGGGTATGTTGATTGATGGCATCACTATCAATGATGAAAATTCAAAATCAACTGAATATGCAGTAAGATTAAAACACGCTTTCAGCCTTAATTTTAGTTAAGAATATTGAATTGGCAAAGACAGGAAGTTTTTTCCATCTCTACCCACTGAACAAAAAAATTAACCCCTCAAAATGCAGGGGTTAATTTTTTGTGATTACGGAAATAGTAAAGCGTATTTTTAATCAATTCTAAATTTAACGGTTACTTCTGTTACCACTCTCATGGGTTTAAATTCAATCGCTACGGGTTTCGGTGCTTTTTGGGGTCTACCCTTTGAACTATACCCCCTACTACAACCTCGTTCAAAGTGCGTTGATAATCTAAGTCGTATTTATCAGTGATGAATAAAGCCCCACCAATTTTTTGATTTAATGGTGCTACCAGGTATTCTGCTTGAAGCTTAGCCTTACGCACTGCCTTTGATTTTAAGGCCAGTTTTAAGGCTTCAATTTTAGAAAATTCTGTTTTGTCGAGTGATACATTTGAGATGCCAATATTTTCAAGTTCGACGATGACTTTCCCAGCCGTTTGAGCATCAAAAACTTTAAGCTTATAGGCTTTACTTTTTAAAACATCCTTTTGCTTTAAAAAATGCTTTTTGAAATTACTTGCCAAATCAGATAGCGTTAATTGCGTCTCTAAGTCAATGCCTAAATCCGATAACTTTGCCGCCATTGAATTTTCAAGTACCTCTACAGAAGTTCTGTTTTTACTATCCTTTTCATCTAATAATATATCTAAATATATGATGTCAGGCTTAACCAGTGAATCCACCTTTGCTGTTGTTTCTAAATAAGGCTGATCAATAAAATTTTTTGATTGCCCATTCGCTAACTGACAGGTGAAAATTACCGCCAAAGTCAAGAATATTCTGTTCATCTTATTTTCAGTTTGATTTACTGCCCGCCTACAAGATCAGGCCGTTTGCAATGCTGCATTTTTTAGGATTCTTTCAAGTTCCTCAAAGCCGGTTACTTCCTGCGGAATAACCATTTTGCTGGTTAAATCCCCGTCTACAGACAACACGAGGTTACCATCCTTCATGGAGGCTTTACTGATTCGATCCAAAGGGATAATTTTTGAAACGAAGGGCGCACTGCGATTATTTACCGCATAGAAACCACCTTCACCATCCTCAACCCTAAAATCTGTCATGATTTTATCCTCCGTCATTTTTACATAAAAACCAGCTGCCACACGGCTCAAGGTTGCACGTTTCTTCAAGTGGATGCCCCACACTACGCCTATCGACAGCAATGAGGTGGTGCTCAACGTACAGGCTAAAAGCAAGGGTGGCGTTGATTCAGAAAGCATCAGGTACATTTGTCCATTAACCAGCAAGAGCACTGAAACAAGCACTACTATCAGTATTTTTGGAAACTTGCCGGTTCGTTGTACAAAGTTCGAAACCTGATCTGCCGATATATTATAGGTTGTTGCCATAGGAAAGATAAAAATTGTAAAGTGAAAAAATTTAAATGTATTTCGGAAAAATAATAGCAATTGCAATATAGCTTTTTATCACTCAATGAAAAGTGCTTCTCCATTAATATTGCATCCACCCGCGATTTCCGTTATGGCGTTCTTAAATCAGCCATCGTGGCACATGCCGATGATGTAAACTTGTGCTTAGTCAGTACGGCGTTGCATGCAACTTCCCTACGGCGGTAGAAATTATGTTTTTGATTGGGGTGATGCCGTATTTTCGACAGGCTACCTCGGAGCATGACTTGAGCGGGAATCAGCTCGTCCCTTTATTTTGGCCAACAGACTGCTGATAGGCTAAACTTCAAATCCACTTTTGATCCACTTTTTTTTGTGGAAAATCGCTCAACACGCCTTAAAATCCGCCTTTAGTGTTCACCATTTATTTAGCGGTATCAACCTCTCATTGATACCTTAAAGGGATCCATCTATCTTCAGTAAACATTTTTTTCACCCAAAATAATTTTCATGAAACACTTTTTAACAAATCTCTACTTATACCTGCTTTGCACGCTGTCATTCCTTGGCTGTCTCACTCATCGCAGTTTCGCTCAAAATGTTCAGGGTATCCTTACCACGGGTAACCGAAGTCATGAACTTGCTGATTTCAGTCTTGCTTTTCAAGATGGACAAGGAAGTGGAAATGCGCTCATTACTGTTAATGATCAGCAGCAGGAGCAGGTGATTGATGGTTTTGGCTTTGCGCTTACCCAGGGAAGTGCAGAGGCGATCATGAGCCTTCCTGAGAATAAACAATTGACTTTACTTGAGGAATTTTTCGGCCCTGAGCAGGGCAACAACACGGTGGTCAGAATCAGTATTGGCGCCTCTGATTTAAGCAACTCTACCTATTCTTACAATGAAGTGGATGGTGATGTCAATATGGAGCACTTCAGTTTTCAAGGTCCTGATGCTCAGTATCTGCTTCCTGTTCTTAAAAAAATAAAGCAGATTCAGCCCTCTGTAAAGCTGTTAGCAACCCCATGGACCGCACCCACCTGGATGAAAACCAATCGCGCCTGGATTGGTGGTTCACTGGCATCAAATTACTATGCCGCCTATGCAAATTATTTCGTCAAGTACCTTCAGTTGATGAAGCAGGAAGGTTTAGAAGTTTGGGCTATTACGCCACAAAATGAGCCTGAAAACCCGTGGAACGAGCCCAGCATGCTGATGAATGCACAGCAACAGCTTGATTTTATTGATCACCACTTGGGACCAAAACTGGCAGCTCATCAACTCGATACCAAGATTATTGCTTTTGATCATAATTGCGATAACACCAGTTACCCTATATCAGTGCTTAATGGCAGCAGCTATGTCGATGGTGCGGCTTTTCACCTTTATGGCGGGGATATCTCGGCCATGTCGACGGTGCACAATGCCACCAATAAGAATGTGTATTTTACCGAGCAATATACGGATGTTGCAGGGGATTTTTCCGCAGATTTAAAATGGCATACCCAGAATATTGTCGTTGGTTCGCTGCGAAATTATGCCAAAACGGTTATCGAATGGAATTTGGCATCTTTTGCTGATCACGGTCCCCGGACCCCTGGAGGTTGCACAGAATGCCTCGGTGCAGTTACGGTCCAGGATGGTCAATACCAACGAAATGTTTCTTATTATATCATCCACCAAATATCCACGATGGTGAATGCTGGAGCAAGAATCATTCACTCGTCATCACAAGACAGCCAACTGAGTAACGTTGGGGCGATAAACCCTGATGGCACCAAGGCACTGCTGGTGCATAATGGGCATAGTCAGGCAAAAACAATTCGGGTCGTTTGGGGCAACAAACACTTCAGTTACATTCTCGAAGGCAATTCTGTGGCCACCTTCAAATGGGACGGCGATACGGATCAGGAGGAAATCATCAGGGATGCTTTTGTGCAAAATGAGGCTGAACAGTATGACCACCAGCAAGGGACCCAACTGGAAGCCTGCTCCGATGTCGGCGGCGGCCAAAATGTTGGATACCTTGATGAGGGAGATTTTCTGTATTATAAAAAAATGGATTTTGCCAATGGGGCTGCCTCAGTTGCTTTAAGGTATGCCAATAATAGTGAGGATGGAAAATGGGTGGATTTTAGAACAGGCAGCGACCATGGGCCAGTAGTTGGCAGTGTGGAGCTCAAGCCTACGGGCGGTTGGCAAAGCTGGCAAACCGTAGAAGCTTCCGTGGTGGTTGAAGGAGTGCAGGACCTCTACCTTACTTTCCGAGGTGGCAGCAGTATAGGAAATCTCAATTGGTTTCAGTTCCACACCTCTGAGGTTACAATTCCTGCCCCCATTAGCCCTTCAAATTTTCAGGTAGTGAGCCAAACCTCTTCTTCCCTTTCCCTTGTATGGGATCATACCCCTGCAGATGCTTTCCTGCTTCAGTATCGGGAATTGGGCGGCAGTTGGCAAAGTGTTGACCTTGGCGGGAGTTTGAGCACGCACAAAATTAACGGCCTCCCCCACTCCACCACCTATGAACTCAGAATAAGGACTGAACGCAATGGCCTGAACTCCGCTTGGGCTCCCCAAATTCAGGCAAGCACCCTGCAGGCACCCGTTGCGGGCACTATTCCAGATGGTTTGTATGCCTTTATCAGCAAACAAAGTGGCAAGGCAATTGATGTTAGCGATAGGTCTCTTCATGATGGTGCTGGTATTCAGCAATGGGAATATAGCCAAAATTCTAACCAGCAGTGGGAAGTCAGTAAACAGGCAGACGGCCATTACAAAATCATTGCCCACCACAGCGGAAAGGCTTTGGATGTACGAGACGGGGGCATTGGATATGGGAATCAACTTCAGCAATGGGCAGATTCCTATAATGAAAATCAGCAGTGGGATATTCAGACCGAAGGTGATTTCGTAACTTTGTTGGCCGTCAAGAGTGGCCGATTTATCGGTCCGCAAGCCAATGAGAATGGCGCGAACATCATTCTTGGCCCAGCAACCATTTCAGATCAGGTATTATTTACTCTCGTGCCTGTTGAGGAGAACCTAAGAACAGGCCTCGCTGAAAGTAAGCCTGTGGTGATTAGCCCAAACCCTATACGTGGTCAAAAAATTACACTGACCAATTTATCGCATGGGCTTAACCAATATATTTTGTTTGACCAGCACGGCCGGGAGGTTACCCAGGGATGCTTACTTACTGGAGAACGGGAAATCTTCTTGCGCTCGCCTTTGGCAGCAGGAATGTACTACCTTCAAATTCACCACAAAGGAGGCGTGATCACCTTAAAACTAATTGCAATATAAATCCTGCGACATCGTTTAATTTTTATGTAAAGGTCATAAATTTGCATCCAGCGATTTATGGCCTTTTTTTATTATATCCTTTGAGATTAATCAAAATAGACTATTTTTAAATACAAATTCATTTTTTCGCCTATGAATAAGCAACTACAATTATTTTTTTTACTCCTGTGTCCTGTATTGATGTTTTCTCCCGTTCAGGCACAATCCTCTGAAGAGCTGCTCCCCAAGCTTTTGGAAGTCATGGATCAGCAGCCCAAATATGAGCTGCAGAAGCTCAGTGAAATCGGCCTGCTCAAGCAGCGTCTTGAGCGGACCAACCATCCCATGAAGCAATATTGGCTGTACCGAGAAATCGGTTTGGCCTATGAAGCGTTTGTTTTTGATTCGGCCATGGTTTATGTTCAGCAAGCCAACCGCATGGCCAGACAGATCAAAGATCCTAACAGCATTTTAGAAGCACAGCTCGATTTGGCCATGCTTTTGGCCGTTTCTGGCCGTCCGCAGGAGGCCCTTAATGTGGTAAAAAGAACCCATAGCCAAACCGACAATCCCGAGATCAGGCTTCAATATCTGAAAGTTTGCCATAAAATTTATGGTGACCTGTGGTTCTATGGCTACCTGCCCGAAGAGAAAAAGCGTTATGAAGCCCTGCATTTGCAGTATGGCGACAGTGTGAAACAACTTGCGAGCCTTTCCTCCTACGATTACCTTGTGGTGCAGGAAGGACAATACCTCGATGCGCGCCAACTCATGGACTGCCGCAGGATCAATACACAGATTTTAAAAATGTTTGATTCTGGCAGTCGGGCCTATTCCAAGGCGGCTTTTACGCGATCGCAGAGTTATGAACTGGAACAGAATACTGAAAAGCAAAAGTGTTTCCTGATAGCGTCGGCAATTTCAGACCTTAAAGGAGCAGTAAAGGACAATGCCGCCATGGCTACACTGGCGGGCCTGTATTTCAATGAAGGCCGCGTGGAACTCGCCTATCAGCTGATTAAATGCTCCCTGAAAGATGCCGAATATTTTAATTCCAAGCTTCGTCAGGTGGAGGTCTCCAATATTGAGCCTTTGATTTCTGCCGCCTATCAGCTCGAAACTGAACGGCAAAAGCAGCACTTGCGCCAGATGTTATACCTCACCATATTTTTGATCGCCCTCATCTGTGCGGCTTTGATGTTGCTCTATTATCAGGTTCGGAAAGTTCGGCTGACAAAGAAAAAACTGGAGCGGTCCAATGCTCGACTGCAACAGCTTAACCACGATTTGGCGGCAAGTAACGAACACCTGAACCAACTTTTTGAAGCGCTTTCAGAGTCTGATCATATCAAAGAGCAGTATATTGGCAACTTTTTCAAAATTTGCTCCGACTACATTGATAAGCTCGATGAACAGCGCAAGTACGCCAAAAAACTGGTCAGCAATAAAAAAGGAGCCCAGCTTGTGAGGGAGCTTTCCGACCCGGATTTTCTTGAGGAAGAGATCAAAGCTTTTTATGAGAATTTTGACCGCACCTTCCTGAAGATTTACCCCAATTTTGTGACCGAGTTTAATGCACTGATGCTTCCGGAAAATCAGTTTGAACCAAAGCAAGGCGAGCAGCTCAACAGTGAGCTGCGCATTTTCGCCCTGATCCGCCTCGGTATTCAGGACAGCGGAAAAATCGCCAAGCTGTTACGCTACTCCGTTCACACGATTTACAACTACCGCGCAAAGGTCAAGAAGAAAACCATGGTGCCCAAAGAAAATTTTGAGGATGAAATTATGAAAATCGGCACGAAAAAATCATCGAACACGCTCGAAAAGGAAAAAGAAGTGGCTGTTTTTTGATGAAAGACATCCACTTTTACACCGGAGCAACACTTCATTAACCTATTTATTTTCAATCACTTAACATTTAACACGCTTTATATTTATCCACTTTTTTGTTCATCATCTCCATTTGGCCTGTAAAAGTCTTTTACCTTCGATCATGACGAATGCAGAAGAAGCATAGCGCGCTTCGACCTGCTTCATTTTTTAATTTCAATGCGGCGTGACTGTGCACACACTTTGTATTGAAGCTTTACTAAACCTATTATATCTTATGGAGATGATTACCATAAAAGCACCAAATTTTTTGCGGTGCATAGCGGCGTATTTATTTCTTACGCTTTTATTTGCGCCTTCTTTACTTAGGGCTCAATCGAAATTAAACGGAGAAGTTACCGACAATAATGGGGAAGCATTACCCGGCGTTACAATCCAGAAAATTGGCGATACGGAAGGGACCATCACTGACATGAACGGGAAGTTCACCTTCCCTGTAGTGCTTGAAGTGGGGGACAGTCTTCGTTTTTCATCCATCGGGATGAAGACAAAAACAGCAGCTTACACGGGTCAGCTTTCATTAAAAGTGAAAATGGAAACCAGCGTCATCGGACTCAACGAGGTGGTGGTTATAGGTTATGGCACACAGGCGAAAAAAGATGTGACGGGCGCGGTTGCCATGGTTGGCGCCGAGGATATGAAGGCCCGTGCCAATACCCAAATTGGTGCCCTTATTCAGGGAAAAGCACCCGGTGTTCAGGTGTTGTCCAGCTCGGGAAAGCCTTCTGAAGGTTTCCGTATTCGTATTCGTGGGACGAACTCGATTAACGCTGGCAGTGAGCCATTGTATGTAGTAGATGGTGTACCCACACAGGACACCCGCGCGCTGAATCCGGCAGATATCGAAAATGTTACGGTACTGAAAGATGCTTCTTCAGCAGCAATTTATGGCTCGCAAGGCTCCAACGGGGTGGTTTTAATCACTACAAAAAGAGGAAATACCGACCGTCCGCAAGTTACATTTGACACCTACGCCGGTGTGGCGGAAGTGTGGAAAATGCAGAAAGTGCTTAACGGTGAGCAATACCGCGACCTGATGACGGAGATGGGGCAGAATACCGAATGGGATAAATATCAGGAAAATACCGACTGGCAAAACAAAGTTTTTCAAAAGGGTTACAGCCAAAACTATCAGGTATCGGTTTCAGGAAAAAGCAATAAAACCAACTATTACTTTTCTGGCGGTTACCTCGATCAGACCGGTGTGGTACGCACCTCGGAAATGCAACGGGCCAACTTCAAGATCAACCTCGATCAGGAAGTTACCTCATGGCTGAAGGTCGGTACAAGAATGGCCTATACGAGCTATTCAGATGTGGATGTCAAGGACAACCTCGATGTTAATCAGGGAGGGGTCATTCTGGGGAGCCTTTCTACGCCGCCCATCATCGGTGTGAAAAATCCCGATGGCACTTATACCAGTAACCCCCTTCAGAACTGGGAAAACCCTTTGGCACATACCGACGCCCCAGTTCGTGGTTACAGTAATCAGCGCATGCTGGCCAATGTGTATGCCGAATTGCAGTTGGTAAAAGGGCTGAGCTTCCGTACGAATTTTGGTATCGACAATAATAATGATGTTTACGATTACTTCCTGGATCCTTTCAGCACCAGCTATGGCCGTGCACTCGAAGGTCAGGGGATTAACTCAACAAACAATAATGGTTACTTCACTTTTGAAAATATCCTGAAGTACAACACTTCCATCAAGAAACATCAGCTCGACTTCCTTGCCGGTTCAGTCATTCAGAAATGGAACTGGGAAAGCACCCATATCGAACGACGTAAATTCTCGGGAGGAAACATCCAGACGCCAAACGCAGGTGCTGTCATTACTGCTGCCGATGCCCGCAAATCTGAAAAATCCAATGTCTCTTTGATGAGCCGGGTAAACTACAGCTTTGCCGACCGCTACCTGCTAACGGTCAACTTTAGAGCTGATGCATCAAGCATTTTCGGTCAAGACCAGCGTTGGGGGTATTTCCCTTCTGCCTCGGCAGGCTGGCGAATTTCCGAAGAGGCCTTCCTTAAAGATGTACAGGTGATCTCTGACCTAAAACTTCGTGCAGGTTGGGGTATTGTAGGAAATGACCAAATTGGTAGCCCTTATGCATCTCGCGGACTGATCGGTTCTTCCAACAATGGCTATCCTATTGGCGGAAGCTCACAGCCGGGCACCTACCCTTCATCGCTGGAAAATCGATCCCTGAAATGGGAAGAATCTGAGCAGATAAATGTTGGACTTGACCTGGCCCTTTACAATGGTCGCCTGAGAGTTACAGCAGATGCTTACCAAAAAGATACCCGCGACCTGTTGCTACAAAGTCCTCTGCCTACCAGTACCGGTTTCAACAGCGCATGGCGCAATGTTGGGCAACTGCAAAACAGGGGTATTGAGTTTAACATCGGTACACTGAACATCGACAAAGCTGTAAGCTGGAATACTGATTTCAATATCTCTTTCAACAGAAATGAAGTCATCTCCCTGGTCGATGACATGTACGAAGGACAAATTGCCGGTCGTGGTGCCGCAATTCTTGTACAGGAAGGTTTGCCGCTTGGTAGCATTTATGGCTATCGCTATGCGGGCGTAGATCCAAAAACAGGAAACGCCTATTACCTCACCAAAGAAGGTGAAACGACCTTCACCCCTACCCCCGAAGACCGGGAGATTATTGGTGATGCCAACCCTAATTTCATCTACGGGATGACCAACACGGTTAGCTACAAGGGCTGGAGTTTGATGATGTTCATTGAAGGGGCGCAGGGACGCGATATGCTCAACGCTACCCGATTTGATACGGAAGGCATGACGGACCCTAAAAACCAGACCTCAGCGGTATTAAGACGATGGAGAAAAGAAGGCGACATTACAGACATCCCGAAAGCATCATGGGGAAATCGTGACAATTCAAGAATTTCCGACCGCTTTGTGGAGGACGCCTCTTACCTGAGAATTAAAGCCCTGACTTTAGGCTACAACTTCCCAGCATCATGGCTCGACCCTGCAAGTATCTCAGGACTGAGAGTCTATGTTACCGGAGAGAACTTGTTCACCTGGACAAACTACTCAGGCTTTGACCCTGAGGTGAACGCCTTTGGCGGAAGCAATACCGTTCAGGGCATCGATTACGGAACTTTCCCACAATCGCGAAGCCTGATCATTGGTCTTAATGTAACTTTTTAAACTTCCTGATGATGAACTTAAAACCTATTAAATCATATCTTTTAGGATTGTTGATCGCTTTTTCAGCATCCTCTTGTAACGATTTCCTGGAGCTCACTCCAATCTCCGAAGATACCGTAGAGAACGGGTACAATTCCGCTCCGCAAATTGAGGCGGCACTCAACGGTGCTTACGAGTCGTTTCAGACCACCGATTACTACGTATGGGACAACATCCTTTTGGGTGATGTTCGGTCGGATAATTTCTATGCCGGAGGCGATAACCCTGAAGTATTCGAATACGACCTGCTCACGACCTCCCCAACCAACGGGCGGGTAAACAAAGCCTGGAGTGAAATCTACAATGCCATTCTGAAAGCCAATGTGGTTTTGGAATATGCCCCAAAGGTGGAGGATCCAAAATTATCCGAGGAGCGTAAAAATCAGATTTTGGGCGAAGCCTACTTTCTCCGTGCTTATCACTACTTTAATTTGGTGAGGTTATACGGTGGCGTACCTTTGGTTTTGGAGATGACGAAATCCGCTGATCCGGAAAAGACCAACCTGCCACGTGCCGCTGCCGAAGACGTTTATGCTCAGATTGCGACAGATTTACAAATGGCCATTGACATGCTCCCTGAGCGTTATGAAAGTGCCATGATTGATAAAGCACGTGCGACAAAAGGGGCGGCGGCAGCTCTTGCGGCAAAGGCCGAAGCACAAAGCCCTAACCGCGATTACAACAAGGTGCTGAAGTACATCGAAACGGTAGAAAACAGCGCAGCAGCCTATAAGCTCATCGACTTTAACCACCTGTTTGATGGTGGGCATTTCAACAATGAGGAGTCCATTATGGAGGTGCAGTTTATTGAAGGAACCGACGGAAACTGGGAGCCACAAATGAACCTGCCGAAATCAATCTCTGGCGACGACTGGCGTAAGTTTGTAACCCCATCCCATGATTTGATCAATGCCTATGATGCCCAGGGAGATGATATCCGCAAGAACAACACGGTACTTTTCGAGGAAGTCAGCTGGTCGGATGAATACTGGTTCAACACCCCAAACAGCAGCATTCCCTTTGCTTACCGCAGAAAAAATGCCAGTGGCTGGGCAAGTGCTGACCGTCAGTATATTTTACGCTACGCGGACGTGATCCTGCTGAAAGCCGAAGCCTTCAATGCGCTGGGCAACATCAGTGCTGCCGCTGCGGAGGTCAACCAAGTCCGTGCGAGGGTAAACCTGCCCGAACTTACCGCTGATGATATGTCAAGCAAGGAAAATATGAATGCGGCAATCTTGCTGGAAAGAAGACTGGAATTTGCGCATGAAGGTCAGCGTTGGTACGATTTGCAGAGATTCGGGAAATTGGTTTCTACCATGAATAATTTGGTGGAGATTGATCTTCGCACAGGAAAGCCTACTGCTTACAACATGACCGAAGCCAAAGTATTACTGCCAATTCCGCAAAATGAATTGGACAGAAATGCCGCTTTGGAGCAAAATCCGCTTTAATAATTTTCAGGCAGGGCATGATTTATATTCATCTTTTCTCTGGTTCAAGCCTCCCGCCTGAACCAAAGAACCGCCCTGCCCTTTTCACAACCCAAGATTATCAATCATGAGAAATCATATCATATATATTTATTTCCTCGCCATGACCATGATGCTGTCATGTACGACAGAAACCATGGATCCGGTAGGTAACTGGGACCTCAGCAAGCCTGTGGCTACAAGCCCAAAAGCCGACAGTAAAATTGTCCTCAATGAGGAGACCCCAAACACGGCGATCAATTTCAGCTGGGAACCCGCAAGCAATACCGCTGGCTACGGCATCACTTACAGCGTAGTGCTCGACACCGCAGGAAGTAGCGATTTGTCCCACCCAATTTTGGCCGTAAAATCTGGCAATGCCGGCACGGACCTTTCCCTGAAATTAACCCATAAGGAAATTGACGATGCCCTCGCTCTTGCAGGATTTCCGGTAGCAGCTGAAGCCAAAATTGCCTGGTATGCCGTGGCTTCTTCCCTGTCCAAAAACAGCATGGACAGCAAGGCCATCACCTTTACGCGATTCGTGAGTGAAGAACTGCCTACCGAATTATTTATCGGTGGTACAGCAACAGAAGTTGGAGAACAATTGGCCAATGCGGCAAGCCTGAAAAGACTGCTTGAAGCAGACGGAAATCCTGGTTATCAATTTGAGGTTTATCACCAACTCAATGCCGATGAAGCCTTCTTCTTTTACAATAGAAATTCCGCGCCTGCCGTAGCATTCGGTGGTGCTGATGGCACGCTTGAAAAAGGGGGCAACGGCATTACAGTGGCAGAAAGCGGTGTGTACCGCATAAAAGTAGACCTTGAAAGCATGACTTACGATTTGATGAAAGTCGAGCACCTCTCGGTGGTTGGTGATGCGATCGAAGGCGGATGGGGCGGAGACGAACCAATCGCCTATGAAGGAAATGGCGTTTTCAAAGGCAAAATAAACATCTTACAGAAAGCAGGTTTTGTGTTCCGTCTGAATGGCGACTGGGATTACCTGATAAAGCAGGTGGTCGGTACAGCGAATGAGCTGGTCATGGAAAATGACGCAGAGGGCCAGGGTCTTGAATTTATGGATATTCCATTCGATGCCAAGGGCGCGTTTATATTTACGGTAGATCTTTCGGGGGACGGATTCACCTATACTTATGAACGTGACCCTAACGGCGGAGACCCAATGCCTGCACCAGACAATTTGTATTTCTTTGCGGATGGTGTGAAAGTATTTGAATTTACCAAAGACGAAAACACCTTCACCGCACCACAATATATTGCAATGCAAACAGGGGTGAATTATACCATCAATGCTGCCGAAGATGGCAGTGGCGACGGCTATTCTATCCTGGAAATGATCGGCGAAACGCAAACGCCTGAGGCGGACTGGGTGAATAAGGGCATCACGCTGATTCCTGATGAAGCCAACATGACTGTCGCAAGAGATCAGGCATATATGCTCGAGCTGGATTTCTCGGTATCCAAATTCAATTGGTCCTATTACAACCTCAAACTGTTCCACTGGGATGATGCCAACAGCGGATGGGACGACCGTATTGAAGCCGTGATGACCTACTCCCACCCTTTCACTTTTAGGGTAACAACTGACCTGAGTGCCAATTTCGATTCTAAAATCAACTCCCCATGGGCCATTCAGTTTGGTGCTCAGGATGGGAAGGAAGGCGAGCTTTCTGGTACAGCGGTGAATGGGGGTAACAACTTCCTGAACATTACCAAAGATGGCAGTTACGAAGTAAGTATTGTAGTGGCTGAAGATTACCAAACAGGTCAATACGCCTTCACAGAACAATAAGGTGTAAAGTATTTTCGCTGGCACGACCATGCAAGATCAGAACTATCGCGAGGGGTTCTCTCGTGATAGTTTTTTAAATCTTGACAAAACCCAATACTGGCGGCCACTGAAAATATCCCTGCACTACCCCAATTTTTAATGATATGAAGAGGAGAAAGATGAATTTGTTTTTAAGTTTTTTATTGTTCAGCTGTTTAAGCTATGGCAATTTTGGCTGCCAGAAGGATGAGCCAATAATATTGCCGCCGCCACCAGAAACCTTGTCGGTAAAATTTTACCTCAGCACCCCTGACCAAACCAATCAGTTCAGCCCACAGGAAACAGGGATTGATATTGCCAAAGACAATAATTTTCAGACCATCAACATTCATGCAGAGGAGCGCTATCAGCAAATGCAAGGCTTCGGCTATACCATGACCGGGGGGAGTGCGATGCACCTGATGAAAATGTCGGCAGGAAAAAGAAAAGCCCTTTTAACGGAACTTTTCGATCCACAGGAAGAAAATGCCATCGGTGTTAGTTACCTGCGCCTGAGTATTGCCGCATCGGATTTGGACGAGAAAGTATTCTCCTACAATGACCTCCCCGAAGGGCAAACCGATGAATCCATGAGTCATTTCAGCCTCAAGGAAGACCAGCGATACCTGATTCCAGTGCTTAAAGAAATTCTGGAGATCAACCCAGAGATCAAGTTTCTCAGCTCTCCGTGGTCGGCGCCGATATGGATGAAAACCAACAAAGCCTCCAAAGGCGGTAGCCTGCTGCCCGTTTTTTACGATGCCTATGCACTGTACCTGCAAAGATATGTGGAAGAAATGGCAAAAAATGGTATTGACATTGACGCCATCACGATTCAAAACGAACCGTTGCATCCTGGAAATAATCCAAGTATGTATATGGAGGCGGAAGATCAGGCAGCCTTTGTTAAGCAAAGCCTCGGCCCTGCCTTTGAACGCGCCGGACTGAAAACCAAACTGATTGTCTATGACCATAATGCCGACCGTGTGGATTATCCAATGGATATTCTTAAAGATACTGAGGCCAATAAATATGTTGCAGGAAGTGCATTCCACTTGTACGCCGGCGACATCAATGCGCTGGAAGGTTTGCATGCTTCCTTTCCTCAAAAGTCCCTCTATTTTACAGAACAATGGGTGGGTGCTCCGGGCGATTTTGCGGCAGATTTGCAATGGCACACCCAAAATGTGACCATCGGGGCAAGCAGAAACTGGTGTGAGGTGATCTTGGAATGGAACCTGGCCGCCGATGCCAACCTGGAACCCCACACTGAAGGCGGTTGCGATCAGTGCCTTGGTGCACTGACCATCAATGGCGATCAGGTCAGCAGAAATCCCGCCTACTATATTATTGCACATTTATCAAAATTTGTGCGTCCCGGGGCTTACCGCATCAACTCCAACACCTCGAATAAGCTGCCCAATGTGGCTTTCGAAAATGAAGATGGAAGCGTGATCCTATTAGTGATGAACAACAGCCAGGAAGAGACACACTTTAATGTAGCAGTAGGTGGCGAATCCTATGTTACCAGCCTGCTGCCCGGTGCAGTAGCCACTTATGTCTTTTAAATGATCCAGACAAAATGCTCATTCAACTTAAACGATTTAACATGAAATATCCTAAATTATGGGCTGCCCTGTTGCTGTGTTCAGCAGTGATTGGCTGCCAGCCCAAAGAAAATAAATCGACCCTTAATGCTGCCATCAAATTCAAGGTGGCAGGCAAAACGGCCAAAGTTTATACCACCGCTCAAAAGTCCGATCAGCGATTGGCTTTTGAAGGCGAACAGACCTTCAATACCGAGCCGCAACCGCTCGAGGCGAGTGTCAATATCTTTGTAAACCCCCAAAAGCAATTTCAGGAGTTTATCGGTATTGGTGGCGCAATTACCGATGCCTCTGCAGAAGTACTGGCCAAACTCCCTGAAGACAAGCAGCAGGAGTTACTCAACGCCTATTATTCTGAAGATGGTATCCGGTATTCCCTCTTGCGAACCACAATCCACAGTTGTGATTTCAGCTCCAACAGCTATACCTATATTCAGGAGGGGGACAAAGAACTGAAAACTTTCAGCATTGAAAAAGACAAGCAATTACGATTGCCGACCATCAAGCGGGCAATGGCCACCGCCAAAGAACCACTGATGATCTACGCGAGCCCGTGGTCACCTCCTGCTTTCATGAAAGACAATAAAAACATGCTGCAAGGCGGGCACCTGTTGCCGGAATATTACGATAGCTGGGCAAAATATTATGCCAAATTTATCAAAGCCTACGAAGCGGAAGGCATCCCACTTTGGGGAATTACCATTCAGAATGAACCGATGGCCGTACAGCGATGGGAGTCTTGTATTTATACCGCTGAACAAGAAAGAGACTTCCTGAAAAATCACCTCGGGCCGGTCCTTGAAAATGAAGGACTTGGAGATAAAAATATCGTGGTTTGGGACCATAACCGGGACCTGATCAACCAACGGGCCAATACCATCTTTGAAGATCCCGAAGCAGCGAAATATGCCTGGGGAACAGGTTTCCACTGGTATGAAAACTGGGCAGGTGGAGAACCGATGTGGGGCAACCTTACCAACCTGTCGGAATCATTTCCTGATAAGAAATTGCTCTTTACGGAAGGCTGTAACGAAGCTTTTGACCCTCAAAAATACCAGTTCTGGGGCAATGCTGAACGCTATGGAAAATCGATGATCAATGATTTCAACCGTGGAACTGCGGGATGGACCGACTGGAATATTCTTTTGGATGAAAATGGCGGGCCAAACCATGTAGGTAACTTCTGCTTTGCCCCCGTTCACGCAGACACCAAAAAAGGAAGCCTGATCTTCACCCCTTCCTATTACTATATCGGTCATTTTTCTAAATTTATCCGACCAGGTGCCAAACGAATCAGTACCGTTTCCAGCAGAAGCCACCTGCTGAGTACGTCCTTCCTGAACAAGGATGATCAAATGGTTACCGTGGTAATGAACCAATCCGACATGGATATCGATTATCATTTGTATATTGAAAACCAGGCCATTGATCTTAGCATCCCTGCGCACGGCATTCAGTCGGTAATATATTAAATAGTATTTCCTTCCCTGAAAAGGGAGAAAAATAAGCATCAGCCTTTTGCACACCGCAAAAGGCTGATTTGTTTTACCGCCCAGCCAACTTCATAGCGCGATAACCGATTTACACTCCCCGCAAAACCTGTTTGAATTTCTGCCTGCTGTGAACCACAGAAAATCAAGTAAATTTTGAGGTGTGATTCATGAACTCGCAGCACCTTGAAACCATTAAAAACAGCTGGCCTGCCTATGAGATCATCTTTAAGTAATCTATATTGGGGTTGTTAACCACCACCTTTTGACAATGACTGTTTTGACCATCACACTTGGGGTATTTTTAATTTTTGAAACCCTCAATATTATCCTGTTGTATTTTTTCCCAGGTTCTACCAAAGGCAATGCTTTGGGGGTATTCAAGGCCTATGAGGCATCGAAACAACATCCGGAACTGCACCGGCTTATTCGTTACCTGATCAATTGGGTGGCGGGCACAAAATTAATTTTTGTGGTGCTGTTGCTCGTGATTCTCATTGCCGGTGATTCGGAACTAAAACTGCTCAGCATGGCAGCATTGATCATCACCATCACTACTTTCTTTTGGCGGATGTATCCGATGATCCGCCAAATGGACCGGCAGCATCAACTGACGATCCGTGGCTATTCGGTAACTTTGGGCAGGATGATCGGCCTGCTGATTGCCGGTTTTGCACTGGCTTTATGGTTATCGATTCAGTAGCGCCGGTTGAGCGCCCTTACTCCCCTTGTTTGTATTTTGATGGCGCAAGGCCGAAGTAGGCTTTAAAGCTTTTTGAGAAAGTGGATCGGGAAGAAAAACCCACCGCATACATAATGTCGGTGATATTGCCTTCATTATTGCGAATCATCGCGCCTGCCTTTTCCATACGATAAACAGTAATCAGTTCCTTGGGTGTTCTTCCGTCAATGTCCTTCACCTTGCGGTAGAGGTGCGTACTGCTGATGTTCATTTTATCGGCGACCAACTGTACATTTAAGGTTTCCTCGCTGAGGTGTTCCTCAATAAAATGTAAAACCGTATGCATGAATTCATAATCCTGATTATCTGCAGGGTCTACGGTTGGTATGGGCGATTGGGATTGCGATTGCATAAAATCACGCACGGCCTGATCTTTCCGTAAAATCCGCTTGATTTTCTCTTTCAGGAACTGTAAATCAAAGGGTTTGGCAATAAAGCTGTCGCCACCCACAAGCACACTTTTCAGTTGGTCCTCCGGGGCTCCCTTAGCCGTGAGAAACACAATAGGAACCGCCTGTAATTCGGCGATGTTCCGTATTTTTTCGCATGCTTCAAAGCCGTCCATAATTGGCATCATTACATCCATCAGAATAAGGTCGGGCAGAATTGTTTTGGCCTGCTCCACCGCCGACAGCCCATCGTATGCAAAATGCAGTTCATAGTCCGCCTTCAGGGAAAGGGACAAAAACGAAAGAATGTCCTCATTATCATCGACCAGCAATAATTTTTGTCCCATTGGTTTTTCAGTATTTGGCATTACCGAAGTGCCTGCGGGCTTGTCGGTGCGAGTGTGCGTCTGCTTGCTCAGCTCCACGGGCAGACGGAGACTAAAACAACTCCCTTGCCCCTGTTCAGAGGTAACGGTCACGCTGCCCTGCATCAATTGGACGAACTGCCGAACCATCGCCAGGCCTATACCGGTACCTTCCGCAACACTTTTCCCCTTCTCGGTCTGGTAAAAGAGGTCGAAAATTTTTGCCTTCTGTGCTTCCCCAATCCCGATGCCATTATCCGTAACGGTCAGGGTAATTTGTTGGTCCGCAGGCTGGGCAGAAAACCCCAGAACAACCGCTCCCCCCTGTGGGGTGAATTTCATTGCGTTCCCCAATAAGTTCAGCAGGATGGTTTCGAGCTTTTGGGTGTCGAGGGCACAAAAGAAGGTCGGCAGGTTTGTGTCGAGTTTCAGCTGAATTTGCTTACGATCGGCCAAATGGGTGAAGGCCTGCAAGAGGGTCTGTAAAAAAGCCACCAGCTCTACGGGAACGGGTGTTAATTGCGCAACGCCACTTTCAACCATCTGATACTCCAAAATTTGCGAGCTTAAACTTTGCAGCCGGTCAATGTTTTTAAAACTGATATTGAACAACTCCCGCTGTTGATCATTCAGGGGCAATTCATGCACAATACTGCGCAAAGGAGGGCCGATGAGGCTCAAAGGAGTTTTAAGTTCATGGGAAATATTGACCATAAAGGTCTGCCGGTTTTCAAGGTCCTGCCGGATATGTTGCTGATTTAGCTGCGCAATTTTCATGGCATTTTTCAGCCTTTCTTCCCGCAGATAGATGTAAATTCCTGTTCCTGCCAACAACAGAAAAAGGAGGAAATATCCCGCCAATGCAGGTACGGACTTCCACCATGGAGGCAAAATACTCAGCTGAATGACCATCGGTTTGGTGTTGGTAATCCCATATTGATTATAGCTATTGATGCTCAGCTGGTATTTCCCCGCCGGCAGGTGGCTATATGCAATGGCATTATCTCCATCCTTGAGAATATGTGCCCGCTGGTCAAGAGGCGCAAGCTGATAAGTAAAAGTCTGATTAGCCGGATTGGTAAACATAAAGTTACTCAGCTCAATTTTAACGGAAGACGCGTCGTGGTGTAGGGTGATGTTCCGGTGATCATTAATTTCCGTGGTTCGGGCATGGTCCATTTTACCATTAATTTTCAGCCTACTAATTTTCAGCTGCGGAATTTTGTTGGGATAATTCAGTTGGTCGATATCAATGGAAAGGTAACCATTTTTCCCACCGATATACATCATATTATCGGGGCTGATAAACGCACAATTGGCATGAAGATGTACCGCCGAATACACCTGCACCAAAGGAAAAATCACACAATGGTCGGCTTCCACTTTGAAAAAAACATGGGCGGTGGTCCCCCAGAGTCCCCCCTGCCGGTCTATCGCCAAATTGATGATCGGCATGGGCTGTGGCAAAGGGTAATGAATAATTTTCAACAGGCGCTTTTGGTGGAGGTCAAACTGGTAAACCTTCCCTTCGCTGCCAATATAAAGGCAATTTTTATGGGCAATTCCGGCAAAGGTTACCGGAACATCGGCCAGTAATTTGTTCAGCCATTCAAGCGGCTGAATCTGCCCATCAATATATTGGTAATAGGCATGATCATGAAAAATCAATTTTGATGATGGCGTTGCTATGAACTGCGCGCCGGAATAATCTCCGATCTTTTTAAAAAGGTGCCTCTGCCCCTTTTGAGCGGAAAACACCCCTCCCTCCCACGCACTGACGAGCTGTTCCTGTGCCGTGATCATCAGGTCGGCAATGTAATTGGACTGCAAGCCATTTTCCTTTCCTGCCCGAATGGATTGCATATGTTCTGTGGCAGGATCCCAGATATTGATGCCGGCAGAGGTGCCGATCCACAGTTGATCAGCTGGCGACTTCCTGACCACATTAACCTGATCGAGATTCAGCCGTGCCCTGCTGTCCTTCTCCGCCGTGAGGTATTGGTGCTCGTGGGTGGCAAGGGTTTCACTGATGAGCCCGTGTTCTGTGGCCATCCACAATTTACCACTCATCAGGGCCATGCTTTTGATGTGGTTACCACTTTTAATCCCGTGGTCGGAATAAAATACCGGATGAAACCGAATGGCCGGATCCTGTTGTTGAAGCAAGCCGATGCCGTCGTCAGTCATTAGCCAGATCATCCCATATTTGTCCTGAAAAAGGGCACGGATAATATTGCTTGGCAGGCTGTGTAATTGCTCAGGATCATGATAAAAGGATTGCACCTGACCGCTGTTCAGGTCTAATATATTCAGCCCAAAATCTGTGCCCAGCAAAAGCTTGTTCTCCAGCGGAAGCATGGATTTTATCACCTCATTGCTTAATGCCGAATTTTTCTGATTGTAGTAGGCCAGCTCATGCCCCGCTTCATCGAGAATACGGAGGCCCGTCTGTGTACCGACCGCTACGGCTTGTTGTTTTTTGTAAATAATCGGCAAAATGCTCAAAATAAGGTCATTGCCGATAGTCGTAGCATTTTTCAGGATTTCCTTCGGGAATTCTACTTTTTCCCACAAAGCATTATGATAAATAGAAAGGCCGTTATATGTACCAACCCAGACGCTATTCTGATCGATGTTAGCCACACATCGCACGGTATGATGTGGCAGGTTTTGGGTCAGGTTGTTTCGAAGAAGTTTCCCCTTTTGAAACTGATAGGTGGCGAGTCCTGTATTGCTACCGACCCACAGTTGGCCTTGCTGATCCAGCATCAGGCTTCGCACCGCCGCTTGTTTGGAGGCTTCAACCCTGCAAATTTTTTCCTGCTTCAGGTCGAGGTAAGAAAGGCCGCGCCAGGTTCCAATCCACAGGATATTGCGGCTGCGGTCGTAGTTGAGGGCACTGATGCGGTTGCTCGCCAGTTGTGGGTATTGGCTTTTGCTGAAGGTGCGCACCGAGTAACCATCAAATTGGCACAGCCCCTGATCGGTACCCACCCAGATAAAGCCCTGCTCATCCTGCACAATAGAATTGGTAATGGCTGAGGGAAAAGCACTTACATTAAGCTGACTGATATTGACCCGCATCCGTTGCTGAGCAGCAATTGGTGCGGCCGTATTCAAAATACAGGACAAAATACAGGTCAAAATAATCAGTAATTTTCTCATAATATATCCGTTCCGAGGGAGGGCAAAATTAGCCTAATAAAGTGGTATTCCCACTGTTTTATATCATACAAAAACCCGCCCCTATATAAGGCAGGTTTTTGGTATTCATATTCATCAATTTAGACCTCATGATCTTCCGTTCAGCAAGCCATTCCTTGCTGACGGTAAGTGAAATCGTGCTTCTTGATCAATATTTTTTGCGTTCATTACCTTATGGCAAAAGGCCGTGGCATCGAAGGGCTATCGGTTTGCCCTTCGGTTTTCTGCGCTGCAATTATTGCTTCAGCGTGATGGTTTTTTCAGTGGTATTAATAATAACCGTTTGCGTGGAGGCATCATCAGAAGCATAAGTGAAATTCCCATTGTCCTGATAATCCTTTAAAAGATCGGTACCGACGATCGTGAAGCTGTTGGCATCCACGAGATCATCCCAGTTATCCAGCACTTTCAGAAATTTGAATTTTTCCCATGCGGAAAAATCCACAGAAAATTCAAACAGACCATCTTCGGTTTCAGCAATGGCGCCATTCGGGTCAGGTGTCCAGCTGTTTCGGTCGCCGACCAGATACAGCACTTTGGACACTACCACTTCTTTTTCCTCCAGCTGAATGGTATTGGCCTTCAAATCTACGGTAAATTTATAGATAGCGCCCTCAGCCCCCGTGTATTCGAAATGATTATTGGCCGATTGTACCAAAGGACTGTTGGCAAGGATGGTCAGTTTGGTGGCATCAATAATGTCGGTGCCTTCCAAATCTGCTTCAAAGCTAAATTGCTCCCCTTGCTTCATCGTGAATTCGCCTTGAAACACCTGATCGGTAGCCGGAAGCAAAACTTCAGACCGATCATCTTCCCCAAGCTTATCCCCTACTTTGAATAATTTAGTGATCGTAGGGTCCGTCGCCGAAATTAAGGTAATGCCAATGCTTTGTTCTTTTTGGTTATACACCATTTTGTAGCGGCCATTTTCACCGGCAAGATCAAAATTGGATTCATTATCCACCAGCAGATCCGGGCTTGTGATTGTCGTGTTTTCCGTGCTAATCTCGTTGTCCCAGTCCCCTTTTTCAGGCAATAATTTGAACTTCTTGCCTTGCTGAAGATCAAATTCCCCTTCAAAAATACCCGGCTCTTCTTCACTCAATGTCAGCGAATAATCATCCCATCCATTGCTGTCACCCACTTTATAAATCACTTTTTTCTGTGATGCATATGGCTTCACAAAGCATTGGTGGATGTTGGGGTCAAGTTGCAAAGAAGATTCCTGAGGCATGCCTGTATCATCAAGCATTTCGCTTTTCAGCTGAAAGAAAAGCTGACCGCCGTCCATCGAAATTCCCGATGCCAAGGCGACAGTATTCAGTGTACCGACGGTAACGACTACCGAAGTTTCCCCACTTACCGTGAGTAAGGGCTGAGGATTTTCAAAGCGATCATTCGTCGCTACTTCCACCGTATAGCTCACTTCCGTAGGCACCCCATAATCCGCTTTCGACCAGCTGAGGGTTTCAAAAGGCGTTTCAGCCTCGGATTTATTAAGGGTGTATGCTTGCTGAAATTCATTTTTCAGAATGGCAGGCGACGGATTTTCAGCGAGTTGCTGCAGGTTGTCCTCTTGTTGGCACGAGGCGGTCGCAAGGACAAAGAAAACGCATAGAATGTTAAAAAATGTTTTCATATAAAGATCGTTTTAGAAGAAAAAATGGGGCATGCCTTTTGGACACGACACGCCCGCATCAAATAGCTTAATAGCCTTTATTTTGAATAATATTCGGATTGGCCGAAATGTCCGATGCCGGAATAGGCAACCAACGTGCCTGCATTGGCAGCGCGCGCCCATTTACCTGCCCGCCTTTATAGGCCCATACATAAGGTGCGGTGCCAGAGGTGTATTTGTTGAACCTGATCAGGTCTGTACGGCGACAGCCCTCCCAGTACAATTCACGGCCACGTTCCTGAAGAATCCAGTCCAGGTCAATGGCTGAACTGCTGCTGATCTCGCGATTTCCGGCACGTTTTTGCAATTCGTTGATCAGGGCAAGGTGATTCGCGGAAACCGATTTCCCCAGTCGAAGGTCAAACTCCGCAGCCATTAAAATGACGTCAGCATATCTGAAGACAGGAATATTGACATCCACCATCACGTTTTTGCCATCGTTGGTGGCCAGTGTCCCATCGATGTTTACATTTCTGAATTTACCCACGCCAAATCCGGTGTTGGCATCTTTCAGGTCTATCGGGCCATCAATTTGTCGTCCCTGTGTATAGAAGATGCTGTCTGCCTGCGCTCTAAGGTCTGTTTTCTGATGAAAATTATGGTACAAATTCCATAATCCGCGTGTACCGTTCCATCCTTCATTCACGCCAAAATACGCCGCATTCATATTATTCAAAATCGCGCCACAGGTAAGGAATGTCGCCCCACCCCACGATTGCATGTAGCGACCATCGTAGCTGAGCTGAAACATGATTTCTTTCTGCTGATTTTGGTTGTCTGCTAAAAACAAAGACTGATAAGCGGAGAATTTAGCATTGGCAGGCAAATCCGCTTTCGCGACCACGCCATAACCGGCAGTGGTGAGCAAATCAATCACCTGCGCTCCTTTTTGGTAATAATCAGCATTTTCCACCTGCCCATCTTCAGAGAAGAAGGATTTATGATTCAGGTATAATTTAGCCAGCAACGCCAGGGCTGCTCCCTTGTCAGCACGGCCAATATACCCCTGACGGGCATCGGCAAGCTGTGCATCGCTATCGTCCAAACCGCTAATCGCTCGCAACTCTTTTTCGATATAATCAAACAACTCGTGACCAAACTGTTTGCCGGCAGGCTTGGGCAGAAATGAACCGATAGGGTCCGCCTCCGTAACAAACGGCACCCCATTTCCGAATAATTCCAGGCAATTATAATAAGACAATGCCCGAAGGAAACGCGCCTCGGCGATCATCTGTGGAACGTTTTTCCATGAGGGCTTGCGCACCTCTTCCGCTTTGCGGATGAACTCGTTGGTCAGGACCACCTCATAAACCAGTCGATAGTACATCGCTCGGGTAATCAGGTTGGAGGCATTCACCAGTCCATAGTTCAGCTCATCGAGGCCGTTGTCATTCCAGCCGTTAATGGCTTCATCCGTACTCAATTCCTGAATATTCCAATAGGTCCGCCAGTAGTTCGAGGTCCCTTCATCCACATCGTCAAGGTCCTGATCCCCAGCGGGGCCATACTGCCCAGTATGCGACAATCCGTTATAAAGTTTCCCCAGCCCCGACATCAAATCTTCCTCAGATTTGTAGACCTTCTCTGCGGTGTGCTTATTGGGGTCAATTGGGGTTACGTTCAGGTCGTTGATACAGCCCGCCATGCTCATCAGGCAACAAAAGATCAGGCACTTAGCAAAATAATTTTTCATCTCCATCAATTAAAAAGTGAGGTTTACGCCCATCAGAAATGTGCGTGGTCTTGGATAAAAGTCCGAATCAATCCCGTTGAAAACTTCAGGGTCCATGCCTTTGTATGGGGTCAGGACAAACAGGTTGTTTACGGAAGCATACACCCTTGCGCTCATGTGGCTTTTGGTGATGTTCTTGAAATTGTAGCCCAGCATAATGTTGTCAAGGCGCAGGAAGTCTGCACGTTGCACGTAATAATCTGAAAGCTGATTGTATTTCGAGAAATGCGTGTTGAGCACGTCCGAGTGCACGTTGTTGATATAATCACCACCAGTGATAATCTCATTGAAGGTTCCGGATCCAGAAGCGGAAGCATTGTAATTGTACACTCCGATATTGGCTCTGAAAGACATGGACATATCCCAGTTTTTGTAGGTCATATTACTCGAAAGGCCGAGCGTCCAGTCAGGAATCGCATTTTTATCCATAATATAACGGTCATCATCATTGACAATCCCGTCGCCATTCCTGTCCACATACTGCCCCTCAACAGGCTTGCCTTCGTGGTCGTAAACTTGCTGATACAAGAAGTAAGAGAAGGCCGAATGATTTACGGCGTGGATCTGAACGTTGTTTCCCGTTCCGCCACCAATGCTCCCCGTCAATACCCCACGGTAATCAGGATTATCCACTGCGGTCAGTTTGGTAATTTTCGACCAGTTCCTTGAAGCATTAAAAGCCAAATTCCAGTTGAAAGCAGAAGTCTGTACTACCTTGCCATTAAGGGTAAGTTCAATCCCTTTATTGGAAAGTGAGCCTACGTTGGTCAGTACATGATTTCGGAAATTTGAACCTGCCGGAACCGGAATGGTATTCAGCAGATCGTTGGTTTTGCGTTCATACAGTTCCAGACTACCATTAATTCTGTCATCCTTAAAACCAAAGTCGATACCAATGTTGGTGGTGGCGGTACTTTCCCATTTCAGGGTTTCGTCATAAGCTTCTGGACGTACAGTAGGCACATGCACCATACTGCCGTCTTGTCGATAATAGACAAAAGAAGCCGGCTCATTACTGAATTTATAAATACCCTGCGAAGGGTAGTCATTGCCAACATCCTGCTGGCCGGTAAGTCCCCACCCCACACGTAATTTCAGCGTAGAAACCACCTCGCTGTTTTTCAGGAAGGCCTCTTTTTTGAAATTGTATGCACCGGCAAATGAAGGGAAAACACCCCATCGGTTATTTTCACTGAAGCGGGAAGAACCGTCATAGCGCAAAGTGGCCGTTAAATTCAGGCGCTCCATGAAACTGTAATTGGCCCTGCCGAAGAATGATACCAGATAGTTTTCTGATCTTACCTCAATGTCTGTCTTGCCATTTTCATTGCCATCGCCAAAAGAGGTATGATTCGACTCGCTATACCAGAAGTGTTGCCACGAATACCCTGTCATCACATCGAAACGCGATTTCAGTGCCGGCAAATCTTTGTTGTATTGCAGGTAAAAATCCAGTAGCTCATTTTTCTTGTCCTGACGGTAGTTATAGAATTTCCCCTGGCGGTCATAAATTTCATTGTTAATCCCTGAACCCGCATGGGTGTTGGCTTCGCCATTTCCTACTGACTGATCAAGACCGAGGTTAAGGTTGGCCTTCAGGTTCGGAATGGCATGAAACTTATAATCAAGCTGAATATTTCCGATAAAACGATTAACATTCGAGCCAATGGTTTGCTGATTAAGGATTGCCAGCGGATTGGCCGGTGCCTGCATAATCTTACTCCCCGACTGATCGAGCCAGGTGTAATAGCCACCGTATTTCTGGTTGTCCATAAAAACCGGTTTGGTAGGGTCGAAAGCCACTGCAGAACCAATCGCACTCTGGTCGGCAAACTCATTTTTCATGTGCATAAACTTACTGTTCACATTCACCGAAAGATGATCGTCGAAGAATTTTGGCGACAGGTTCAGGCTTGCGGTGGTTCGCTGCATTCCCGAGCCTTTCAAAATACCCTGATTATCGTTATAACCCACCGAAGCACGGTAAGGCAACACCTTCATTACTTTACCTCCTACGGAGATATTATGCTCCGTAGAAATGGCATTTCTGAAGATCATATCCTGCCAATCGGTATCATAAAGCGCATTATTATAGCCCATCAATCTGCCCGGGGCGCTGTCGGCTCCAAAGCGTTCATTGATCAGGTTTTCATACTCAAAGCTGTTCAGGTTAGTAATTCTTGAAGCGGGTGTCGCCACCGAAACATTGCCCGTATAGCTCAACTGAAAATCATTCCCCCCTTTTTTTGTCGTGATAATAATCACACCATTCGAGGCTCTTGACCCATAAATTGCGGTTGCCGAGGCATCTTTAAGCACTGTAAAGGTTTCAATGTCGTTGGGGTTGATCGAGCTCAGGCCGTTAGGCATACCGGATACCCCTTTGGAATCGAGCGGCAAACCATCCACAATGATCAACGGGGAGTTTGAAGCCGACAAGGACGATCCCCCACGAATCCGGATAGAAGCGCCAGCACCTGGGGCTCCACCATCCGTGGTAATGCGTACCCCCGAAACTTTACCGTTCAGCAATTCCTGCGGAGAGGCAATGGCCCCCTGATTAAAATCTGAGGCATTAATGGCCGTTACCGCACCCGTAAGGTCAGATTTTTTTGCGGTACCGTATCCAATCACGACGACTTCCTTCAGGGCCGTAACATCATTTTTCAGTACCACTTTAATGTTGGTTTGCGCCCCCACCTTGATTTGCTGAGACTTAAAACCCACAAAACTCACATCAAGAATATCTTCCGGAGCCGCTTGTAAAGCAAAGCTTCCATCAATAGAGGTAACCGTTCCCGTACTCGTTCCTTTAATGAGCACATTCACCCCTGGCAGCGTTTCGCCATCTGCCCCAGAAGTTACGACGCCTTTAATCAGACTCTGTGCCTGAATACTGAGAGAAAAGCACAGCATTAATACCAAGGTAAAGGCATACCTAAGTAGGTCATAAAAATTTGACATGTTCTACGTATTAAAAATAAAAAAATTATTTAGGAGTTACTTCAATCGTTGTTGGTGCCAAGCCTTTGCACTCAGCCGTAATTTTAATGATTCCACCTTTCGAT
This sequence comes from Persicobacter psychrovividus, assembly GCF_036492425.1. NCBI lineage: Bacteria > Pseudomonadati > Bacteroidota > Cytophagia > Cytophagales > Persicobacteraceae > Persicobacter > Persicobacter psychrovividus. The sequence continues at coordinate 193,027 of NZ_AP025293.1, forward strand.
CCCGCTCTTAAAAGTACAGAAGCTATTCCGGCCTCCGCTTTTACTGGATTGTCGCCAATAATTTGCGCATCACCACTGACTTTAAACTGAATGGTTTTTGAGCTGTGGACATTGGTTGTTCCACGGGCGTCGGTCAGGTAGGCATGAACAAAAACGACATCGTTTACGCCAGCCTCCAAAGCTTTTCCCTGCTGATCTACCTCTAATTTTAACTTGCTTGCAACGGTTGGCCTATTCACCACATCTTCACAAACCACTTTCCCATCAACCATCCCGACGGCACGCAAAGTGGAAGGGTACTGACTGACAGTGAAAATAAAAGGCGCATGTTCGAGCTGGTTGGCCACGGCATTTTTGGTAGGGTATTGCTTGCCAAGACTGTGGCTCCCTTCAAAAAGCTCCACCACTTCGCAGTTGCTGTATATTTTGATTTGTCGTTCAGTAGGGTCCGTCAGGTAAGTCCCAATTTTGATCATCGGTCCGTACAGTTGCTGATCGCGATTTTTGAGGATATTATGCTGACTCTGATAAAAATAGAACGCCAGTTTAGGCAATCGGCAGATATCCATAATACCACTCGATTCCAGGTCAGGAGCATAGCCTCTGTTGTAATCGAACATCAGCCAGTTGGCATCCCCAACCGCACGACCATAAAGGTTATCGTTGTGGGCTTCCTGAAAATTCATCGCCTGCTGCTGCAATCTCGTCTGCCCATCACTGCGGAGCTGTCTTGAGGTTCTTTCCTCGGCAGTCAGGTCCGAATAGGCCTTTTGATTGAAGCCCGCATTTTGTGCATAATACTCCCAGTCACCATATTCGGCAATAAGTATTGGCGACGAACCGTCGTATTTCTTCCAGTAATCTGGTGCTTTGGCGTGCTGACGTGCCGGGCAGTAAATATCATAAATACCTTCGAGCCAGCCAGAAGTATAAACATGATCCCCAGGGAATTCCTGATGAACAGCCTGATGGGCTTTTTTCATAAACGCCTCTGTCATGCCCGATTCATTCAAAGAGGCCTCCCAAATCATTACCGAAGGGTGATTGCGGTCACGGCGCACCATTTGGCGAACATCGTTAATGGTATTTTTTTCGAACTCAGCATCCCCAAAAAATTGCCATCCAGGAATACAATCCATCACGATCAGCCCGAGTTCATCACAGGCTTTAAGGAATGAAGTGGTTTGTGGATAATGTGAGAGTCTGACAAAGTTAAAACCTGCCGCCTTAATTTTATAGGCGTCACGATAGTTGGCATTGTCGGAAATCGCATAACCAATATAAGGGTACGACTGGTGGCGGTTGGTTCCGCGCAAACGCACCAATTTCCCATTCAGCAGAACGCCATCTTTGTTAATCTCGAAAGTTCTGATACCCACCTTGGTTTCCTGACGATCGAGCACCTGCCCTTTGGCGTTGCGCACCAATACCGTAAGCTGATATAAATTCGGTGCATCCGGCGACCACAGCATAGGTTTTTCCACCTGCATTTTCAATACCGATGTCGGTTTGTCCCCTGCCTTGATCTGTAATTTTTTACTGTTTCTGCTCACCACTTTGCCCTCATGGCTCAGCACCGTTTCAAGGGAAACTTCAGCACTTTCATTGGCCGAATTTTCCAGTTCTACCTGTGTGCTGACCGTGGCCTGTTGTGCTGTAACTTCAGGAAAAGTAACAAACAATCCCCCTTTGGCCACTCCGCTGTGCAGTGGCGAGGTGATGTGTACCGGCTTTTTTATTTGCAGCCAAACATTCCTGTAGATTCCACTGAAAATATTGAAATCAAGATCTGCAATCGGCTTTCCCGGAGCAATAGAAGCATCATCCTCATTGTTCACCATGACCATCAGCTCATTGGCGGCCCCATATTTCAAGGCAGGGTTCAGCACCACATCGAAAGGTAAATACCCGCCTTTGTGCTGTGCCAGGTGCTGACCATTCAGGTAAACATCTGCCGTTTGCATCGCCCCTTCGAAATGAAGGTTGATGATCTCCTTTGTACTGACCTTTGGCAAGTGGAAAGTTTTGTGATATACCGCATTGCCCTGCCACTGCTTACCCGTAATTACCATCGGTTCTTGCTTGGCCGTATGCGGAAGACTCACCTGCTCCCAAGCCTGCTCGTTGATGGCCGAAAGAGCGGACTCCCCATCGGGCAGCCGCTGAAACTGCCAGCCATCATTGAATAAAATATCTGGTTGAAACCCCTCTGATGTCCGTGCTGTGGTACATGCACACAGCGCCATCAGCAAGACGTAAAAAATCCCCCTCATTGCTCCCTTGTTATTTGTCGTAATTAAAATGCATATAATTTACTGTCGGCAATAGCTGGCCATCGTAGCCAAAAAATGCACAGTTTTCATAGGCAGAGCCCTGCCCCCACTGGTCTTTCATCTCGGAAGTAATCCATGCCGGCTCCCAGTACATCACCCCACGAAGCTGGTGTTCGCGCATTTGTTTTGTTAAATCCTGCATAAACTGGTGCTGGCCATTAACGGTAAATGGATAGTTCTTCACCGGTTCCTGACTGCCAAAAAGGTTATGGTAATCATCATTGGTTTCAGTGGTAAAAGGGTAACCTACCTCGGCAATAACCACCTGCTTTTTATATTTGGTTTTCAGGTCGGCAAGGGTTTGCCCCATGTTTTCAAAAGGAATACTGTTATGCCATAAAGGATAATAACTCAGCCCGATCAAATCAAAATCTGTTACTTTTCCTTTGGTCATCATGTTGCCAAACCACCAGTCCAGGTTTTTTGGATCTGCTACATGAAGCATCGTTTCAATCGATACCTTGTATTTCGCCTCAATATCGCTCACGGCCTGCAAACCCGCATTGATTACCTTTCCTGCATTTTCCCAGTTTTCCTGATCACAGATTTTCATCGCAGGGAAACCTGCTGGCACGTTGGTGGATAGCATTCCGCAGTTAATCTCATTGCCCACCTGCACCATTTCAGGAAGTAAATCTTCTTGTCCGAGCTGGTCCAACACAGTATAGGTGTAATTGTAAACCGAATCTACCAACACCTTCAAATCCGTGATATTTTGCCATGCTTTTGGTGGGTCCTGCTTTTCTGGATCTGCCCAGTTATCAGAATAATGCAAATCCAAATTCACCTCATACTGGTGGGCTTTGGCTTTTTCGATGTCGCTTTTCACCTGCTCGAATCCACTGTACAATTTGGAGTCTGCACCATTGATCTCCTGCACCCAATCCGGATTGTGCCACAAACGAAGGCGAACCATATTGGCGCCTTTTTCTTTAAATATCTCATAAGGATCGACCGTTTTCCCGCCCGCCAAATATTGACCGCCATGGTCTAAAATCTGATCAACATAGGATAAATCAACCCCCATAATAAAATCTTCAGCCTTATAATATTTTGACTGATCTTTGGGTCTTGAAGGCCCGTTCTCGACTACCTTATTGCATGCCTGAATCAGAGGACAAACAAAAAGCAATGTTCCAAAAAGTAAAAAAAGTCTTCTCATCTAATGCGCTATTGAAATATAAAAATGATACCCCCAATTAGCACATTCCCTCCCCAATACAGTTTGATATGCATTACAAATGGTTGTCAAAATCATACAAAATGGCGCTCAGAACGATATACCCCCCTTTTTGTAAGAAATGGACAAGTCTAAAATCCTCCACACTTAAACCCGTGTTTACAAACTTACCATCCTACTGCAAGTTCGGGTTATTAAAATTGATTTTGAATTTTGCGCCATCCATACCGCTGCTCTTCGGCGCTTCAGCAAATGAACAGGAAAGCGTTGGCCTTTTCCGAAGTGATAAATCATAGGCACCATTTTGACCCTTGAGCACAATTTATCTCCCCTTTCTTTCTACCTCCACATTAACACGATATCAGCTTCAACAAATAGCATTATGTTAAATAGGTGTGTTTATCATTCACTTTCAGACCTTTCGGTGCTCATGGGGGAAGATGGCCTGTAAGATCAGGAATAGCACATAGCCGAGCACAACGCCCATCAACGCGCCAACGATAACATCAATGGGTCGGTGCACATAAAGGAGTACCCGCGAAAGGCTCACAGCGACCGCCAGGGCCACCAACAGCAGATTGAACAGCATGACCCTTTTATAAAAATAAGACAAAAGGAAAATGAGCGAGCTGCAAAGGATCCAGGCATGTTCGCTGTGGCCCGAAGGAAAGGAATAGCCGGTTTCATGAATCCAGTGTGACTTCAGCGCCAAGGGGACAATATTGGAATCTATTTGATTAACCACCGGCTCCAAAGCCTGACGTCGAAGAATTTTGGTGGGATGTTGCTCGTAGAATTCTTCCATATTGAGATAATGGTGTTCCATCATCCAGACCATATTTGGGCGCGGGGAAGCGATTTGCTCTTTGAGGAAAAGTTCATTCAGATAAGTGGCCGATACATAGAAGAACAGCATCAGCGGTATGCCCCACAATAATTTCGGTTTTTTGAATTTATAAGCTGTAATCACCCAAAAGAGGATGGTCAGTAAAGTGGTGGGGATCGTCAGGACGGCATCCGAAACCATCAGGTAAAGGGTGATATTATCTTCGGCAGGGATGTGCATACTTGTCAGGGAAGTGTAGCTGATAAGTATTAACAGGCCCGCAGATAAATACAAAAATGGCCGATGGATATGATTTTTTGCTAATTCCATTTTTATCCTAACGGATGTTCAGGTAAATGTATTGCATCGCTTTTGGCCTTTCCGCTGAATGCTGAAATTTTATTGCAAATGGTAATCTCAGCAAAGAAAAGGCCACTCCATACCGATGAAGTGGCCAAATTATTAGGATACAAAAAGGACGGCAGCCTGTCGCTTTCTGCAAAAATGAGAAGGCTATTGGACCAGCAAACGCTGATAGAAAGTCTGCTGATCGGTAACAATTTTCAGCAAATACATTCCCGGCAAGAGCGTTTTCAAATTCACCTTAACCTGTTTTTCTCCCCCTTGCTGAAGGTCTAATGCCGTTCTTCCGGCCATGTCCATCACCGAAAGGTGCGTGATGGCAAAATTGGATTTCACCGTTACCCTACCCTTGGCAGGATTGGGAAAAATACGGGCCAGCGAAAGGCTTTCATCGGCCTTTAAACTTCGGTGATTTTCATCAAGCCCCTCACTGATCATCAGGTCATCAAGTCGCCACTTATTGCTGTTTTTTGCCGTAAAGCGAAGCAACAGTTGATCCCGGGCAGGCAGGGTATCTTCCAGATGATAATAATACCACTTGCTGCTGCCACTGCCCACGGGTAAATCTACCGCATACGACAACCAGCTCTCGCCCTGATCATCACTGATTTCCACCCCGAAATTTGACCCATCCTCCGTGATGGTGTTTTTATAAATGCCAAAGTATAAAATGGGGTCTTCCATTTCTGAAATATTGATATTGCCCAGCTCAAGATAATCTCCTGCGGAAGAAAATTTCACTGCATAGCCTCCACTTGCATGCAGGTAATCACTCTCCCAGCTCGATTGCTTGACGACCGATACCGTTCCATTAAAATGAATATCTTCATTCACAAAATAGGGATGATCGATATTTCCCGCAAGGGAATCCAGTGCTTCGGGATGGTCAAAAGTTTCCACGGCGCGGAAGTTCTGAAGGATCTCCGGCTCGGGTTCGGGTTCGGGAGCGGGGAGTCTGCTGAGGAGCACCCGGTATTCTTTGGTGTTTCCCGAAGGAGCCACAATGGCATAAACCACCTCCTGATCGAAATTTTGTGGCAAAAGTGGATTTGGGCTCGCATATGCACCTGCGGTCATTTTGATTTCTGCCGTCAGTGAACTTAAATCGGTGTCGTGTGCCACTTCCCCGCTAATTAAGCCCGATTCCTGATCAATCTCCAACGACAGCCCGAGGGAAGGGAGCAGAAAGGCGGTCATCTGCGCTTGATCGGACACCCGCTGCTCACCAATAATATTGATATCATCAATGCGCCATTTATGAGCGGAAAGGGCGGTAAACCTCAGGTCAATTAATTCTGAAGGAAGCCCAGCGATACTGTCGGTCAGGAACCACCCCTTGCCAGACGGGAGGGTGTAAGGCAATGCCTGCCATTCGGCCCCCTCGCTTTTGAATTCAACTTTAAGTTGGGTGCCCGTTTCTTCCGTATCCGTTTTACGCACCGCAAACTGCAACAGCGGATCGATGGTGTTCGACAGGTCCACCCCTTGCATCACAAAATCTTCCCCACTCGCACGCAGATACGCATTATAGCCTGCTGAAGCGCCTTCATAATCACTTTCCTGCCGAAAATTATAGTTGATTTGTCCACTTCCTGAAAAATTCAGCGCATTTTGAAAACAGGCATAATCCGAAATATTGCTGTTTCCTGAACAATTGCCATCAAAGGTTTCCCGTACAAACCCTTGCTGTGGCACTTCGAAAAGGCCAAGGTTCACTTGTCCGTCGTTGGCAATCAGCACCCCCTCGGCAGTTTCCACGCCCGCAGGCACAAGCACCGAAACGGTTTCACTATTATTGAAGAGTACCGGTGCGGGAACAGCGCCAAAATAGACCGAAGCTGTGGTGAGGTGATTCCCCGAAACAGTTACGGTATCGCCTGCAAAGATTTGCTGATGACTTACAGCATTAACCACAGGCGCCTGACCGCCACTGATGCCCAGCAGCTGAAGATCATCAATCCGCCAATTGGTATCATTGGTTTTGGTCATGCGGATAGCAAGCTGATCCGTCGCTGGAATGTCGCCATAAGTATAAGCGACCAGCCAGCCTTCATTCGATGATTTATCCGTCGGCAGGGGCATCTGTAATGCCTGCCACGGCCCGTCGGCAGATTTTACCTCCACCCGTAAGCCACTGCCATCTTCCACCGCAAAATTTTTCCGTAAACCAAAGCGGAGTTTCATGTCGGTGAAGCCACGGCTATCGATACCATCCACCTGAAAATAATGCCCCATCTGATCCATCAGCAAACAATAATTGCCACTTACACCCCGATAGCCTTCACTTGGCTGAGAATTATTCCTGACCACCGCCTCCCCAGAAACTGCCAGCCAGTCGTTCACCAAGCCACCACCCTGCACAAATTCCTGCAAGGGCACATTCACTTTTGCTGAATATCCCCCCTCCAGCGATTCTTTGTAAATCACGGGCTTTCGCTGCTGAAGCAAAAAGGGGTATTCCGACACCGTTTCCTGCACAGAAAGTAAACGGATGTAGGCATTTTGAGTCAGATATTCAGGAACAATTACCTGCAAATCGGTATCTGAAATTTTAATAAATTCAGCATAACGCTCACCAAAAGCCACCGAATGCACATTGCTGAAACCACGCCCACGCAGCAGGACGGTATCGAGGTTGGCCCCCTGTTGAGGGCTGAAAGACCGCAGGTCGATCACGCCGGTGTTTTTCGGCAGCCCCCGAAACTGAAGATCATCCAGCCGCCAGTTGGTTTCATTTTTTTTCTGAAAGCGAATCTGCAAGTTTTCCGCTTCGGGAATTTCACCGTAGGCATCCACCACATGCCAGTCGGCGGTTCCCTGTCCGGTAACCATAGGCGTAAACAGCGGCTGCCAGTCATCCGCCCCGGTTTTAAATTCCACCAGCATCCCCTCGCCATTGTCTGTAATATTATTTTTCCGAAGCCCCATCTGCAAGCTGACATTCAGAAAATCAGCGACAGGAATATTATTGATAACAAAGGTTTCCTCAGGGGCATCAAACATCACATTATTGGCTCCTGAGGCGCCTTCGTAGCCCTCCGAGATGGCATTATTAATGACTGAGGCTGTACCGTCAAATAAAAAATCATTGACAAAACCACCTTGTTGCGCATGGACGGTAATGGACTGTTCCGCAAAGGCATCTGCACCATCCATTTGTTCCACCGAAAAAATAAGGGGATACTGTGGCTTGGGGTTTATGTAAAGCAATGCCTCGGAAAGGGTACTGCCGTGCGCCCCACTTACCTGTACAGGGCCCGAGGTATGCGCAGGCATGATGATCAATTCCAGCTGTTGATCGTTCAGCAGGCGATACTCCACTGATTTACCATTCACGCTCACGCCCGTGAGGTCGGTAAAATACTTCCCCTCCACACGCACCACCTCACCCACCGCCGCAGTTGCCGGCACAAAATGCTGCACCTGTGGCGGAAAGATAAACAGGCTGCTGGTTTCAATTCCTTCCGCATAAAAAGAACCATTGCGGGTGAATATCCGAAAGTGGTAGGTTTTCAGGGGGCTGAGGTTTTCCACCTTTACCGAAGTGCCCAATCCCTTATAAGCCAGAAAACCGTTCAGCAGGGTCGTTCCTTCCCCAAAAACCGGGCTTGCCGTAAATCCCTCGCCGGTCCCTGTAAGTTCCGAGCTCGCGCCCACCGGCTGTTCTTCGGCCACCACTACCCAAACTTCCTCGAAACATCCTTGGGGCAATTGCCATTGCAAGAGGACTTCCCCTTCAGTGATTTCTGCGGATACTTCCTTAACCTCTGCGGAATTTTTAATGATCGTCAATCCGCCATTGGCATTTTCTGTTCCAAAAATTTGCTGTTCCAAATCCACCACACGGAGACGATAGTTGGTTCCTGAAAGCAGATCGGTTGGCAGGCTCACTGCGGCTTCCTGCTGCCCGCTGCCATCACTTGTTATTGTCCCGACAACCGTCGGATTACCGAATAACCCATGAGGGTCAGAGATTTCTACCGAAAAAACCGTTTCCGAAGAGAATATGGAAGCCTCATAGGTAAAAGGCAGTGCCACGTTTACTACGCTGTTTTCCGTCAGGCAAATATCGGTGATCGAAGTGCTGCCGGTTTGTATTGGATTTTGCTGCTCAGTAGCGGTCAGTAAACGCTTCCATGGGCCGGTACCGGTGGTGGCCATATAATAATATGGGGTCCCGGACTCATCAAGCTGAACACGTGCCTGTCTTGCCCGTGGGTAGATCATCCGCTGCCCTGTGGGATCGGTGGCCCAGTTCTCCCAGGAAACATCGGTACCAGAGATGGTGGCACGGAAGATGCCCACGCCTTTTTTGTGTCTTAACAGTTCGGTCCCCACAACAATATGATCGCCATGGGCCGCCAGACCATTAAAGGCCAGCTTATGCGTGCCAAGCCCCTGCACCCATTCCTGAGGATCAATAGCCAGGGTTTGTTCGATCGTCAGTCCTGTATTGCGCCAATCACTGAGTTGCTCCCAGCTTTTTCCCGCTGCCGCTTCAAACCAATAGATCGCATTGACTCCATTGATGGTCGCCGCCGCCACGAGGGCCGTTTGGCCATTTCTATCCCAGACATAAAAATCTCTTGCCTCAAGGTCCACAACACGCCATGACCACACCATGGGTTCCTGCTCCTGCCCACGGAAAACTTTCCCGCCTGCGAGCACCCAGATTACCTGTGAATCGTTGGGATCGACCCATACATCCGCAACCGTAAGCTGATTCAGTTCACTGTTGGCAATGTTGGTCCATTGTCCATCGCCAAAAACCAGTTCAGTAAATTGCTCGGTGGTCCATATCCCGCCAATATCATAAACTGTCCTTGCACCTACATACACCCGCTCGGGATGCTGTGGATCCACAGCGATGGCGCGGAACTGCCGTGGCAGCATCCCCTTGAACTGCTCTCCTCCACCACCAATCTGAAACCATCTCTCGCTCTGCTGCGCATCATTTTCTATCACTTTCGCATACAACTTCCCTTTATCAGGTGCCGCAGCGCCATAGCCCCCACGGCTGTCTGCCAAAATAATGGCTGGTGAGGTGGGCACAACGGCTACCGCCTGTGAATTGGTACTGCCTTCGGGCCCCGTTTCATCGGTCCAGCTTTTACCATAATCCCAACTTTCCAACACCCCGTGGTCGGCACCACCCTGAATGACATAGTTTTTATAAGCCCAGACGTCGTTGGTGAACGGACTTGCAAAACCCTTATGGCTCCAGGTGGTATGATGCCCAAAATTATCTTCCGAAGGGTCACAATAAATGTTCGTCCAGCTTTCTGCGGAAGTTGGCCAGCCAGCGGCATCAGGATGGCCGAGAAAGACGTTCATCCCGCCCATGGTTACAATTTTCCGTTCGCTCCAGCTTAGTGGCGAATAGTCAAAAGCGCGGGAGACGAAAGGTATCGCCTGCCAGCCCACTTCCATATCAAACCCCGACCTGTCGGCAATCAGTTGCCATTGATGCGACTGGTATTCTCCCGACGCATAGGCGACCGTTGCTTCCCATAATCCCTTGCGGTCGTCGGCACTTGTGCGGCCAGTGCCGATGAGTAATTTTACATTTGTTGCGGACGAGCGTGGATCAACCTTCACATCATACCATTCCGCCTGTGTCGAAATGTTGTCATCCATCAGGCTACGCCACGCACTGGGATCATTGGCTTCCTCCGTGGCCACAGTCAGCAATGCGGTATGGTTGGCATCCAATCGGTAGATGGCATAAAGCTGCTGACCATCGGGCGAAATGGCTACACCATGACAGGCCCCCTCTTCCCTGCTGGTAGCGGCAATCCCTCCGTTGGCTTCTGCTGAGGTGCCGGCGGGGTTACTGATCCTACTAAAGCTATGCCCCTGGTCACGGGAAATGTAAAGTCCTGCGGCAGCAGCGATATAAATATCCCCCGAAACGGGGTTGATGTTCATGGCATAAATTTGATGGTAACCATCAGTGGACTCATAGCTCACCTCCTGCCAGGAAGCCCCCGCATCATGGGAGATAAAAACCGTCCGTGGGCCCGTCAGGGGTTGAACAGGATCGATGATCGCATATTGCCCTTTCTGTGGGTCTTTATTTTGCCAACCCGGCCCAAGCAAAACGGTTTGGTTATCTGCGGATATGGCAATGGAAGCAATGGCCACTCCCTTGGTTTCGTTGATCAGGCGCCAATGCGCACCATCGTCGTCGGTATAATGTGCCCCCAAAAGCCCCCCCTGGTACAGGCGCCGACGGGCTTGCGCTGAGGCATGTTCCTTACAGACCGTAAAGGCCATTCCATGGGCCAGCTCCCGCCCGTTGAACTGCCAACTTTCGCCGTAATCTTTCGAAAGATACGTCCCTTCCATATCACTGCTGAACCAAATCCAGCCCTCGTGTTCAGGGTCAAAATAGAGGTCCTGAATCTGCCCTCCACCGCCAGGGTTCATGCTTTGCCAAGCCTGAGAAAACGCTTGTGTACAAAGGCAAAGTAAGAGCACAAGCAAAATTAATGGGTTCAATTTTCGCATATTAAAAAATCTTTGAATTGAAAATAGTGCAGCCTCCAAACCTTCGCAATCACCAAATGGTGAAGAGTGAAGGCAGGCCGGCGCATCGCTAACTCAAACTAATGCCCACACCGTTTAGAATGCTTCTCTTCCTGGATTTCTCCCACTGAATTTGCGAATCCATAAGCGCAAGCCCCTTCTGTGGGATCATCCCAAAAAATAAAAAGTCGATGGAAAGCCCTTTATTTTTGTCAATTTTTGTCGAATCAAAGAAAATATGAACAATTCAAAGAGGGGGAAACTTGCTCAGTAACCAACAAAAGTACCGTCATGCTCCTTTTCCGCCCAACCCACAAAACCACTAAATTTCAGACACTTAACTAAAAAACCAAACCCCTAAACCTTCTGATTAACCTATAAGAAGTCGAAATGCCACCATCCGTCGTGCTTTCGTGGCTTATTTTCTTAACATCGCTATTGTAAATGAAGCGCACCAAGCTAAAGTGGCTTCTATCAGTATGAAGAACTGTTCAACTGCCTGCAAAGCACTCCTATAGTTGAAGGCCATCCATGCTGACTCAAAAACTTTATCAATTCACTTTTTTCAACTATGAAATACACCAGCAAATACCTGTTGCTTATTTTTGCAATCTTAAGCATTGGCGGTTGCAGTATTGTTCATGCGCCAAATGATGCCGCCGTGGATCTTGCCTCGCCAGACAATAGCATACAGCTATCGGTCAACCTTAACAAAGAGGGGAAGCCATTTTACAAAATTTACAAGAAGAATAGCCTGCTGATGGATTCTTCGGCCTTCGACATCAATGAGGCTCAACACTTGCAATGGAAGCTTAAGAAGGTTGAAAATTTCAGCAAAAACCAAGAATGGAAACCCGTATTGGGTCGTAAATCGTTGGTTACGGACCATTTCAATGCCGTAAAACTGACCTACACGCTAAGCAACCAGTCCGAGGTTGCCGTTACCTTTAAAGTCTACAACGACGGCGCTGCCTACCAATACACCATTCAGCAATGGCAGGAAAAAACGCCTTTCAACCTCACGGAGAAAGCGACTTTTCACTTTGCCGAAAATATGCCCACGCTATGGACGCAGGCACATAATAAACAATATCAGAAAACATACCACCATACCTCGATCAACGAGATGGATTCTGCCCATATTCCCGTGACCATGAAATCACAAAATGGGCCACTGGTATCGATCCTGCAGGCGGGTATCCTGAATTACCCAGACATGAAACTCCGCAAAACAGGCGACGAACTGCTCGAGGGCTACCTTGTGCCATGGGCGGACGGCAGTGAAGTGAAAGTGGACCAGCTGCCTTTCTCTTCTCCCTGGCGGGTGATCTTGATTGCCGAAGATGAACAGCAATTGTTCGACTCCCATCTGGTACTGAACCTGAATGAGCCTTCAAGAATAAAAAATACCGACTGGATTAAGCCCATGCGCTACTTGGGGATCTGGTGGGAGATGCATATTGGCTACCTGACCTGGTATGAGGGCGACCGACATGCCGCCACTACTGAGCGCACCAAAGCACTGATCGATTTTGCCGCTGACAATGGCATTGAAGGCGTTTTGGTGGAAGGCTGGAACACGGGCTGGGACCACTATGGCAAAGACGGCTTTGCTGAAGCCTACAGTTTTGTTCAGCAAGCAAGTGATTATGACCTGAAGGCGGTGGCGAAATATGCCCAGGATCGTGGGGTGGAACTGATGATGCACCACGAAACCGCTGGAATGTATGAACGCTATGAGCGGGAAATGGCCGTAGCCATGCAACAGTGTGAGGACCTCGGCATCCGTTCGATAAAAACGGGCTATTCAGGCCCCATGACAGAATGGCGACATGGCCAGCGACTTTCACAACACCACGTAAAAGTGCTCGAGGAAGCGGAAAAGCACCAAATCATGATCAATATTCATGAGCCCGTTATGCCCTCGGGTACCGAACGGACCTATCCGAACTATATTACTGCTGAAGCGGTACGCGGAATGGAGATGGAAGCCTGGTCGGAAGGTTTGCCGGTAGGCCATGCCGTAGATGTCGCTTACACGCGTATGCTTTCAGGCCCTATGGATTATACGCCGGGAATTTTTGATATCAAACTCGACAAGCACCGTCCAAACCTGACGCCCTGGCACCCTAAGGATGATGGCAGAAACCGACGTGTTCACAGCACCCTGTCCCATCAGCTGGCCTTGTACGTGGTGCTTTTCAGCCCGTGGCAAATGTTGGCCGACCTGCCTGAGAACTATGAAGGAAACCCTGCCTTTGAATTTTTGAAAAAAGTTCCTACGGTTTGGGAGGACGTTAAAGTGCTGGATGCTAAATTTGGGGAATATATTGTGATGGCACGAAAACATGGTGACCAATGGTTTATCGGAGGAATCAACAGCCAGCAGGAGCGTACCGTGGAACTTTCCCTTGCCGAACTGGGCATAGAAAAGATGAACCTCGATATTTTTGCCGATGCCGAGGATACCGACTATGATTCGTCGCCAGAAAAATGCCACGTTTCTAACCGATCGATGAACCAGGAAGCGTCCCTTTCCATCACCATGAAGAAAGGAGGCGGATTCACGGCCATTGTATCCCCAGCTAACCGTTCTATTGCCAAGAATTAAACCTATGAATCATTCCACAAAAATAGGGAGCTTGCAGCGGCTGTTGCTCGCTTCCCTTGCACTGTGGCTGTTCCCCCATTTTGGACAGGCACAGCCACAAAACAAACGGCCGAACATCCTGCTGATCCTCGCAGATGACTGGTCGTTTCCACATGCGGGAATTTATGGCGACCTAACTGTAAAAACCCCAAATTTCGACCGGGTAGCTTCCTCAGGAGTACTCTTCAGCGAAGCCTATGTGGCGGCACCTTCCTGCACGCCCTCCCGAGCGGGAATCCTCACTGGCCGCTACGTTCACGGGCTGGAAGAAGGCGCCAATTTGTGGGGCAGCCTGAACAAATCATTCGTGACCTACACTGCCCTGCTTGAACAGGCCGGTTATGCCGTCGCCTATCAAGAAAAAGGATGGGCTCCTGGCGACCATACCCAGGGGGGATATACCCATAATCCTGCTGGGCATCGGGTAGATCATTTCAAACCTTTCTTTGAAAATCTCCCCGAAAATCAGCCCTTTTGTTTCTGGTACGGGAGCCGTGATCCGCATCGGCCTTATACCGAAGGTATGGGCAAACGTGCTGGCATGAACATTTCCGATATTACTGTCCCCGCTTTTTTGCCTGACGATGATATTGTAAAAAGTGACCTGGCAGATTATTATTATGAAGTCCAGCGGTTTGATTACGATATCGGCAGTATCCTTGAAGTGCTGCAGCGCAAGAAATTACTCGACAACACCCTGATTGTCATCACCAGCGACAACGGCATGCCCTTTCCGCGGAGTAAAGCCAATTGCTACGATAGTGGCACGAAAGTCCCCTTGGCCATGGCGATGGGGAGCGACCTCCACTCAGCAGGAAAAACAGAGCATAGCTTTATTAACCTGATTGATCTTGCCCCAACCTTTCTTGAACTTGCAGGGCTTGATATTCCAGCGAGCTACCAGGGGAAGAGCCTTTTGCCACTGATAAAAAATACGGCTTTTGAGCGGAGGGAGGAAATTTATCTTGAACGTGAAAGACACGCCTATGTGCGGAACCATAACCTGGCCTACCCAATGCGGGCCATCAGAAATCACTCGTTTTTGCTGATCGAAAACCTGTTCCCTGACCGCTATCCCGCAGGCGACCCCCTAACGGATGGCAACTGCTTCGGAGATATTGATGCCAGCCCCACCAAAGACCTGCTCCTGAACATGGAACCGAGTCGCAAAATTTACCAATGGGCCGTGGGCAAACGTCCAAAATATGAGCTTTACCATATTTCCGACGATCCCGACCAGGTCAATAATCTGGCAGATCTGCCCGCCTACAAAAAGACGGTGAAAGCAATGGCCAAACAACTCCTCCACTGGCGGGAAAAAACAAAAGATCCGACCCTCCATAAAGGCGAACATCTTTTCGATACCTACCCATATTATGGCAAAAAAATGAATCCCTTACTCAACTGATACCTCCTAAAAATAAGTTGACCGTTTAAAAATAGGCCATAGCAATTGCTATGGCCTATTTTTTTGTGGATCAAACGCCAAAGAAAAAGCACAGTTGGCACAATCCCGATCCAATTTAGTCAAGGATTTAAAGGTGGCATTGCGCTGATTTTGGAAAACATATCACTAACTCTGATTTCAAACAAAGTTTCAGAAAAGGCTTGCTGCTGTTGATTTACACTATCAGTTAATGTTCCATCGATGTCAAATACGATGAGGGGTTTCTATTTCAAAGTGTATTTATCAGCAATTGGGACCAGCGTGTTTATATATGATTAGTGGCATGTATCAACCCACTTTCCTTTCAAGTTATCACTATCGTTGTATATTTCACTTTCAACTAAATTAATCACTTCGCCCCGCATAACGTTTATAATTTGTTAGCATTTCGCTATAACTTCTTGCTCTCGATGAAAGGATTATACATCATTATTGCATGGTTTTCAACCAAAAGTTTTTCTTTTTCTCCATCTTCATTATCTTCTATTTGAAAAATCTGGTTATGTCGAGAATATCCTCCCCAAAATTGTTGTTTCATTGAATGATTTCGTTCCTCTATCCGATATTTACTTTTAATCTTTTCCTTACTCAATAATTCCCCATTTAAATATTTATCATCAAGCCAAAGATTTATTTGAAAAACATTCTCAGTTTCATTTTTGACTTGTAAATCAATATGATTATAAGACAAGGTTGCTCCTGCACCAAATGGAACTTTTCTATTTACGTCAGGGAAAACATCAAATCCGTGTCTATATCGTTCTTTTATTACTAATGGAGAATGAGCAAAAATCCAAAACAACAGATTCCCTAATTGGCACAATCCTCCTCCAACATCTTTCCCAATTCCTCCTTGAATAAGAACAAGCCCATCTTGGTAGCCTTTTGCTTTAGTCGGACGCCCTACTAGCCTCCATATTGAAAATGTCTCACCTGGCTTGATTATTATTTTATTAATATGATTTATAGCAAGCTCTAAATTTTTACGTTTATTATCTTGCAAATACATATCAACATCCTTAAGTTTTCGTAAAATTACTGACTTATGAGAAAAGACGATATTTTTATATTTAAAGTCACTTTTTGTTTTTGAATATATTTTATCTCCAAAAATCCATTCAATTTCCCTTTTTAATATATAATACTCTCGTCCTATTTTTCTTCGTATAGAACTTCTATGTATTGGTTTTTCGATTTGATTCATTTAAATCTTGCTTAACTCACTCTCTTCAAGAATGCTAACGTTTAATATATGGCAAAAAGGGCAGTAGAAAGCGATAAGCTTTCCAATTTGCACTGAGCCAAGTCGTTGTATTTTGTTTTTAAATTATTCATTGTAAAAACCACATCAACGATTTGGCGGTGTTTGTAAATAGTTCTGAACTTTCGTAAACCACCGATCGCCTTATTTGCTATATACCGTGTAAGGTGCTTTTTAATTCTATATAATATTCGAACCAACTACCTCCGTGATGGTCTCGTGTTCTGATTCCTATTCTATGTTTTTCATTCTCCCAATGAATCCAAATACCCCACTCACCTATTTCATCGCTATCAGGATTTCCTAAATATTCTTTTAGCTTAGATGTCAAGTCTAATGCTTCTTTTTCATCTTTGACACTTCCTTTGAGATAATCAAGGGTCTTGTTTTCAAACGGTGAGTAGGTAGCAGTAAGTTCTATTTTTAATGCTTTAGCAATTTCAACTACTCCAAAACTCATAGTCAGATAATCTTCTGTTATATTATGAGATTCTGATTTTGGGATTAAGTCGGTAAGCAGAGTGCCCCAATGGATACGGGTTCCGTTTTGAAGCTCAATTCCTTCTTTAATCTCATTAAATATTTCCTTTCCCATTAATGAATTTTAGGTTCTGTTTTTTTATTAAAACTATTATGCATCATGTGCAATTTTTCCGATTTCACCACAGGTATGCCGGTCTTTATATTTGGATTGAGAATAATATTGAATATCACGAGCTAGGTCTTTAAAAAAATCATGTCCTGATTTTCTATAGCTCTCAGATTCTTCCTTATTCAACTTTATTAGCATTGAGAATCCGAATGCTGATACATTACAGTTCACATCAATGTAAAAGTTTATTCCATCCTCGAGGAAAAACTAAAATCGATCTTCTTTATCAGTGACTTTCATACTTCGTAATTGCACATAACTTAATGACATCAAGAATCCTTTTAGTGAATTACATTTAGCCTATCAAAAATATATCATCACCCCATTAAAAACACGACTTCTACACACCTTGTCGTAATGCATTTTTGATTTTATTTTCTACTTTCTTCAATAAAGACTTTTCTTGTATTCTATATACAAACCAGAACCAAATCAGTATGACTGGAAACATTAGCATATTTATCAATAATGACATTTTATCATTACCAAAAATCTGAAACAAAATCATCCCTATCCAAAAAATACAAATAAATACTAATTCAATTCGCAGTTTAGAAGTAACCACTAAAATTGAAGTTGAATTTGTTTTTTTCTGTATTTCGCCGAATATTTTAATTCCTTCAATCATTCCTGGATTTCCTTTTACAATGGCTGTCCCCAAAGAAAAGTTTGAAAGAAACTTATATTCTCCTGATTGAAGCTCGTGTATTCTAAACAATTTTTGATCAATTTTTAAAATAACCTCATTTAATTCGTCATATGACAAATTAACAGGTATTTCTTTTGACAATAAGATTTTATTCAGGATTGCATTCATACTTTAATGTTCTACTATGGGTTAGGCAATGGTGTTATACTCATTTAGAATAGCAAAAATTCTATCAGCTCTCGGCATTTTCAGTTCTCATCAAAAATCTACATGAGTACTACTAAGAGAACTTTGTAATTTTTCTAACTCTTCAATCGGCACTTCATTATCTCTTAAGCTTAAGTATTCTAACTGATTAAGTTTATATAGGCTCGCCGGGATACTCCTCAGACCGTTTTCACCCAAATCTAAAACTTTTAAATAATCCATTTTGTCAAAGTTCAGCTTTGTCACTTCGTCCTCCTGAAGCTCAGCGCCAAATAAAGTAAGAACCTTTATTTGAGGGCAATGCTCATAAATATCCCACATCGAACTATCGTACTCCGCTGCCTTAAAAAAGGGATAATCTTGAAGATTCAAAAGTTCCATCTCAACTTTCATCGGATGCTCATTGAGCTTTTTCAGCTCACCATTGTAAGCCATCGTTTCTAAGTAGCTACCATTATTTTTAAGTACCAGGATGTTTTTGGTTTTATTCCCTCCTTTGTTGAAAGTAAACTTATCGGACATCACTTTGTCTCGTATTTCTGAACAGGTCGACTGTAAGGAAACAGCGGTTGCTATTAAATGTGAACTTAAATCATTTTGAGTAATACCTATTGGAAATGATGAAGGATGATAGCCATCTATAGAATCTTTCAAAGAATATAGTTGCTTATCAATGATATTTGCATAACAGGTCAGATCCTCAAATGTTTTCTTGGACTCTTTTGAGTCTACAATCCACTCCAATCCTTTGATTGCGTTTGAAATTTCATTAGCATCAATGAGAATTTTTAGTATTTGATTGAGATTTAAAGAGATATTTAGGTTCTCTTTATTTCCAAAAATATAATTAAATAATCCTTTACTCATAATTCATTTAGTTAAAAATACTTTGAAAGTACCACCAATTGGCTTCAACAAATTCCTGTATTAATAAATCGGCTGTGCATAACGCCAATAGTATGAACTGTGGTGGACTTCAGTTGATAAAGTTAGCTGTTTAAAGCAGCCTATCGAAAATAAGAGAATAATACCCCAAGAATCATTAGTAGTAAGAATTGTTTTTTCAAATTTATTAACTTTGTATTTGAAAATATGATATATAACACTGAGTTCTTACCAACTTAATGACATCAACATTCCTCCCGGTGAATTACGTTTAGGCTTTCACGCCTTCTCGTTCATCACGCAGCTGCTTTTTATACTGATTGGGTGTCATGCCTGTAATTTTTTTGAAATTGACATAAAAGACCGACTCTGTTTTAAATCCGCTATCAATGGCGACTCCAAAATTCTTCACTTCCTCATCAATGGATTCCTTGAAGATGCGCTGTGCTTCCTCGACCCTTTTTTGATTCAGCAATTCATTAAAAGTAACCCCCACCTGGTCGTTCAAATATTTGGAAAGCATATACTTTTGAATGCCCAGCTCTTCGGCCAGTTTCACTTCATTGAGCTCCGTATTGGTATGAATTTTATCAACATTGAACAGTTTGTCAATTTTCCGTTGCAGGGAAGAACTCATGGCTACAGAAAGTGGGTTGCTCGCCTGTTTTATCGATAATTTCCCTGCCAGTATTTTCGGATATTTAATCACAAAAAATAGAGAAACAATGATGAGACTTGAATTAAAAATTATATAATTCAGGTTGAAAATTACACGAATATCATTGATCACCTCATAGGACCAGTGTTCCATAATGACCAGCAAGAAAATAGCCTGCACAATTGCTGTATAGAGGATCACGCCTACAAAATAGTGTAAAATTTTTGGCCAGTCCAGCTGCTGCTGTTGCTTCTCGGGAATGGCTTGCTTCACCTCCTTGATTAAATAGGAAAGTTGGGTAAAAATATAGCCTTTCCAGAATACCAGCGCAATTAACACGACGCTGTGAAAGGTCGATCGGATATAATTATTGAAAGTAAAATGCTCAAAGGAAAGGACATAGGCGACTGCCGATGCCAGGAAAATCGCCGCAGGGGCAAAATACAGGTAATCTTTGTCTTTGGGGCTGTTTTTACCGAGGTAAGACTTGACATACAGGAAAATCAGTGCGGGCAGGGCAAAGTCAAAAAGGTCGGGCAAAGCGATAAAGCGCGACATGGTGAATTTGGCTTCCGTAAACCGAAATAAATATTGATGATAAATATTAATGGCTGAAACAAAAAAAGTGGCGGCAAGTGTCCAGTTGAGTTTCGACTTCTTGATGAAGAGCACCAAAAGGCCGGTGATTAAACTCTGAACCGAAGACCAGATAAAAAATATAGTCGTCATTTAGTTGATAATAGGATTGATTATGTCTATTGAAAAAGTTAACCTAAAATACAAAATATTTATCGATAGCCTAAAAATACAGATAAACATCGGATAAAAAATGCGCTTTTTTTGCCTATAAACAGTAAAAGGTGAGCCGAAACTCACCTTTACCATTGAACAGTGTCTCAAATAACCCTATTGATTTAACAGCACAAAAAGGGGGAATCTATCAAATTGCAAGGCAGCCCTCACAAATTCAGTAACAAAGTGCGTGTTTAAAAGATAGCCCCCTAACGAACCTGCATTGGCCACAGGATTGGCTTGTTTTAAACACGCCCTAAATGATTGTCAGCAATTTATTTTACAATAATGACTTTTTTCGCACTTACCCCATTTCGGTCAGCAATACGCACAAAATAAACGCCTGTGGTGCAATTGGCTGTCGAAAGGCGAACCGTTGAGGCTGAAGACACCACCTGCTTGAAGCGAACCAATCGACCTGCTGAATTGTACAACGCCACAGCAGCATTGGTAAAATCAGTGGTCTCGCTGTTGATCACCAACTGGTCTGCCTGCTGATAAATCAACAAATCTTTCGCGATTCCTTCAAGGGCATCAAGAGGTGTTTTAAGAACAATACGAACCTCGGCAGTGCGCCCTTGTCCATAAACAGCCCCTTCACCATCACGGTTCGTCAGTGTCATGATCAGCGTTTCTTCCTCCTCGTAATCATCATCATCATTCAGAATTTTCAGCATTGCCATCTCCGACATTGTTTCACCCCCTGCGAGTGTCAGCATTGATTTGCTCAGCGAATAGTCCGCATCATTAATATTTTCCCCGCTCACTTCAATGTCTACAGAAGTTGCTGATTCTGCTGCCGCATTGGCTTGCAGGTAAACATCAATTTCGGTTTCCTCAAGTTCATTACCTTCTTCCGCACTCAATTCGAGGCCGAACAATGGAAAGTCCTCATCCACCATGAAAGTCAAATCTGATACCGCTACAGAATCCGTATTGGCTGTCGCGATGGAAATTGGGCCGTCAGTTACGCCTTCAGGTACCAGCACCTCCAAAGTATCTTCTTTTACCTCCATAAAATTCGTAGCCTCCACACCATTGAATTTCACCGCTGTGGCATTGTGCAGGTTGCTACCATAAATGTAAATATAAGACAAGGCAGGCGCCACCACTGGCGACAAACCAAGCACGCCAGGATCTGCGCTCATCGCTTTCAGCGGTGTGGCAGCATACACATTTCCGCCCTGTGAACGGATAACCTCGATACGGCCAAGACCTTCCTGATTCTTCACGCCCTCATTGATTAACTCCGCCCCTTTAGGTACCGTAAGGGTGATAAACTTATTATTTTCCGCTACTGAATATTCTGTAACATCTACCTCACCAATTTTCACCCCAGTGACATTATCGAGGCGGGAACCGTAAACAGTTACCTGCTTTCCGACCACCTGCGCTTCCGGCTCAAAATGCGAAATGTTCGCAGAACCTTCCGGGTAACCCGTAATATTGATATCATCCAATAAAGCTGGGCGCCCTGACGCACGCGCAGTAAACTCAAATTTAATACTCAGGTTATCCGTTGCAGGCAGTGGGTTTGCATTTCTCCACTGTTTCACTTTTTTGAAAACAGCCGCAACTCCAGCAATCCCACCAATATTTACCCAATCACCATCTCCATCTTTGTAAGAAACCGTAAAGCCAGCTGCCCCAATCTGGGCGCCACCACTGTGGCCTGTTAAAGAGTAAGTCAGACGGATATTTTCCAGCCCTTCAGTATTAATGCCCGAAAGCACAAACTCGCCAGATTCGCCCCCCTGCATATTAAACTGCACACATTGTTGCCCAGAGAAACCGCCATACTCCCCCACTTGCGCGGCAGGGGTAAAACCTACCTGTACCGCACCACTTCCCGTGGCTGTCAGGGTGCCATTATTGGCAAAGATAAAGTTTCCGTCAATCGGCTCACCGTTAGGTGTATTTCCTAAAATTGGGTGGACGAATGGCTCATAAAAAACCAGCACCTCCGCAGGAGAAACACGGTCGACCACATAGAGCTTCCCTTTATTACCTTCATCAATTTCTGAATAATCGCCATCGTTAAACTGCACCATCAGCTTTCCGCCGCCAGGGGTGAAAGTTTCGGGCACCTCGAAGGTAACTTCCGTAGCCGATTGTGCGGTAATGGTGAGCGCAACATCGTTCAGCTTCAGACCGGTCAACTGGTCCAGGTCGGCACCCATCAGGTTACCTGTTGCCCCAGGCAATAGCGCCGGGGTCATCTCTGTGATCGTTTGCGCTTTAGCCTGTGGCAAGTTTGCAAAAGTGGCCACCCAAAGGAAAGCCAACATCCATAGGCACAGGCCTTTTGGTTTAAGTGTATTATTTGTCATAGTAAAAAAAATTAAAAAGTATCGGTTTATTTCGTTATTGGTTGTGCAGTAAAATGGCCGCTCAAAAGCCGAAGGTGGCTGGCGGGGCGTTCCCTTTTGGATTGACCACCACTCGCCAGGCACCCTGTTGTTAAGGGTTTTGATCTGCCTCAGAAAGGTCAGGATTACGGTTGATTTCATTGACCGGCAGGCGGAAAAGCGTTTGAGGGCTATCCCAGCGGATATCAGCCTGATCAGTTCTTGAAAACGGTGCATATACACTCTCAGGGTAAATATCAGACACGGTAGCATTGTAGGCGCCCATTCGTTTCCAATGGAAAAAACGTTCTCCTTCACCCACCAGCTCCAACATGCGTTCACGGATCACCAACTCCAATACCTCTGCTGGATTTGGCGCACCCGCAACAGTTTGCGCCCCTCTTAATGACCGCAAAAGGTTGAGGTCTTTTAGTGCTGCGGAGCTCCCCCCACGGACCGCCAACAGCTCTGCGCGCATCAGCAACAGTTCCGCAAGCCTGATGGTTGGCCAGTTGGTGTTGATGCCGGTGGTCAGGGAAAATTTCTGATAAATGAAGGTCGTATCGGTCGCTACGCCTGCCTCATTTTCCACCACCACTTCTTTAATAAAATTGCGAAGGCGCAGGGTATCGCTGTTCAGGAAATCCCCTTTATCATCGAGGTACATTTCCGAAAAAGAATCCTTCAGGTAAATGGACGATTGCACACCGTTGGCCATCAGTTTGATTCTTTCCATGAGGGTGAAAGGCTCAGAAATCGCATAATTCGCGACATACGTCCGTAATTCACTGCCTGCTGCCAGGCTTTCGGAGCGGAACAGGTCAAGCACCCCGTCGCCGGTGGCCATTTTCAAGCCCGCCGGCGCCCATGCCGGAAATTCCGGAGCGGTATTGGGCTTTCCGATCAGGGAAGAAACTACCTCAAGGGCCTCATCGATGTCGTTCATTTGCAGAAGCACGCGTGCTTTGAGCGAAACGGCGTCAAATTTATTGGCCCGAAACTGATAGGCAGGAAAAGTGCCGTGGTCATTGCTGGAGAAATTTTCAGGCAAAGAGGCTATTGCAAGCTCCAAATCCTCGAGGACCAGCGCATAACCTTCCGCAACGGAGCTTCGGCCACCCGTGGAAAAATCCTCGGCGGGCGTTGTCCGCAGAATAATTCCGGCATCGGTGTTGGCTGTCGAAGCGGTATATTGCTTGGCATAATAGCGCAACAACAGAAAATGATTGTAGGCCCTTAAAAATGCCGCCTCACCACGCATTCGGGCACGCTGGCTTTCAAAGATATTATCAATTTGGTTGTCGGCATCTGTAATGGCCAGAATATGGTTGGCCTGATTAATGGACTTGTAGGCATCTTCCCACATGTTATCATTCTTGAAATCAAGGCGTGAATAATCATATTTCGCACGATAAGCCCCCACGAAATCCCCTTCGAGGTTCGCTTCGGTAATATCACAGATCACATTGGCATCGGCAAGGTGTTCTTTCACCACGGCCTGCGACCAGAACCGGTAACCCTCCGAAAGTACCAGTTCAAGGTTATAAGTGCTGCTGCCAATTTCATCCCCAGGAAAATCCTCTGAGGAGTAAAACTCATCGAACTTCACGCAGCTACTGACCGTCAGCAGCAGGCAAAAAAGAATGGATATATTAAAAATTTTCATGATCGTCAAAAAATTAGAACTTAAGATTTACCCCGAGTTTGAGCGACATCGCCTGTGGCGGATTGCCACGAATAACCCCCGGGGCGATATTTCCTGCCATATAGCTGAAGTTGGCTTTAGAGTTCACCGACTCCGGATCCCAGCCCGGGTATTTGGTGATGGTCCATAGGTTGGAACCACTGGCAAACACCCTGATTTCCTTCATTTTTATGCGGCTGGTAAGTGCTTTCGGCAAAGTATAGCCGAGGGTCACATTTTGCAGCCTGATAAACGAACCGTCGTAGAGAAACCTGGTGGATCGGCTTCCGAGGTCCGGCGTTCCTACGGCAAAAGGGTGGTCGTAAATAACCCGAGGCACATCAGTCTGATCGCCGGGCTGTTGCCATCGCTGATCATAAACAAACTGCGGCACATTGGTTACCCGGTTGCCGGTGGCCATATAGGAAGTGCGCATAATTTCTTCATCAAACAGCCAATTGCCATAATTGATATAGAAGTTAAA
The DNA here is from genome assembly GCF_036492425.1 of Persicobacter psychrovividus. Classification (NCBI taxonomy): domain Bacteria; kingdom Pseudomonadati; phylum Bacteroidota; class Cytophagia; order Cytophagales; family Persicobacteraceae; genus Persicobacter; species Persicobacter psychrovividus. The sequence continues at coordinate 217,974 of NZ_AP025293.1, forward strand.
AGACAGGCTCAGTCCTTTATAGCTGACACTGTTATTAAAGGCCCCCGTGAAAGTCGGCAAGCCTGTTTTTCCGTCGATATCCTGCACGAGTCCTTCCATTTCTTTTTTCGAAGGGCGGGCAGGGTCCTCGAATTGGAAAGGTGCGCCAGTGGCAGGGTCCTCAAAAAGTTCATTGCCCGTTTCAGGATCCACCCCCAGCCATTTTACCATGCGGTAAGAAGCCACGCTTCCACCGATGCTCGGCAGGGCAACGCCTCCCTCCTGCGCCAGAATGTTAGGATCAACACTCAGCTCCACCACCTCATTTTTCAGGAAGGCACCATTCAGCCCGACATTCCAGCTCCAGTCGGTATTTTGCAATACCAGCGCATTGAGTGAAAATTCCAGCCCAGAATTTCTAAGTTTTCCGCTATTGGTAATGTAGTTTCCTCCACCGGCGGTTGGTGGCAAACTCAGGTTCGCCAACAGGTCGGAATTGGTCCGGCTGTAATAGGCGATATCCCCTTTCAGCACGCCTTCGAACAGTTCGAAATCCATTCCAAGATCAAAGGCATAGGCTTTTTCCCAGCCGATATTATCGGTAGAACCTTTCAGCCTTAATGGCGACAGGCCTTGCGATCCGGCATAAGAATAATTGATGAACTGCCAGCTGTAGAAAGCGGCATTTTGTTCAATTTCAGCATTACCGGAAATTCCATAAGAAGAGCGCAGCTTCAGGTAATTGACCACCTTATTGTTGGCCATAAAAGCCTCTTCGGAAATGTTCCAGCCCACCGACGCAGAAGGGAATGTCCCCCATCGGTTTTGTGCACCGAAACGGCTCGATCCATCGGTACGGACGCTCATTCCGAACAAATAGCGGTTGTCGTAACCATACTTAAACCGTGCAAACCCAGAATAAAATACCGCTCCCTGAGCACGCTCGCGCCACTCCACAATTTCATTGGCACTGCCGACATTCTTCAGGGAGTTGGTCTGCGGAAAGCCCACCCCTTTATTACTCAGGAATCGCTGATTTTCAAGGTAGGATTCCGTCCCGACGGTAGTGGCAAATTCATGCTTGCCCAGCTCTTTATTGTATTCCACAAAGGCATTCATGTTGGTATAGAAGCGCGCCTGCTTAATGGCATCGGCATAGCCATAATTATCCTGCGTTCGGCCAACCTGCGCTTTGGTGGTAATCAGTGGCGAAAACCAAACCTCGCGCTCATACCCGGTGTAGTTAAGGCTGAGGTTGGCTTCTGCCCTGAAATTGGAGTTAATATCAAAGATCAATTGCCCGGAATTAATGGCCGTAAAGTTATTCGACTTATGGTAAAAATACTCCTCGTCGAGGGTGGTCGCTACATTGAACAAGGCCGTCGGCTTGAAGAATGTGCCGTCGGGATTGTGTGTGGGCAGTTGTGGCAAGCCATTCCTGATAAAATTAAAGCCCGTCGGGTTGCTGTAACTGGTAAAAGCATTCCCGTGGCCCCGGATATTCAGAAAGTAGCTGTTCGTAGGGTATTGGGTGTTTTTAACGTTGGAAATCTTGGTATTGAGGTTGAACTTCATTCGCTCACTGATTTTCATTCCCACATTGGCACTGAACGCCAGGCGGTCGTTGTCATTTTGCTGAAGAATTCCCTCATTCATGTCATAACTACCATTGAGGCGGTAAACAAAACCATCCGTACCTCCAGAAACCGCCAAAGAAGCTGTTCTCATACGTGCCTGTCGCAGCACCATGTCATATTTATCGATATCGGTATTTCGTGCTTCCGCTTCAGTGTACCAACTATTCGGGTCGGTATAAGGCAACACCCGCTTATTGGCTGGCACGTTGGAGTTCTCCCATGCTTCTTCAGTATAATTAATCCAGTCTGTGGCATTGAGGTGCTGCATGCGGTGTGTCGGCCGCTTCACCCCCTCGGAATAGTTCAGCGTCCAGCTCGCTTTGCCTTTTTTCCCTGATTTGGTTTTTATCAAAATTACCCCATTTGCCCCACGGGAACCATAAATGGCTGTAGCTTCGGCATCTTTTAGCACTGTCAGGCTCTCAATATCATCTGGGTTAATATTGGTCATCGGGTTGTAGGCCGTACCAAAATTTCCCGTACCATCAGTAGGGTAGGAAGTAAACGGCAGCCCGTCGATCACATATAACGGATTGGAACTACTACTGAGCGAGCCCGTTCCCCGCACACGGATATTAACAGCGCCCCCTACTGCACCACTCGATCCAGTAACATTCACCCCTGCGGCCATTCCCTGCAATCCTTCCTGAAAACTGGTATTGATTTTATCCCCAAGGTTTTGAGGTTTGATCGTATTGTAATTTCCCGTTGCCAGCTTTTTACAGGCGGTTCCGTAACCTACCACAACCACTTCTTCAAGCGATTGCACATCCTCCTTCAACCCCACATTAATCGACCGCTGCGAGTCCACTTTCACGGTTTCCGCAAGAAAACCCATGAAAGAGAATTCAAGCGAAGCCTCGCTACTGCTGACCTCAAGCTGATAACGGCCATCGAAACTGCTCACTACCCCATTGTTGGTTCCTTTCTCCAGGATCATCGCCCCAGGTAGGGGTTCCCCATCGGTTTTGGAGGTGACCACCCCAGTGATGGTCAGCGACTGTCCGAAAAGTCCTGCCGAAGGCAGTATTCCAAAAAAGACTATCGCAAAAAATAGATTGAGTCGGTTAAAAATTCTGTTCATCGAATTAGATCATTAAAATTATTTGTGCTCCCTGAGCTAAAAAAATCTTAACTAATGTTCCGAAAAATATCGGGTCCCCCCCTACTTTTTAACCAATTCAAAGTCGGAAGGCACCCTGGCGGCATCGCCCCATACCAATATTGAGCTCATGCAATCGTAATGCTTTTTTAATCAGTAAGTTATATACATTATCTCCTGATTTACAAATCCTTTTTGCCTTGTTTTTTTCGAATTCAATGCTGATATAATAGCCTTGAGCCCGTTTCATCTTCTGCTGAAAATCCTAAAATACCTGTGAACACTTTGCCTTTTGCCATGGAATAAACAGGTGGTCTGTTATAAAAGTCCCTTGCAGGAGCAGGTCAATTTTGAGAATGCTTAAGGATGGTGGAGGCCACGAAAACTCCCTGATTTTTTATTGTCCAAAGATTGATGAGCGTAAAGGAATTTTTTAAATTAAAAAGCAAGGGCTACTCCGCGCTACAACCCGCAAAAAAGGCACCTTCATTCGAAAGAATAGAAAGTGATTTTGGATTTGCGATATCCGCTTGACGAAACAAAAATATCTGTGGAAATCTGTATGATCTGTGGACAATATCAAATCGGGTAATAATTAGGAGTTCCACCGCTACTGACAAACCTGAAAGGCGATCTTTCTCTTACCTACATCACCATTAGCACAATGCCTTTTCTTCCTGTGCCAAATTGATGACTGATCAATAAAATCAATCATCTTGAGGGGATTAAATCCATCGGTGATAATAACATGACGGCCAAATAACAAGTTATAAATAAAGGTTGGCTTGCTGAAGTTCAGCATAAAAAACCACGCTGCGCCACCAAAAAATTGAGCGCATCATTTTTTCCGATTAACTGTCAATGGGAACTACATGCGATCAGTCCGTACCCATTGGTATTTTACTCAAAAACATACAAATATGGATCAATCAAATGAAGGCAAATGCCCTTTCAATCACGATGGGCTCCCCAAGAAATCTTCCCTCGGCACTTCCAACAAAGACTGGTGGCCCAACAGGCTGAATATCGACATCCTGCGCCTGCATGCCTCAGACTTCAGCCCCATTGACAAGGATTTCAATTATGCGGAGGCTTTTGCGAAATTGGATTATCAGGCACTGAAGCAGGACCTCTTCGACCTGATGACCGACTCCCAGGATTGGTGGCCCGCAGATTATGGCCATTATGGCCCATTTTTTATTCGAATGGCCTGGCACAGTGCAGGAACTTACCGCATTCAGGATGGCCGAGGCGGTGCCGCTACGGGAAATCAACGCTTCGCCCCGATCAACAGCTGGCCAGATAATGGCAACCTCGACAAAGCACGGATGCTGCTGTGGCCCATCAAGCAAAAATATGGGCAGTCGCTTTCGTGGGGCGACCTGCTGATTCTTGCGGGAAATTGCGCCCTGGAGTCTATGGGCTTCAAGACTTATGGCTTCAGTGGTGGTCGAGAGGATATTTGGCAACCTGAAGATGATATCAACTGGGGGTATGAAAAAGAATGGCTTGATGATGAACGCTACACCGGGGATCGGGAGCTGGCCAACCCACTTGCGGCAGTACAAATGGGCCTTATTTATGTTAATCCTGAAGGACCCAACGGAGAGCCTGACCCACTGAAATCCGCTAAGGATATCCGCGAAACATTTGCCCGAATGGCGATGAATGATGAAGAAACCGTGGCTTTGGTGGCTGGCGGCCACACCTTCGGGAAGGCCCACGGCGCTGGCGATGCCGACCTGCTTGACCGGGAGCCTGAAGGAGCCAAGATTGAAGAGCAAGGGCTCGGCTGGCGCAGCACCTTTGAATCTGGCGTTGGCATACACGCTACCACCAGCGGCATTGAAGGCGCATGGACCCCCACGCCTACAAAGTGGGATAACAGCTACTTCGACACCCTGTTCAATTACGAATGGAAGCTGGTTAAGAGTCCTGCCGGCGCATGGCAATGGGAAGCGGAAGGGGACGAAGCGCAAAATTTGGTGCCCGACGCCCATGATCACAACAAGCGACACGCCCCAATGATGACCACCGCCGATCTGGCTTTACGTCAGGATCCTGCCTATGAAAAAATATCGAGAAGATTTCATCAGCACCCTGACGAGCTCTCCAAAGCATTTGCCCAAGCCTGGTTCAAACTTACCCACAGGGATATGGGGCCAAAAACCTGTTATGTGGGACAGGAAGCGCCACAGGAGGATTTCATCTGGCAGGATCCCATCCCTACACCTGCAGGTCCGCAGATCGATCAGCAAGATATTGACCTGCTGAAAGAACAACTGCTCAACAGTGGGCTCAGCATCGGTGAAATGGTTTCCACCGCCTGGGCGTCCGCCTCCTCTTTCCGACAGTCTGATCGCCGGGGTGGAGCCAATGGTGCAAGAATACGCTTTGCTCCTCAAAACCAATGGGAGGTGAATCAGCCTGCACAACTGAAAAAAGTTCTGGACAAATTGAGTCAGATACAAGCGGACTTCAACCAGCAACAATCCGATAAGAAGGAGCTCTCTATGGCTGATCTGATCGTACTTGCGGGAAACACTGCCATAGAAAAAGCTGCCAAAGATGCGGGCACTGACCTTTCTGTACCATTTCATGCTGGGCGCGGAGACGCCAAGGAGGAACAAACCGATGTGGCTTCTTTTGAGTCGTTACGACCACTCGCTGACGGGTTCAGGAATTACCGCGCAGAGAAAATCCCGATGATGACCGAAGAGATGCTCATTGATAAAGCACAACTTTTGAGTTTAACTCCTTCGGAAATGACGGTGCTGCTGGGGGGCATGCGGGTGCTGAACACCAATTACGATGGCTCTACGCATGGGGTACTGACCAAAAGACCAGAACAGCTGACCAACGACTTCTTTATTAACCTGCTGGACATCAACACCAAATGGACTGCCACCAACGACACCGCCGAACAGTTTGAAGGCAAAGGCAGAACAACAGGGGAAAAACGATGGACTGCCACAAGATTCGACCTGATTTTCGGTTCCAACAGTGAATTGAGGGCTGTTACTGAAGTATACGCCTCTGCAGATGCCAAAGAGAAATTCAGTCGCGATTTTGTAAAAGCATGGACGAAAGTGATGGAGCTTGATCGTTTTGACCTGAAAAAGTAAACTGCTCCTGTGCTAAAATACTGAAAAGCCCACTGCAAAAGTAGTGGGCTTTTTTATCGCCAAATTCTGCAATGACCTCTACGAGTTTTAACCTGAGTGCTATTATGAGCTGTCCTGAATATGCCCGAATTAATGAAATTTTTGAGTAGTCTGGATACCCATAGGTGGGGCCACAAAGTCATTAAGTGAGGCGCTTTGAGGAAACTTGGGTCTGAATTTGAAATGCTTGTAAAGGCATAATATATTATGTCTCACGTGACTATTTAAATAACCCTAAAGGAAATCAGCATTGGGTTAGACGTACAGGATTACATCTCTACAAAAAATAAAGCGACCGTAAAAATATCCTAAAATATTATCCTTGATAATCCCTCAGGATGACACAAAATCACATCTGAAATTTATGGCAAATAAAAAAACCACAGCCGAAAGACTGTGGTTAAAAAATTTAAAAGAAAATAAGGTCTACTGAACGATTAGCTGATAGGATGTGCCATCTGAAAGCACGACGGAGTATAAACCTGCTGCTACCCCATTGACGGATACTTTTGTATCTTGCGTTGTATCCAAAACACCTTTTGATAATGTTCTACCAAGCGCATCAACCAATCGATAGGTTCCTGCTTTACCCTCTGAATGAATCATGAAATAACCTTCGTTGACTGGGTTAGGATACACTCCATGCCTCTGCTCTGTTTCTGAAAACAATGGGCGTTCAGGCGCTTTATATTTAGAATGCTGATAGACATAGCGATTAATCGCATTGGTCTGGGTATAATTTATCTCCTCTCTGTCAAAGGAAAATCCTCTTGTATTGCCGAACAATTCCAGTAGCCCGTTTTCCCCTAAATGCACTAAGGGATAGGCGTCATTTTGGGTTTCAATTGATTTGGTAAAAATACGCCCCCCCTCTTTGTCAAAACCTACAAAGGAAAAGATTTTACCACTTGAAAAACCCCAATCCCCTTTTGATCCGATCGTATAGTCGTCTTCAAAAACTGATTTATTTGCTAATTGAGCTGAGTAACTTGTAAATACATTTAAACTGTCATCCACCTGAAGCCCATAATAGTTAAATGCAAAATGAGATTCCATAATGGAATGACGCCAGACCAACTCCCCATCTTGCTTATACTTCAAAATGGCTTTTCCATAAACGCCCATAACAGGTTGCAAGCCATCCTCGAATTGAGTTGCTCCATACGTCCACATATCTACATACAAATCCCCTAAACGATCTACCGCCAAAGAAGAAATCCAGCCTCCACTTCTTTCATCCTCATCTTGGCCATAATACTTATGCCATAAATAATTTAAGTCTTCATCATACTTGATAAGCACGGGAGCTTTATATGAAGTTTTCCCTGATATTTGAGTGATTTCACCATTTTTATCGCTTAAAGAAATTGGGTCATCAGCATTCAACTCATAGGTCAAATACAATTGCTCCTCATTATCAAAAATAAGACAGCTATTATAACCTCCAAATTGACCACCTCCTGTAACATAGTTGAACTCCAAGGGAGCCTCGTCAGAGAAATTTTCATGAACACTAATGCTTACCGTATTATCCGATCGGTCTCGATCATGATCAAAAGCAACCTTACCCTTGTTGGATACCATGAAAGCAACTTTATTTTCTTTGGGTGCATTAAATACCTTCTCTAATTCATCAGGAAATACTTCATAAATCACAAAATCATCCGTTTTCTTCGACAAATAAACGTGTTCTCTATCTGGCGTTTGTACAAAGAATTCACCAAACACATTGATCGAGAATTCAAAGTCATCAAATTGTTGATGGGACAGATAGTTCCCTTCTTTATCCAAATGAATAATAAGGCTTGATAATTGGGCCGGCATCGAAAATGATTGTCCTAAAAAATCCGCTTGCCCTATTCCTTCCGCAAGAATCAAACGTTCCCCATTCGCAAAAGCTGCATGGTCGAGGATATAAAGATATCCCCCATCGAAATGTTTATCAATAATAGTCGTTTTAGTTTTTGGCCAGATTCGATCGACCTTGAGGTGGGTAAAATTATTTTGAGGAAAATCCAAGATAACTTGATCATAAAAGGATAAAGGACCTTCAGTGACATTACTTTCTACCAACTCAATACCATTGGAATATTTGTAAACCGCATCGTCTAATTTGAACCACAGTTCGTTTTCATAAATACCAGCCCCTAAGAATACCTTTTGGTCAAGCCCCGCTTCTTCAACTATTGTGGCATGATCAAAATCGACCACCCCAACCAAAGTGTTAACATCCTCGGCACTGGCGAATACTGTTAGTAGCCCATCGGACACAACCAAATCCGTTCTTAAACTTGCATCTCTTACTGGAAAATCTTCCATCCTGATACTGGTGGCATCAGAAAGGTCCTCCTCTATTAAATGAATAATCGGAAAACCATACCCGTCATCCATTTCAAGAGAGCCAGACTGGATGACATTATCCGTCAAAATGGCAATTTTACCATCGATAAACTCCACATCAAATATATAACTGAAACTGAATAACGCCTCTATGGATAAAACACCAGAAACATTGGTCTCTTTGAAAAAGGAAGCAAAATCATGATAAAAAAAGTCTCCCCCATTTGATTTTAATATCCTGATCGATTTTGGAAGTGGATAATTTATTAATTTATGGTCAATTACCTCCAGTTGATCCGAAAGAAAAAGGAATAAATTTCCTGTTACCGCCTCATCATGATCATTCACAAAAAAATCTAAAGGAGACTCATCCAAATTTACCCCTATTACCAGTTGGTCATCCTCCCATTTTTCAAGATAAAATGCCTTGCGTATTTGGTGCAGAGCTAAATCATTGGTAAAAAGACTTTTTAATGATGTACAATTACCTTCAAGATCAAATGCCGCCAAAGCATAGCCCAATTGCCCATCGACCGCCGCGAGTTGTTGATCACCAAAACCAAATGCTGAAGTATAACTGAACAAGGCATAAACCTTCTCTCCCATAGCCTCAAGGCCAATTAACTGTAAATGTTCGGGATTACTTGAAAGTGTTTTCTCAACAAACTCATAGTCTCCAAGGTCATCATCGGAAACCACTAAGTCGGCGCTCATTCTTCGGGCATTTTCTGTACTGGTTTGGAATTGCCTAAAATCCTCAACATGGTGCTTGGGAAGAACAGGGTGTTCCTGTGAATGGGCATGGAAGGAACAGAAAAGCCCCATCCAAAATAGGAATAAAAATCTCATAGGTAGGTTGATTAATTTCTCTAATATTTATATATAAGTTTAAAGTAATAAAAGATTTAACATCTTACAAAAGAAATGAAATAATCAGGATTTTTTTAATGATCAAGAGAAGAGAAAGTCATTGAATAAAATTCCGAAGTAATTCAATGAGTTGACGCAAGCACGAGAAGATGTCGTTACCCTTTAGCAATCTGGGAGTTGCGTTCCCTATAAATTTCATAAACAACGCCTTCCTCACCATCAAGGTCAATTACTTTCTGAAAAGACATCCCCAATTTTTCAAGCACTTTGATGGAGGCTACATTTTGTTTCATCGCCCGCCCCACAACCTTTTCAATCCCTAATTCCTCGAAGCCATAGGCAAGGCACCGTTTGGCGGTTTCGGTAGCAAAGCCATTGTTCCAATACTTCTGATAGAACCTGAAGCCAATATCATATTCGCATTTTTCGGGGCAATACTTTAAACCACACCAACCCATAAATTGCAGAGAAGCTTTATCGATTACTGCAAGCCGCCCAACCCCATACTTTTCGTACTGATCGTAACGGCTCAAAAAATCATGTGCAGATTGTACATCCGCAAAAGGTTTATCTCCCGTGTATTGCAAAACGACGGGGTCCAAATTTAGACTAAAGAAATCATTAGCATCCTCCACCGTTAGAGGGCGCAATAGGGTTCTTTGGGTTTCGAGGAGGGGTTGATTAGTCTTCGCTGTCATGGTTGTTGTTTATGTATATTGTTCAACCTGATAATATACTTTTTCTTTTTCATCATAAAAAAGAAATAGGTAAGGTTCATCTAACCCCAATTTATACGGGTCAAGTTGAGCTACAAACTGAATATTTTCAATTTGTGGTGTTTCATCCGATTGGGCCCATTTTGGTAGGCTTCCCAATTGTCGAATGGTATTTCTCATTTCGATAGTCCCATTTTCATCCTTAAGCTTATCAGTAGTAAAATCAGCTTTGACCTTTATACAAATAGCTCGGTATTCATCTTTAAATCTTTCGTAGGATTCTGAAACACCAAACAGTTGTGAATCACATAAAATTTCGATCTTATTCTCTTTAACCTTGAACCCAATCAAATAATCAGTACAATATTCATTATACCACTTATCTGAGGGATAATCTCCATATTCACGGAATGAGCTAATAAAATGTGCCTTTTCTTGCGCTTCTCCTTTTACACCTGATCTTGGAAATGAACAGATCGAGAATATGTCATCATCATCGGCCATGCCGTCTTGACAAAAGACCTCAATTTTCGGAAAGAATTCAACTGAATCAATGGGTAGTTCGATTGCATTGGTACTTGACTTAAATTCTCCCAAAAAATACTCCTCATCTGATTGAAAGTCATCAGAATGGCTAATTTCACTTTCTAATTTATTTTTAGGTTGTTTTTTCTTTTTAAACCAACTAAACATTTGCTAAAAATTTAGGGAAAAAATAAATACATCGATGAGGAGATAAAGTAATACTGTACAAATTTTAATACATTACCCCAACAAGTCGCTGCTTCAATCCATTTTCATCAAAAACCCAAACGACTTCATATGCACCCGCTCCGTCACTATTCCATTGATAAACAAAATAAGTCTTATCATTTTTGTAGACTGTAAACTTATTCCTACATTCATAAATATCAGAAAAATACACATTGGGAATCTTTACTTCGTGTCCATCAATGGTCACTTTGATATCGTCAACTTGGGTTTTTGGAACCTCACCATCGGTTCCCCAAACATATCTTCCATCAATAGCAGTAATCCATTTACCATCTTTTCTGTCAATGACTCTGTTAGTTGAATCAAAATCGCTTAATTTATATTCAAAGCTAAAGTTTTTACCTGAATATTCTGGAATGTTTTCAAGTGGAAGAAAACGTGACCTATGAATGAATCCAACAATTGGAACACCTTTTCCGATAGTATAATCATCTTTCGGAAAATAAATTGAAATCCAGTCTTTTTCTTCATCAGCCTTTTCAAAATCATACCAAAACACTTGGTTTTCATAAACCCTATGTAGTATTTCTGATTTACCATCAGGCGACTTTCTGACATTTGTCCAACCATCGGGGTCCTTTATAATTGCGACTTGCCCTGATGTAGCCTGTCGAAAATTCACAAAAAAAGCGATTCCAGAAAAAAGGTTAAATTTGAGTGTCCAAACCGTCATTCAACCTTACCAGAATCGCTTTGAGTTTTAAAAATAACAAACAATCTCTAAAAAAGAAAAAGTCAACAGAAAGAGCCAAACGAAAAAGGCGAAACGACAGTATCAAAATTAAAAGATATAAGGCTCGGGCTTCTTTTTGGGAAAAGAAGTACAAAGAGGAAAAGTCTAAAAACAAGTCGGAGTTTGGTGGGAAAAAAATCAAGCACCACAGCTACTGTTCGGCCATTATTACTTTGGCTTTAATTTTACATACTGAAACCAGCATGAGCCTTCGTGATAGTGAGACGGTATTGCGTATTTTCATTCAACAAATGCACATAGATAGTAAATGCCCTGACCATTCGACGATTGATAATTGGTTAAAAAAAGCAGGAATGCAGGCCATCGAACCATTTTCACCTGAGCGGCCATGTGTTTTGATTTGTGATGAAAGCATTTCATTCAACGGGAAGAAATTGTTTTTGGTACTTGCCGTTCCTGTGTCGGTTTCTGACCAGCAGCGTACATTACGTTTTGAGGACTGTCACTTGGTTTATCTTGGTGCGAAAAAAGGTTGGTCGGCAGATGTAATTTATAAGGAACTTCAACCACTCGTTCAGAAGCTGAAAATTCAATATGTCCTAAGCGATAAAGGTTCTAATTTACTTAAGGCTACAGCCTTGCTGGGGCTTGATCATGTTTCGGATATCACCCATGAAGTATCAAGGACACTGAAAAATCTATATAACGATACAGATGATTACAAGAATTTCATCAAATGGGTTGGTGAACTCAGAAAAGATTTAGCGTGTGGGGAATATGCACATTTGGCCCCTCCAAAAGTAAGGCATCATTGTAGGTTTCATCAGCTTGGGCAATATGAAAAGTGGTTTAGAAAGGTCGGTCCTGAGCTGAAAAATGTCGCCGAAGAAAGCAAAGGTGCGGCTTTGAGCCTCCTCCAAATCAGTGATCATACACCTTTCATCAAGGATTTGATATCTTTGACCCCAGTGATCAAAGAAATATTGTCGGTTGGCAGAACGGAAGGGATAAGTCACAAAACTATTTTGAAATTAACTCAAAAAATGGAAGAACTCGAAGGGGATCGGCCAACTATATTCAGAGAAAAAATCACTCATTATTTTCATAAAACCTATAAAACGATTGGTGAAGACATCCCTTTTTGTTGCAGTGCTATCATCGAAAGCGTATTCGGAAAGTACAAATCAAAAATGAGCAGCCACCCACAGAAAATGTGCACCAACCACTTGCTGACCATTCCCTTATTTTTTGTGAAAGAAAATGAAATTGCCGAACTTGTTTCAGGATTTGACACCGTAAAAGTGGCAGAAATCAAAGATAAGGAAGCCGTGGCAAAAGCAATGATGAGCGTTCAAATGGCTGCTTAACTCGTGTACATGTTTTTTGAAAATATTCGACAGGCTAGCCCTGATGAGAGTTGGGCAGTAAATATGACCAATAGGATTGAAATTATAATCTTCATTTGTTCTAATTAGGTACAATTCTTCAATTATCGTATTTTAAGATGATTGAATTCCATTGAGGATATATTCAATGTTTTTGACAGGTAGGTAAATGCCTTAAAAAAATACTTTGGAATAAGATAATCATACCTCAAACAATTTAAAAATACTTTGCATTTAATTAACCTTTACCTCACTTGTAAAAGTTGAAAATAATTGAAAATTAAGGAATTGAACCTAAACACTTTTATTAAAATTGAATTATTGTGAACTTAGTTTTGTAATAGACATTGTAAACAGTGTCTCAAAAAACACGCTCAAATCAGCATCATCTCCCTAAACAAAAAAAAGACCGAAGTCGAACATCTTCGGTCTCAAAACAAGGAATAACAGCCGAATGTCTCTTGCGAGCCAGACAACCATACTGTGCTACATTAACTCAAAAATTGAGTGTTTTTAGGTTGCCTGCACAGGCTTGGCACCTTTGCGGATAATCTTGCGGCTTTCGTCGCCACGAAGTGGCCCTACTTGCGGATCAAACCAAAGGATGGCGCCTGTTGAACAACGATCGATAACAGACTTATCGGCTTTGGCTGCCTGATGATGAATCACTGGCAGATGATGCTCCATCGTAATCAGCCCAGCCGGAGCGTCCATTTCACATTTACCACAGGCACTACAGCCAACCTCGCAGTGCGCCAAAACCTGATCACCTTTTTCAAGGCTTTTACAGGCAACCCATAAGGATTCGGACTGTGGCACTATTTCAAACAATGCTTTGGGGCAAGCTGAAACACAGTCGCCACAACCGGTACATTTATTTTCATTGACAACGGGCAGGCCGTTGGCATTCATCTCAATCGCATCGAAATTGCAGGAGACGGCGCAGTCGCCTTGACCGAGGCATCCCCAGGAACAGGCTTTGGGCCCTCCACCGATCAGGTTCATTCCCTGACAGCTTTCGATGCCTTCGTAGTGCGCCCGATCCACCGCTACATTGCTCCCTCCGGCGCAGGCAAGTCTTGCGACTTTTCGGTTGGCTTCCCCCAACCCCACACCTAATAAAGAGGCAATGGCTTCAAGGTTTTCGGGCGTATTTACTGAGCAAAGGGCAGGCTGTACTTTCCCATTGACCAGCGATTCGGCAAACTGCCCACAGCCTGCGAGTCCACAAGCGCCACAATTTGCCTGCGGCAACAACTCTCCCACCTGCTCGATGCGGGGGTCTTCGTAAACATACAGTTTTTTGTTGGCGGCAATCAACATGATCACCAGCAATAAGGTCAGTCCTCCAAGAGAGGCCAATGCGATTAATATTGACATAAAAAAATTATTTTGATGTTGTTCGATTTATTGGGTCGCAGGTGTGGGCATCCCGTGTGTAAACGTGCATGACATGCCACATTTTATTGTGCAGGGCATGCCATATCTTATTGTGCAGGGCATGCCATATCTTATTGTGCAGGGCATGCCCTGCACCTACCACCAATATATTAATACAAAACCTCGGCCCATTTGCCACCGGCAATCAATTCGGCTTTTCGACTTTTCCATGCTTCTTCACTTCCCAAAATGTTGGCGAATGCTTTATCAAGGTTCTCGCGAACTTTTTCCAATCCCGCCACATAAACGTGGGTGTTGTTCATTGCCAACATCTGCTTGATTTCTTCTTTCTGATCTTCAAGTGTAACATCAAGGGCAATATCATCCGACCATTGTGGCCGTGGACTGATCGCCTGAAATGCTTTGAAGGTTTCGTTGTCGTAATAGTTGGTCAGGTCATTATTTTCATCATTCATATACAACATTTCCAACCCGCTTTTAGCTCCGTAGAACAACCGCACTTTTCCTTTCCACTCGATATCGGATTGATAAATATGCTTGATGAAAGCACGGAAAGGCGCAATGCCAGTTCCCATACCAATCAACAACATATTAGCCTCAGGGTCCTTTGGCACATTGAATGCAAGCTGATACGGTCCAGTGATGGTTACATGATCCCCTGCTATGCGATCGCAAAGGAAATTCGAAGCCACACCGGCATATTCCTCTCCACTGAAGTCATCAATATAAGCGCATCGTTTTACCAAAAGGGTGATGCGAGTTTTTTCATCTTTGGAAGTGGGCAGGTCCGCCACACTGTACAAACGATGGTGCAGGTGATGACCGAAGCGGGAGTCGCCCGGCACCAGAACGCCGAAGCTGTTGTTGATTTCACAAATGAAGTCGGGATCTTGCACCTCAAGGATGATCTCGCGGATCTCGTCCGTTCCTACGGGGGTGAGTCTGTCCGAACGCAAAACGATGGTTTCGTAGCGTTGGAGCGTGGCGATGTTGTCGATTGTTTTCATATCATTTAGTGTTTTAGTTTTATATTTTTAGTCAAAATTGGTGGTGTTTTTTGTCCACAGATTATGTTTAGATGCTGTAGGGGCAGACCTATGTGTCTGCCCGAATCAATTAATTTTGATCACCCTGTCGCGAGAGTCCCTCTCGTGGTAGGTAAACAAATTTACTCGTCTATTTAACCATGGAATAAATTCCATGTCTATTACAAAAAGTCCTTTCAGGACTGATGTGCCGGAGGTACATTTTGTAATAGCTTTGGGTTTCAACCCGAAGAATATAAGTGGCATAAAAAAAATTAAGCATTGATGGTCAACAGCTATCCCGAGACAGTGTCTTGCGATAGAGAAAATTATCTGTTTTTAGGCTTTTCACAGTCTCCCTTACACTGACAGCCGGAGCATTTACCCCGACTTGAAAGGGCATCATTGCCTATTTCTTCTTTACTCAAAAAGACTTTGTTCCAGTAACTTTGTACCCAAAACCAAACGCACATCATGGTGCAGATGATCAAGGCGGTGATGATGAAAGATTTTATCATTTTTTTTTATTTATATTTCAGAACTATCACGAGACAGAGTCTCGCGATAGAAAAGGACGCTACGACCGATGGTTAATCTACATCCCTGAAAATCCCATAAAGGACAGCGATAAAATTCCCGCAATGAACAAGGTCAAGACCGTTCCACGGACTACTTTCGGGCTATTAGCAAAGGCGGTTTGCTCCCGAACGCCGGCCATCAAAATCAGGGCGATGGTAAATCCAACTCCAGCACCAAGGGCATAGAAAATACTTTGCACGAAGGTGTATCCTTTGGCGGTTTGGAACAAAACCAAACCGAGAATGGCGCAGTTGGTGGTGATCAATGGCAAAAAGATCCCAAGTGCCTGAAAGAGTGCCGGACTCATTTTTTTGATGAACATTTCCACTAACTGAACCGTCGAGGCGATCACGACAATAAAGCTGATCAGTTGCAGGTAAGGGGCATTGAGCCAAACCAACAGGGCATGAATTCCAAAACCACAGACGGCACTGATCAGCATCACAAAGGTGACGGCCAGTCCCATCTTTGAGGCGGTTTCATACTTTCCGGACACACCCAAGAATGGGCAGATCCCTAAAAAGTAGGCCAGCACAAAATTGTTGATCAGGCAGGCATTGATGAATATTCTCCAAACAGACTCACTCATGATCCTTTGGGTTTACGTTTTAAAACATTGAAAAAAAACAGCCACAAAGCGAGGGTGAAAAATCCTCCCGCAGGCAGGATCATAATGATCCATGGCTGAAACTGCTCGGGCATCAGCGTGTAGCCGAAAATTCCTCCGTCGCCCAAGAGCTCACGCACCACACCCAAACACAACAAGGCAAAGGTGAAGCCGACGCCCATGCCGAGGGCATCCATAATGGATTTGCCGACGCCATTTTTGGAAGCGAAAGCCTCTGCCCTACTCAAGATCAGGCAATTCACTACGATCAAGGAGATGAAAGCGCCCAAGCTTTTGTGCAGTTCGACGCTGATCGCCTGAATGGCGTAATCGGTGACGGTTACGAAGGTGGCGATGATCAAAATATAGGAAGAGATCCGCACCTGTTTGGGAATGAAATTCCGCAAAAGCGAAATCAAAATATTGGACATCAACAGCACAAACGCCGTTGCCAGTCCCATCGCCAGCGCATTGCCGGCGGTGTTGGTGACGGCCAGCACCGGACACATGCCGAGCACCTGTACAAAGACAGGGTTTTCTTTCCATAGCCCCTTGATAAATTCATCCGTTGATCCGGCAGCTTTTTTCTGCTTTGGTGGCTGAACTTTCTGAGGCGCTTCTATTTCTACGGGTATAGGCATCGGCTCAAGGGTTTTGGTTTAACATCTTTGATAACTGCTCGCGGTGCTGCTGAATCATCGGCAGGTAATGGCTGCTGCTCTTTTGCAGAATCTCGCCTATGGTTCGGGAAGAAATCGTCGCTCCAGTGATACCATCAATCTCATAAGGATTTTGTTTTTCCCCATGCTTGACGGTTGTGATAGGATGCTGCAAAGCTGTTTTAGCTTCATTCAGCTGCGCATCCAAGGCCTCGAAATTGGCGACAAAAGCAGGATCTTTCTCGATCTTGTCTCCCAGGCCAGGAGTTTCCTTGCTTTCCAAAACATACAGTCCAACGATCTGCTGCTTATCCAAATCATATCCATACAAAATATGGATCAAATCCGCATAGCCCTGACCATGCGCCATGATCGCCACTCCCTTGAGTTCATTGTCCGCATTATAACCGGCAAAAATATAGTCTTTACCTTTTTCTTGCTCGGTCGCTGCCCGAAAGCCGCCATCGGCAAGCACTTCAAACAGCTGCACCTGAGAGATATTCGGAATCACCTTAAAGATCGCCCCCTGCAATGCCTCGGCTTTGAGCTTGGCAATGCGCGGGGCAGTCCCTTCGAAGGTCAGCACAATCAGCAAGGCGCAGGCAATACCGATACTGACCATCGTAACGAGCATCTTGTTGCTGTTATCGACCGGCACGGCTTCTTCCTGCTGCTTGGTTTTATTTATTGTCTCTGTCATTACTTCAAAAAATTTATTCCGTTCCGGTCAGGCACATAGGCTTGACCTTCTACTGTCTTGTCAAACATATAGTGTCGATACTTTTTTGACCATGATTTACTTGATTTAAAGGATTACCATGATTTTTATAATTTGTATAGCCGAAAATAAATCCTAAAATCCTTTTTAATCATGATAATCAAGGTCTTAAATCCAACATACTAACACGACAAATAATAATTGATGAATCACTTAATCACGTCCCATAAACCCGATCCTTGACCATCCGGTCGATATGCGGAGAAATCGCATTGGCCAATAGAATCGCATACATCACCCCTTCGGGCAAACCACCCCAAGAGCGAATCACCACCACCATCAAACCAATGAATACTGCATAGATCCACATGCCTTTGTTGGTCATCGGCGAGCCGACCATATCCGTTGCCATGAACACCGCACCCAACATCAAGCCGCCACTCAATACCATGAATTGTGGGGGCGCAAACGTTGTTGCATCTATCAAATAAAGTGCGCCACTGAGTAAAAATACTGTTGCGATAATGCCCACCGGAACGCGCCAATTGATGATGCCCCGATACCACAGATAAATTCCGCCGACCAAAATCAAAAAGGCGGATGTTTCACCCAGTGAACCACTGACAAAACCAAAGGCAAGGTCATTGGCGGAGGCGACCACCTGATCGAATTTGAAGGCAGACAAAGGCGTTGCGCCTGAGACACCGTCAAATACAGGCTGAAAAAATGGCGTAGTGAACAAGGATGACGGCAGGCTTTGGAAGCGATCCGCCTGCATGGCAGGATACCAGGTGGTGATCGCCACCGGAAAGGCAGCCTGCAAAACGGCTCTTGCTACCAATGCCGGATTGAACACGTTATTGCCCAAACCACCGAAAGCCATTTTTCCCAAAGCAATGGCAATAAAGCCCCCGACTGCGGCCATCCACAAGGGAAAGATCGGCGGAAGGGTCAAGCCCAAGAGCAATCCGGTGATGATCGCCGAACTGTCGGTCAGGCTGTTGTGGTTGCCGGCTATCTGATTGATTAAAAATTCAGTAATCAGACAGGAAAGCACCGTTGTTGCCAGCACCCAGAAGGCGCATGAACCAAAAACAAAAACCGAAAAGATCGCCACGGGCAATAGGGCATAAACCACATGTCGCATGATCGTCGGCGTGTCCATCCCCTTTTTCAGGTGGGGAGAAGTTGTGATACGTAACGTTTTAGTGAGCATTGGCTTTCAATTTTTGTTTTCGAATGCTTGACTTTGACTGTCTGAAATATTGAACCAACGGAATATTGGACGGACATACATAGGCGCATGATCCGCATTCAAAACAATCCATAATGTGCTCCTGATCGAGCATCTCTTGATAGGCTTCATGCTTGGCCAAAATGCCCATGCGTGAAGGGTTAAGGCTCATTGGGCAAGCTTGCACGCAGGCACCACACTTGATACAAGCCATCGGCTTGCCTTGCTTTTTGGTTTCCCCTTCGGTAAAAACCACGATGCCCGAAGTGCCTTTGGTGATGCTGATATCCAAGTTCGATACCGACATGCCCATCATCGGACCACCCATATACACTTCAGAAATATTATCGGCAACGCCCACTTCTTCCAAGGCAAAACGCAAAGGCGTCCCGATCGGAATCAGATAATTGCCTTTCTTCTTGACACCAGGACCGGTGATCGTAACCACCCTTTCCTGAATGCCATGACCATAAGGCAACAGTCGGCCGATCTCGGCGCAGGTAGCAATATTGACCACTACCACGCCTACATCTATCGGTAATCCTCCGGAAGGAACTTCACGATCCAGCACCGATTTGATCAGCATCTTTTCTGCGCCCTGCGGATATTTGACCGGCACCACTTTTACCTCCACCGGTAATCCTTCGGGAATATTATTTTGTAAATGTTCGGCCGCATCGAGTTTGTTGGCTTCGATACCAATGATCACCCGCTCGGCTTGAGTAGAACGCAACAGATAACGGATACCCATAAAAATATCGCTCGACTGCTCTAACATCACCCGGTGATCGGTAGTTAGATAAGGCTCGCACTCAATGCCGTTAAGCATCAGTACTTCACATTTTTTTCCATCAGGTACTTTTAATTTAACATGCGTAGGAAAAGCCGCACCGCCAAGCCCGACAATACCTGCCTGCTGAACACCCGCCAAAATTTCATCTTGATTGCTCGTGCGCCAGTCCACGCCATGCCCTGCCGGAACCTCCTGTCCCGAAAAAGGAAATGCCTCCAAATAAATGCCTTCACAACGATTGCCTGAAAGTGTATGCACGAGCCCGATCTTTTTGATCACGCCACTGACGGGCGCATGGATCGGCACGGACATATAGCCGTTGGCCTTGGCAATCAATTGCCCACGACTGACCTCCTGCCCTTCCTTGACCACCACCTGCGAAGGAGCACCAAGGTGCTGCGCCATCGGGATGATCATCACCGGAGCAAAGGGAAACTGCTTGATTTTCATCGTGCAGGTGTCGTCCTTGTGCTCGGGAGGATGAACGCCGTGTTTAAATGTATTTTTTGAAAAATTAAACATAGAACTCCTATCGATCTTTGATTGGGGATTGGGTTTGTGGTTGATTAAAAAAAAGGTAGGGACGTTGCATGCAACGTCCGTACATAAATCATTAATAATTAATCACTAATCATTAGTTAAACCTCTCCCCTCTTTCTACCCATTTCTTCATTTCCTTGCCAGTCAGATCTTTCGGCAAGCCCGGATGCAAGACCCCTGCGGTACATTTCTCCGCCGCTTTGACTAAGTCCTGATAACTTCCGGCATTGGCATCTTTGATGAAGGCTTTTTTCTCCTCATTATAGCAGAACATTTTGCCATTAATCTTGATGCATTCATCGCAACTGCTGCAATCTTCGGTTTCGATATAAGGCGCTACATATTCGCCCTCGGCAGAAACGTTTTCCTCCGTTGATGCTTCGGTTGTTCCGTTTACCAAATCAGCAATCTGTAAGCCTTCGCCACCAGCCAATTTCATCAAACCTTGAGCGATATTTCCTACAACTTCCGCACGGATCTTATCGGTCATGTCTTCAGCTTCCGGCGCAACACCGGCAATGTCTTTCAACATCAACCAGAAATCACGGCGCTCTTCACAGGACTGAACAATCGGCTCGGCCACCAAAACTCTTGTCAGGTGCGACTTGCGATCTACTGCCCAGATGAATGGAAATTTTCCTTCTCGGTCGTCAGCATCCATCGCAAGGAAGTCCACCAAAGGAACCATCGTATCGTTCCAGGTGTCGCGTGGTGCTTTGCGGAAATGCTTACGGAAACGTGCTTCAGTCAATGCAAAATCAGCAAAGGTCATCGACAGCTCCATGCTTTTCTCCACCTCATTCTCTTTGTATTTGAGGGTATAGCTTGGCCAGTCTTGGAACATATCAGGGTTGCCCGACAGGTCGAAATTCTCTTTCGGTGTGGTGCCCAAATCAGGATTGTATTTGAAGATCGGATAGGTACGTGACTCTACCGCCAACTTCGCCTGATGTACACCCAAGTCATCAGCTACGCCATGCTCGGGCTGACAAGTACTGTACAGGTTGAACAAAGCAGGACGCTTGGTCATCAGTCCGTCGATGAATCCTTCGATCATGTGGGAGGTATTCGACATGGTCGATTGCATCACATAAGTGTTGCGGTGTGCCATAGCGATCAGCCCGATTTCTTTACGAGGCTCGGCTTTACCTTTACCCACTTTACCGTATTGCGCCATATCTGATACCTGACCAATAAAGCCAGAGGTACAAGCCTGTCCGCCAGTATTCGAATACACCTGCGTATCAACGACAATTACTTTGATCGGCTTACCCGATGCCATCATGCGGGAAAGGTTTTGGAATCCGATGTCATACATCGAGCCATCACCACCCAAAGCAACAACCGGAGGACACAAATGCCACTCTTCCTCGGTGAATTGTTGCCAGTTGAAATAGGTAAAGAAAGCATCATGCTCGTCGGGACGATATTTGCCTTCGAGTTCCAGCTCGGCTTTGCGGATGGTGCGGAAGCCATCGGCCATCTTGGCCATATGCCCTTCGAAAATACCCATGGCCATCGAAGTAGAATCTTGGAACAGGTGATTCGCCCACGGGAATGGATAAGGGTTGAATGGATAGGTCGATCCCCAAACCGAGGTACAGCCCGTCGCATTGCTCATTCCCATATTCGCGCGACCATTGCCGGTCGTTCCCGAAGTATACTTCCACTTAAGGTTTTTGAGTTTTTGAACGAGTTGCGTAGTACTTCTCAGCCATTCCTGATCGATTGGCTCACCACCATTTTCGAGTTCAATTTGTCGGGTGATCTCGCCCATGGTCAGATCGCTGTCTTTCATGCGATCCATGATTTTGGACATCACTTCCGAATCACTCAAGTCCACGGTTTTGACCAGCTTCAATTGAATGTGTTGCTCCAGCTTACCGATCAGTTCGGTCAAATAATCCACATGCTTTTTCACACGAGGGATCATCAATGACTGCACCGTTGCGGTGAACAGATGTACGATTGATTTTTCCGAACAACCCAGACAGGCACCATCACCCGAAGCCAGATTCATATAAGCTTCTTTATTTAATAGGAGTGTTTCGAGTGCTCCGATTTTTTCTTCGAGGTTGTCAATGCGGCTGTACTCTTCCGGTGTATTCGGAAGCGCCTCCCACAATTGCCAGTCTTTGCGCAAAGCGGCTACTCCATCTTCTGTTTGGGTGATTGGGCGCAAGGCGTCATCTTCACAAACTTCAACGCATTCCATACAGCCTTTACAGGTTTGTGGATTAAGCGTGATGCTGAACAATCCACCGCTGTTTGGTTTTTTCTTTTCTTTTAAGTGGAAATACGGGCGTGTCAGGGCAAATTTGAATCCACCCAAAACGGATTTGAAATTGTGCAGCTCGGAAATCAAATCTTGGTTATCCGCATTGGCGCCAATCATTTCATCCACCTTGCGATGCAACAATTCATTGACCGTTTCCTCTTCATGTTTATTGAGCATCGCCTCCCGCATCTCTTTCTCCATAGAGCGCACGGCTTTTTGCAAATGTACAGGTTTTCCAAATCGTTTTGTTACCTGCTTAACCACGGTATTCAACACATCACCGACCGATGATACCAAGCCAGGCAGTGCGGTATCAGGACAGGCGGTGTAACATTTCCCACAAGCGGTACAGTTATCAGCCACCCACTCCGGATGCTCAAAACGGATACCGGTCATGTCACGGAAAAGTGCCGTGGTGGCCGGCATCACACTCAAACCAATGAATGGATCGGTCAGGTTGTCGTTACCCATTCCACGGAGGTAGAAATTACCCGTTTGCTCCCAGAAGCGGTGAATATCCGACAGCTTGCTTTCGCTCTGTGGTTTTTGCTTCAGAATCGTTGGGATGGTTTGCGCCTGTACATCCTCCATCATCGGATCAATGGTGGTGATCTCTTTATTGGTGATTTCATGCACTTCGGTGAAACCACGTTTCACCACCCGCATGTTATCCTCTACCACGCGCTGACCTTTTGCCCCAAATTTATGTTGCAACTGATCTTCGATGGCCTTGAGCAACTTTTCGTCCGACAATCCTGCTTTTTCCATCAAAGGAGAAGCCGAGAAGAACGCTCCTTGGAAGGCAATCCCTTGCATTCTCAATTGCAATTCGGGATCGGTTGCCTCTTCACGGGCAATTTTAAATCCGTCGATATAGAAAATTCGGATTTCCTGATCGATGATCAGTTTTTGATAATGCTTCGGAATATCCGCCCATACTTCTTCCGGTGTATCTTTATCACTTTGGATAATGAAGCTACCGCCTTTTTTCAGACCGGCAAGGGCATTGGTGTGTTTGAATACATTTGGATCCGGCGACAAGACCACATCCACAAAATAATATTCACAATTGATACGGATCGGCTCCGGTGAAGCAGCGAGGTAGTAAGTTGTTGGCTGACCTTTTTTCTCCGATCCGTATTTTGGATTGGCTTTGATGTCATAACCCAGCAATTCAAAGAGGGTCATGGCCAAATTCTTACCAGTAGTGATCGCTCCCCATCCACCAACAGAGTGGAAACGAACCGTTACCGCACCCTTTGGCATCAGATTCGGATTCTCCGATCCACGTACGGACAATTGTTTGATATTGGGATAAGCCTCCTCGATTGTTTCTTGATGTGCTCTTTGTTTTGGAGTGAAAGCATTTTCACGAATAAAGTCAATCGACAAATAGAATTGCTTTTTCTTCGGACCATCGGGCAACATGTTTTCAATCGCTCCGATGATACCCTCAGGCTGCAAATCACGGCTACCCATTCCGAAAGATCCGCTGTACAAAGCAGGCATTTCTTTCGCATGATAAGAAGCCAACTTCGGATAAGGCTTATCATGTTTATGCGCTCCATTCTCCAGACATTTGGAAGCAACCGCACGAAGCTCTCGCATGATCGGCGCATCTTCTGCCAATGGCTGATCCAAACGCTCCAGTACCACAACGCCTTTTTTACCTTTTATAATATCACCAATCAAATCAGCAGGGAACGGACGGAACATCACCAAGTCCACCACACCCACTTTGATACCGCGCGTCTCGCGGATATAATCCACTACTGCCTCAGCACTCGACACCACACTGCCCTGACCAATGATCAGGTAATCCGCATCGGATGCTTTATAGGTCATCACGCGGGAATAGCAACGACCGGTGAGTTCATAAAATTCAGAAAACGCCTGATCGGTCAGCTCTTGAATATGGTCAAAGAAGAACGGACGTTGTGCCGCCACGGACTGCATATAAGAATCTTGATTCTGAACGATACCTGCCATCAGTGGATTGTCCACATCCCAAACTTCGGGGATGCGTCGGCGTGTTGGCCCGTAGATAATTTCCTGTGCAGGGGTTGGGGTATTGATGATGTCGTCCGGACAGCCGAGGTATTCTTTGATCAATTCGCGCTCCGGCAAGTTAAGCGACTCGATCAGGTGAGTGGTCAAGAAACCATCCTGAGCGATAACGCCAGGGGTGAGCGCCAACTCGGCAATGCGGTGAGAGATAATGTTCAGGTCAGCTACGTGCTGTGCTTTTTTTGCAAAAAGCTGAAAGAAACCGGTATCATCAATGGCATGGTAATCATCGTGTCCGGCGTGAACGTTGAGCGTAGATTTGGTCATCGCACGTGCACCAATATTGAGTACGTAAGTCAGTCGTTTACCCACCGCCGCATAAAGTGACTCATGCATATAGGCGATCCCCTGTCCAGAGGAAAAGTTCGCCGCACGTTGTCCGGTCATTGAAAGCCCCGCCGTTACTGCGGCAGCGGCATGTTCGCCCTCAGGCTCAATGAAAATAAGCGGTTTATCAGAGATGTTGAGATGTCCTTTGGCTGCTTCTTCTGCCCAGTACTCTCCCATTTGGGTGGAGGGGGTGATTGGATATGCACCTGCGGCGTCCGAAGACTCTCTTTCACACATGATGGCGGCGGTATTCCCGTCCATAGCCACACGTACCCCAGGGTACTTGAATTCGGCTTTTTTCGACTTCATACAGATATGGTTGCTTTATTGAAAAAATATTATCTATCTATAAAAATTCATCACCCATATCGCATCGCACCTGTGTTCGCAAATGCACGGATATTCTTTTTAGGGATGAAATAAGTTCTGCTAAGGAGGGACTTGTGCCTGTCGGTACGGACGTTGCATGCAACGTCCCTACAAGAGATTGGGCTATAAAAAAAGACATAGCAATCCCATTGATGAAAAATTCACTTTTCAAATTCAGGTTTAAGCTCGGATCGTTAAATGTTTTTATGCCTGACGGCATATAAGACAGACACTGCATGCAGTGTCTCTACGACAATTGCGATCCCTCACCTCCAATAAAATTTCACTAACCAAATGATCGGCAGACTGCCCAATCATCGACACCGCCTGCGGTGCCCACTTGCATTACTATATAAAGCGCCCCGTCGGGCAGATAAAAATTAAAGGCTTGACTGTTCCTCCACTACCGAAACATATATACCTGCGTCAAGCAATTTTTTTAAAAGTCATCTTATGATAGTAGGTTTCTTGAGTTCCTATGATTTAATGTAATCAAAAAAATGATCCCCGTCACTGATAATTGTCAGCTGGCGGGGCGATTTTAATCAACGCTATGGATTGATGAAAAATTAAAGAACACATTTCCCCCTTCTACTGCCTTTGATTGAGGGTATATACCTGAAAAATTAATTTAGACTGAAGTTAAATTATGGGAAATCAACTATTGGATAACCAAAATTTAAAAAGTAAATATAGAAGAGGGAATGAAAGGCACGCATCAGTGTGTGGTATTATTTGGAACAGATTAGCCATAACTCCCGGTTGTAAATTCAAAAAAAAAAGCCTTGAGGATCAAACTCAAGGCTTCTTTGTATTAGAGGATACTTCCTCCTTATTATGATAATTTTGTACCTACCGGTACGGGGCTGTCGCACAACTCACTTCTTTGAATTTAGTGCAAAATATTATTTCGTGAGCTGTACGGATGCACCTACGTGTGTATCCAAACCATCCAAAATTTATGATGACTAGGGCAGACACATAGGTCAGCCCATACAGTGGCCAAATAAAATTTCGTGGTGTATTATCGGATTATGGTTGTGAAACAGCCCCCTACAAAACGTATTCGCCAAATATAGAATAAACTACTCCTCCACCGCAACCACTGGCGGCCTGCTCTGATAAATCCAAAATAAAACAGGTCGTCGGCTATTTTTCAATTTCTTATCTAAATACCTCATTGCTTACCGCCGGGCAGCCCCAGCCTTCAGCTGTGCCGTCGGGATAAGGTTCTTGATCCAAAACCTGTTCCCAAGAGTGCAAAACGATATCTCTTCGGTTGGCATTGCTGTTGGTCTTCTCCAAACCATGCATACGGTAATTGACATGAATGCCCCAGTTGCTCCATCCCCGCTTACCGATTTTGTATTTGCCCAAAGAGGATTTATGGCTCTCAGGGATATTGGAAAATACAGGATTGGTCTTGCTCTGATCGGCCCCCCACCAGCTTTCGCCGCAACCATGCGACACCAGCGCGGAACGCTCAATGCGATCATTATTAAAATCATAAACAAACAAACGGTACTTACCCGAATGAACAGACATATCGACTAAAATTGCGAAGTCGGTGTTGAAGCCTTTTTGTCGGCAAAAACGCAAGGCTTCCTCCGATCGAATTTCGGGCGTCGGTGCTGATGTTTACTGATCGGCTTTTTCAGCAGAACTGCAAGCGAATAGAAGTAATAGAGGAAATAGGATGTTGGGGATTTGGATCATTTAGTCTTGATGTTGTTGTTTAGTATAAATTAGGTCATCTGTAACGACCTCTTCACGCAAATTGCGGATCATTTGCTCCTTTTGTGCTTGTAGCTTACTGTCATAATCCGTTTGTCCACTGGTGGCAAAGAGCACCAATAATTCGATCATCAAGACCAACACAAACCAAATCAACCAAAAGATCATTGCTACTACGGAATCAGAAAGCACTTTAACCATGATATTCAGTTCAT
This sequence comes from Persicobacter psychrovividus, assembly GCF_036492425.1. NCBI lineage: Bacteria > Pseudomonadati > Bacteroidota > Cytophagia > Cytophagales > Persicobacteraceae > Persicobacter > Persicobacter psychrovividus. Next base: position 245,184 of record NZ_AP025293.1, read on the forward strand.
CCAAAAGACCTTTACGCTCCATTAATTTTTGACGAATATCGTCTCGCATAGAAGTTAGTTCTGCCAATTTTTTTGTTTTAGCTTCTTCTTTCTCTCCAATGATTTTCTTCAGGTTCTCAATGCTATTGTACAAACCTTGATTAATGGTTGTGTTCGACTCTGAAAGCCTTCTTTCATAGTAGATGGAATCGCGCTCGGTATTGTTGGGCCCTGCCACTTTAACCGTATGTGGAACATTTACATATTTATAGTTCTTCGTATTTGGATTCTTCTCAAACTTACGATTGACAACATCCAAATCAGCCCTGTATTTACCCAAAAGCGAGTCTAATTCTTGCACTTCAGACTTAATAATTAAGGACCTGCTATCATACACTTCATCTGCCCGCTTGGTGATATAGGTTTCGCGCTCCAACTCGATATCCTCTTGAAATAATTTCTGGTCAATCAAGACTGCACCGACCAAGGCCATACACAAGGCCATGATAATCCTGGGCATTTTAACCCATTTATTATCCACCACCTTCAAGACCAGCTGTCGCTCAATCCAAGTGACCATCAGCACCATCAAGGCTCCTGAAACAATGGGACCAATCAAAGAGGACTCGTTGATATAGGTCTGATAAAAAGAGAACCCAATAAAAAACCAAAGTATGGATACCAACATCAATGCTGAGCCAATTTTCTTGATTTTGGATTTACTAAGTTCCGAACAACTATTGATCACCTCGTAGTTAATTGAACATAGGAAACAACTGAACTGTAAAAATCTATCTTTCTTTCTCATTCTCTCTAATTTTTTGGATAAAGCCAGCTTCGTATTTTTTCAATGAATTTCTAAATATTGATCCTTCCTCAGAAATTGATGCTTTAATCTGCTGCAACTCATCAATGGACATGTTGTGCTTTTTCTTTTTGACCTCAAGATCTTCGGCAATCTGATCCAACAAATTTTTCCGATTGAAATCTATACGGTGTTCCAACTCGCGCAACTCCATCTCATATTTTAGTCTCAACTCTTGAATGCGTAGATTGAAATCATCGACAATCACATTCTTCATCAAAGCAAGATTGGACAATTCTGGATTTTTAATAGCATCCTCAAATCCCCTTTGCTGCCAATCTTGTCTTAAATAGGAGTAAACATCTGAAATATTTCTGAAATCATCGTTGTCCGCTTCATCTTCATCAACCATCTTGATGGTTACTTTTTCCTCCGGATCATTTTCATCTATAAAAAGGGTTTTAACTGGTGTCTTCTTTTGTCCGAATATTCGAGATAATAAACTCATTTTCAATCTATATATTTAGTTACAACTTTAAATTTCGCATGTCCATTTTTATGACATTCCTGACAGAGCGTAATCAGGTTAGACTTGGGATAACACCATGGATCTACGTGCCGATCAAGGGTTTTTGACCACCAATATTGCCGGTGATGAACCACTAAATGTTCCTTCGACCCACAGCAAAGGCATTTCCCCTGATCACGGTTGATGATTTCCAAGCGCTTTCGCTTCCACCTTTCATCGTTAAGGTAAGTCTCATAGGTATGATGATCAGCCTTTACATTCTGCAACAACACTTCCTCTTTCATAAGTATGCATTTGTTGCTATTGAAATGATTAACCTGTACTGCTTGAACTCCTTTTTTATTTGGAGCATCTGCTGCGCTATATTCTCAAAAAAAACGGCTGTCATTGATTTGCACCTCTAATGATTAAATGATTGTTTTCATTAACTATGATGCAAAAATGAACAGCCTTGATGCACTGAAAATGCACTGAGAATTATTTATGCTGTTTATTGACAAGTCTATTTACAATTGGCTTGGCAGGTACATGACACAGGGGGTTATCAGTGGTATTTTGCAATTCGGACTTCGAAAATGCTTCATCGCCAATTTTAGATAGAGAGATTCCCCATAAATTAAACCTTCTATTTTGTATTGATTTGCCGAAAAGATTCACCGACCTTAGGAGGGCGTTTAAAGCTTAGATACAATCACGAATTTTAAGCCGTGAACACATGATTAATTTTTTTCTAAAACTACATCTTTTGACAATGAAAAAGCTTCAACAACAGGCCGTCTTGACCACCATCCTGTTTTTATTTTTCACCTCCCCCATTTTTGCTCAAAAAGCCCATTATAAGCTACTTGAGAAAATTCCTTATTACAGCAAAAAGGAAATGCGTTCAGACGACTACATGAAATCTCAATGTCGTTTGAAAATCTATTATCCTGAAGACAAAAAAGATTTTGCCACGGTCGTTTGGTTTCATGGTGGAGGACTTAGTGGAGGCGACAATGATATTCCCGCAGGACTCAAGAATCAGGGAGTAGCAGTGGTATCTGTTCAATATCGTTTTCATCCCAAGGTAAAAAGCCCAGTATATGTGGAAGATGCAGCCGCTTCGGTAGCGTGGGTATTCAAACATATCAAGGAATACAATGGCGATCCATCAAAAATTTTTCTTTCTGGCCACAGTGCTGGCGGTTACCTGGACATGATGGTGGGGCTGGACAAAAAATACCTGGCCAAATATAATATTGATGCCAATGATATTGCGGGAATGATCCCTTTGAGCGGTCATACCATCACGCATTTTACCATTCGCAAAGAAAGGGGCATTGATGGTAAAACGCCAATTATCGATGATATGGCACCGCTTTACCACTGCCGAAAAGATGCTTCGCCATTATTGCTAATTACCGGAGACAGACATTTAGAACTTCTTGGCCGCCAGGAGGAAAATGCTTATATGTATCGCATGATGAAAGTTAATGGCGCAACGGATGTCCACTTACTTGAACTGCAAGGGTACAATCATGGCATCATCAAGCCCGGTTGTCCTTTGGTCATCAATGAGGTGCACCGAATTCTAAAGAAAAACAGTAAGTAGGCGACAAGTCAAATCGCGGTGGCACCATTCCGATGAAAATTAGCAGTAACCTAAAACAAGTACCTAAAATTCAGTGATTCACCTGTTTGCCGACATTTGAAGACTCAATCTGCTGACAAATAAAGAGCCCGCAAGGATACGATTCCATTGCGGGTTTTTTTATGAAATCATGCTTAGAAAAATGCATCAACCGCGCTTAACAGTTTGTAGCCCTACCGCTTTGCTCCTCCAAACAAGGCGGTGCAGGCACACATGATGGCGACTTCATTATGCTTGGAATTTGATAGTCTTCAATCCGTGGATTAACATCGGGAATATTTACAGGAAATGGGTGTTCTTTCAAAGTGTTGTGGTAGCTAAAAACAAAATACTGCACCGAAGGAAACAAGGAGGTTGCCTTTTGGTGAAGCTCTGCACTTACCCCTACCGACCACCAGAGCTGAATTTGTGCCCATGTATTTGCCTCCTCATCGGCCTCATAATCTACCAGCATTTCCACCTCGAGAGCTAAATTATTCAAGGTAATAAACTGCTGATCTGCCAAATGCTGACGTAAACTTTTTTGATTGTCAAGAAAAAAACTCCCGACCAGAAGAGCCATCGTAAATAGGGAAAATAACAGGAGACGCATGGTAGTAATTTTTGATATCTACCTGAAGATAGTAATTTGGTTGAATCTTAAACAATTTTATTTCACCTTTTTGATAAACGGTCAAATGGGCTATTTTTTTGGGGAATTTGTTTTATTTATCAACCATTCAGCACCCAAAAACACCTTGCAACCAATCAGTTACCAACCAAAGCCAATTCGAAACAAATGCCTGAGGTGCGTTCGTTATTTTGCGCGTAAATATCTACAAAGTCTTTTAATGCCAATCATCGGTGAATACTTAAAATGCCGTGCAACAAAGAGGGCTTGTTATTATCAGGCTGTTTCCTTCTTCCCTTGAAAGCAGTTGATCACCTGCTTCAGTTCAGCTTCAGAAGTACAATAGAGCAACCCTCTATCAGGGATATGCTGGGCATTGACTTTCAGTTGCTGTAATTTCTGCCTAACGGCTGGCCGATACTGCACACAGAACTGATTCCCCGTGCGGAAACAGATCATCTCCTTTTTGGGAAACAACGACCGCCAGTTGGGCATGGGTTGCTTTAGCGACATCCAGGCATCTCCTTCCTGTAAAACAAATGCCTGTGGATCGTTTGCCATGTCCCAACGCAAAGCAGCCGTTTCCATCCAGTTTTTGAGCATTTCTTTAGCCAACAGCACCAACACCTCAAAACGGCTATTCTGCTCCTTTTCACTATCCGTTGAATGGTGGTTCATCTCCCTGATCAGCTGATTAAGGTGCATCACGCCATTTTGGGAAAATTCAGATTTGTACCATTTATCATGGGCATCGGCAATTCCTCGGTCGAAATAATCAATCCCACTCAATTTTTTAAACACCCCATTATAAATCGCATGGCACTTTTCAGCACCATAGGCTTTGGCTTTCAGCAAGCTCCCCCCTTTGTATTGCCACAACATCACGCAGCTGCAGGCCAAATCCTTGTCCTGATGGTGGTCGAAATCATTGGTGTCGGGGTCAAAGGTTCCCCCGACATCTATCGTCCATACTGCATTTGATTTATTTTTCACTGCTGAAATACGGTCAGCATCGCGTGTCCTGACAATCTTTGTCTGATACTGAAACGCTTCGGCATACAGCAGGCCAATGGCGGTAGCAAAAATTTCGTCGGCATGAAAATGTCCGTCATGGGTAATTAGTGTAATCGTCTTCAAAGTTCCTTTCGTTTGGTAGTTGATATAGAAGCTGAAACAAAGGTGAACACTCAAAAGGAAAAGGAAGTGCAATGACAGATTTCACGAAAAAAACCACTGAAAATAAATTCAGTGGTTTTTCAATACTTTCAATAATAGTGTGAATCGCAGGCTTCTGGCGATCACGTTTGTGCACTTTCCCTCACGGGCAAGTGCCTATTAAATTTAATAAATGGACTAATAGCCAGGATTCTGCTCCAGGTTAGGATTTCTCAAAATATCATTCAAAGGAATAGGGAAAAGTTCTTTGCCCGGTCGATAATTCGTACTTTCCAATACCTTGTTGATATCCGCCATTGCAGGCAAGTTGGTTTTATGCTTACTCCATCGCGTCAGATCAAAGAAACGGTGATACTCCAGCGACAGCTCCAATCGTCTTTCGATAACGATTTTCTCGAAGAACTCTTCTTGCGTAAAAGTCCCATCCAATAGATCTGCCTGCGCTCTTGTGCGCAACTGATTGATCGCATCAATAGCCACTTGTGTAGGTCCACTTAACTCATTTTCCGCTTCTGCATAAAGCAATAGAATATCTGCATAACGCAATGCACGGAAATTAATCCCAGAATCAACAAAATTTTGTTTATCTGTTCCTTCAGCATACTTACGCACCCCACAGAAACCACCTTTCCAAGTGCCTTCCTCTGTTCTGTTGGTCCATTGCCCAGCCGCCACCGGGTTCTCAGCAATGGGGTTCCAATCACCCCAAACATCTCCCGGGCGAGCAATGGTGTACATTCTGCGGACACCACTTTCATCTGGGTGTGCGTCAAAGAAGTCATTCAACTCCGGTGATGGCAAACCATTGGCAAACTGCCCCGGGTCAATTGCTGTTGCTAACCACAACGCTTTGGAAGCATTTGGGGCATCCATATCAGGCCATGGAGAACCAAAACCAGACATGAACTGAACCTCAAAAACAGCCTCGGAATTGTTCTCATTATAACGGGTGAAGTTGTCTGAATAGTCTTCCACCAATTCATATTGTCCATACTTGCCACCAACCATGTCTTTCAAAATCGCATGTGCTTTGCTGTATTCGCCCTGGAACATATAAGCTTTGGCCAGGTAACCGGCAGCGGCTCCTTTGGTTGGGCGACCGATATCTTTGCCTTCATAACTTACCGGCAAGATTTCCATGGCTTTCTCCAAATCGGCATAGATGAACTCATACACTTCGTCAGCAGTATTTCTTTTCGGTTGGAAGAGTTCGTCCTCCAGAGAACCTGTAAAGGTACGGTCATAGATCGGCACCCCTCCGTAGAATCTTACCAACTGAAAATAATAAAAGGCACGCATGAAATGTGCTTCAGCCAAATAACGCTCCTGAACCTCTTTATGCTCAGGATAAAAATAAATCCCCGGCACTTTTTCCAGCACAGTGTTGGCCCGCTGAATCCCGACGAAAGAGGACTGCCAGGCATGGCGAATGTAACTGGCCGTAGAGGCATTGTAGCCGAAATCACCAAATTCAGTAAAGTGGAATCCTCCCGAGGTAATTTCCAGATCACCACTCATAAAACCCAACAGGTAGCGGAAGCGCTTGAACTGTCCCCACCAGTGCAAAGGAGAATACATGGCGGTAACGGCTTGCTCAGCGTGCATTTCTGTTTGATAGAAAGCGTCCGTATCGAGACTGGTATGGACTTTTGATTTTGATAAATAATCTTCACCACAACCCGGAGAGATCAGTACCCCTGCCAAAAGGAGCAATAAGAGATATTTTTGCTTAAAAATTTTCATAACAATAGGATCAAAAAATTAGAACTTGATATTTACACCACCAACAAAACTACGTGGGGTTGGGTACAATAATTGACTCGATACCGCACCGAAAACAACGGCGGGATCATAACCCGAGTAGTCCGAAATAGTGAATAAGTTCTGCGCTGAAACATAAACACGTAACCCTTTCAACCAGCTGATTTTATCCAACTGATGATCATTAAATGTATAACCTATTTGTACATTTTTTAATCTTATATACGAGGCATCCTCAACCCAATAAGAAGAAGCAACCTTGTTATTGGCTTCCGTCGCAGGAATATGACGATGACGTGTATTGCTTGGGTTGGTTGGTGTCCAGGCATCCAAAACGTCGGTGGTCATGTTGAAAGATCGCACATATCCGCTGTACTCATAAGAGGACTCATTGAAAACCTCATTGCCATAAACCCCCTGAAATTGTAGGCCGAAATCTAAATTCTTATAATTTCCACCGAAATTAAATCCATACATAATATCCTGATTACCATCACCAATGAAGGTACGGTCCTCATCGGTAATTTTTCCGTCACCATTGACATCCACATAACGCACATCTCCCGGCTTGGTTGGCTGACCTTCCATTGGCGTTGGGCCGGCATCAATCTCATCTTGTGACTGATAAATACCATCATGCTTGAAACCATAAATAGCGAAAAGGCTTTGTCCTGGCTCGATTCTGTTACGGAAGGTAAAGTGGGAAGAACGGTCACGCTCAATCGCCTCCAGGCCATCAATCAACTCCAATACTTCATTTTTAAGGAAAGTAATGTTACCGCCAATATTCAGGTTCACCGCCCCTACTTTGGTGTTGTAGTTGGTCGCAAATTCCCATCCTCGGTTCTGAACTGCTGCCGCATTCAGGAACATATTACCGAAGCCTGTCGCTTCAGGCAGAGAGTAACTCAACAGCAAATCTCTGGAGGTTTTCACAAAATAATCCGCCGTAAAGCTCAACTTATTATTAAAAGCCAACAAGTCCACCCCAACGTTCATTTGCTCTTGCTTTTCCCAAACCAAATTCGGGTTACCAATCTGTGGACTTGGCGCTACTCCTTGCGCTAATTCACCGCCGTTGAACACATAACGGGGGTTGTTATTCACCACTGATCGGGTGGCATTGGCATCGATCTGGTCGTTGCCCAAGAATCCCCAAGATCCACGCAATTTCAACTCATTAATTTCTTGCACATTGAAGAAATCTTCATTCGAGATATTCCAACCCGCTGAAGCAGAAAAGAAATTATCGAACATATTGCCCTTAGTAAACATCGAAGATCCATCGCGGCGGAAGTTCACTGTTGCCAAGTATTTCGAATCATAATCATAGATCGCACGACCCAAATAAGAAATGGTGCGGGTCTCGAAAATATTACCTTTTGGAATACCGTTGATGTTTGGCGAACCGTCGATCACTGGATATTCTGGTGACAAGTTTCCGCCAATGACAGAAATTGACTGGAAGGCACTGGCTGTATTCTGTACCGAATGACCTGCCAAAAGACCAAAATCATGCTTGCCAATTTTCCGTTTGAAATTCAGGGTATTCTCCAAAAGCAAAGCCTGATAATTGGATCTTTGCTCGTCCAATTGCGCACCGAAAGGCAAGCCCGGAGGCATAACTCCATTCCCTTGATCAAACTCTGGCGCCCACATTCTGTCGTGTGTATTGGAGATGTCCGCACCGGCATTCAGGCGATAAGTCAACCCTTCGATGATCTCAATCTCCGCAAACGCATTGGCTAAAAAGCGATTGATTTGCTTGATATCTTCTACCAAAGTCTGAGCTGCAACTGGATTCAGGATCTCACGATCACCATCAGCGATTTGATGACCGTTGAATCCTCCCAAGTTGTTAGGGTTATAAATCTCTACATTGGGAGAACTTGCCAAAGCCCAACGTAATGCGCCGAGATCACCCGCATCGCCCGTACCAGTGGCAAACTGATTGTCCCGGTTGTTTTGCGAGTAAAACATCGAAGTCCCGATTTTCAAACGACCCAACTGCGTATCGGTATTCAGACGCGCCGATGTTCTTTTGAAACCGGAGTTCATGATAATACCACCTTCATCATAGTGGTTCACCGAACCAAAATAGCGGGTCTTTGCATTTCCTCCGCTGAAAGTTACCTCATAATTATTGATCGCTGCAGGTCGTAGCACCGCATCCTGCCAATCGGTATCATGCTGTAAAGGCTTGTCCAAATTAGGAATACGAGGCATGCCGGCATTATCTCGGGCGGCATTCATGACATCACGGTATTGCTCCGAGTTCAGCATGTCCAACTTTTTAGAAGCGCTCTGCACCCCTGCAAAAAAGTTAAACCCTACCGTCGGCGCATCAGATGCTTTTCCTCTTTTGGTCGTAACGATGATCACCCCATTGGCTGCTCTCGCCCCATAAATGGCTGCTGCCGAAGCATCTTTAAGCACGTTCACCGACTCAATGTCAGCCGGGTTAATGGAAGAAATCCCCTGTCCATTGGTCATGATCACATTGTCAATCACAATTAAAGGATTACTACCTCCATTGATCGTACCTGTACCACGAACACGAATCGTCGTTTCCTCCCCTGGCTGCCCAGACTCTCCAACCACTTGCAGACCGGCAATCTGGCCTTGCAATGCATTGGCGAAATCCGCTACCGGACGACCTTCCAATGCTTTGGCGTCCACGGCAGCAATAGCACCGGAAATATTTTTCTTCTTTTGGGTTCCGTAACCAATCACCACCAATTCCTCCAATTCGGCAATATCCTCTTGCAGGATCACATTGAAGTTCGATTGGTTCCCCACTTTAATCTCTTGATCTATATAACCCACGAAGGAAATCACCAATACTGAATTGGCACCGTCAGACAGGTTTAAATTAAATTGGCCATTGAAATCGGTAATCGATCCATTGGTCGTTCCTTTTTCAACCACACTGGCACCAATTAAGGGGTTTTTATTCGTGTCAGTTATCTCTCCTTTGATCGTTTGCGCCCATGCGGAATGGGCCATCATCGAGAGTAGTAGCACAAGCATCGTAAGATACTTTTTCTGATAGTATTTGGTCATAATGAAAAATTTAGGTCACCGATAGGTGAATTAAAAAAATAGGTTTGCACAAACTATAGCGATCAATGTAGGCGCCATCGTCACTGAAACACTACTTATATAAAAAAATGAAGAAAAATTTTTCTGCAGGTTTATGAATAGAACAATTCTGAATTCAAGACATTTGGAGTTAAAAGGCTGACAAATCAATGATATACGTCATTAAATTGGGTAATTAACCCCAAAAAATCAATGATGCGTATCGCTAAATTATTCTATCATCAGAAAATACCCCAAGTCCAAAAATTGCACTATTTGAATAACATTAAAATAAAGATAACTAAAAATAGGTAGGTACATAAACAAAATAAGATGCTAATTCACGTGAAATAAAGCATAATATTATTCGTTTGTTATTCAATTATTTTACTTTAAACAATTCCCGCCGCTAATATTAACAAGAATGGATCGTTGATACATAATATCAACAAAAACAATTTTCTATTAAAAAAATTATACACTTTAAATAAAAATAAAATAGCTTTTACAGAATAATAACGTAACTTAATTAATTAAACTAAAAACTATCCTTGACCAACAAAAAACTAAAGCGACTGTAATTCAACCCGTTAACGCCCTAAATACTATTTTCAATCAACCGGTTATTTTTCGCGCCTATAAAATATTATTTACGCACCCAAAAACGCCACTCCCTCCCTTCTGTTATCGCCTTTGCAGTCTGTGCCTACATTAGCCTGTCGAAAATATGAAATTATTCCACACAAAAATGAGATTTATGGTGTGTAGGGACGTTGCATGCAACGTCCCTACCGATAGGTACAAAAATATTCGACAGCCCATGCCTACATACCCAAAATATTAAGGTGAAATGGTCTACGTGCTGGTGAAAAAACCGCACAGGCAACACCGTCTATTTGAAGTTCAGCGCAAGTGAATGACCCATCAACGGCTCACATGGAAATACACTATCACGACATCGCATAAATATTGCCCACCTACCCCAGTCGGTTTTATGGGTCTCCATGAAAAATATGGACATAAAAAAAGCACCTGCAAAACAGGTGCTTTCTAATAACATTCGATATTTGTATCTAAATCAGATCCTTGTTACGAAGATCTTTAAGGATTTCGTAGGTCGCCATGGCAATCGCTACCAAAAAACATGGTGTTGCAACAAAGACGAACAAGAACATCAAAACGGGCGTCGGGTGAAACATATAAGGGATGGTAATCAACATCCCGAAGATGGTAAACAGACTTTCAATGAATACTCTTCTCATCTTAATATTCTTTTAGTTTTTCGCGAATACGCTCCACTTGTTCGGGTGAAGTGTCTAACTTTTCATAATCTGGGTGCCCTGGCGTTCTGCGAACAGCTTCAGGGTGCGCACGACCATGACAATTCAAACAGCTGATGGTTTTTCTGGTCGCTAAATTTTCCAATACCGGAACGTGCTCCTGTACGGCGTGGAATTTCTTCGTTCCTTCATGACAGTTCAAACAGTTCTGATAGTTGAACTCCCCACGGTATTTAATCGGTTCGTGGTAAGTCCCTGTCACATACTTCATCAGGTGGCGATATCCATCCATTTTACCTTTCAAAGTTCCTGTAAAGCCATAATCCTCATGACAAGAATAACAGGCTTCCTTCTGAATATACCCTTTCTGAAAGTGGCGTGCTGCCAAAGTGCTTGAGTTCGGATCCATCAGGTCGTTCCCCATAGGTGCCATTACGTGGCAACCCACACAGGACTTTGTTTCTTTCATTCCCACAAAAACGTGGTAATTGGCAAAGACAATGGACGCCAAAGGAATTAAAATAATCGCAAAAAGAACAGTTATCCTAACTGTTTGCGTCATACGTCGTCTATTTTTCCGCAATCGGTAAAATAAGATCACCTCGGCAATTAATACGAGGACGGCTATAATTTTCAATACTCCTTCCATAACGAATTAAGCTTTATTAGCGGCTACTTTTTCAATTTTCACTCGGGTGACTTTATAATCAGGCTGCTTGGAATAAGGATCATGATCATCAGAAACCACCTGGTTAATAATGAAAGACTTATCATAAAAGGCGGCGAAAACCACACCTGGCGTTTCCAGCTCAGAAATTTCCAGTTTGCCGGTCATTGTCCCACGTGAAGAAGTTACCCGGATGGTATCCCCCGTTTTCACATTATAATGTGAGGCATCTTGCGGATGCAATTTGAAACGGCCCGGACCCGACTGTGTGTTTAGTTCCTTCACAGTGGTGGTCATTGAGCCCGTATGCCACTGCGAAATTACACGGCCTGTCGTTAGATAGATAGGGAACTCATCATTCACCTGTTCGTTTCCACGGATGTAAGGGCGTAAAAACACGTTCGCTTTACCATCTTTATGTCCGTAGAAGAATACCTCCTTACCTTGCGGCACAAAAGGATCACCAGGAATATAACGACGGGCAGTTCCAGGGTGCTTTTCATCAGGGCAAGGCCACTGCAGCCCGCGTTCTTCCTTCAGACGATCACGGGTAATGCCTTCAAAGTTATATTTGGAATGCGAAGAAAGATGACGGTACTCTTCCCAAACTTCAGCAGAAGTTTTTGAGGAAATAAAATCACCATATCCAATGCGTTCAGCAAAGTCTACCAAAATATCAAGATCAGAGCGAGATTCCGCATAAGGCTCCACCAACTTTTCAATCAATTGATAACGGCGTTCGGTTTGCCCGTACACCCCTTCTTTCTCGATATACAATGCGGCAGGTAACACCACATCAGCATATTTGATGGTTTCAGAATCGAAAGCATCAGCAACCACCATAAAGGTTTTTTCCATTCCCGGTTTGTAATGGTCGATGTTTGGCATCGATTGAGCAGGATTGGTACACATCACCAGAACGGCCTTCACCTTCTCATCATTCATTGCCTGAAACAAAGAGAGCGCATTATAACCTGGCTTTGGCTGAATACGCCCGGCAGGTACACCCCACAATTTCTCCATTTCCGCACGATGCTCAGGCTTTTTGATTAATCGGCCATGAGGCAAAATGTGTGACAAAGAACCGGTATCACGAACACCTCCACAGGCGTTACACTGGCCTGTCATGGAAAGTGGTGTGGCGCCTTTTTTATTAATTTGCCCTGTTACCAGGTGCAGGGAATTCATGGTATTGTTAAGGAACACGCCCTGAACACGCTGGTTCAAGCCCATGGTCCATAATGACATGGAAGATTTTGCTTTTGCGAAGTAGTAAGCCACCTCACGAATTTGAGGCGCAGAAACCCCCAACTCTTCCTCCACTTTTTCAGGAGAATAATCTTCAAGGAAAGTCTTGAATTCCTCGAAACTTACCGTATCAGAACCTTTCTTGAAATTAATATGCTGCTGCACATATTCCTCACTTTGCCAACCTTCCTTTACAATAACATGTAACATTGCGTTGAGCAATAGCAGGTCGGTACCCGGAACTACCGGCAGGTAAAAATCAGCATGGTCTGCGGTTTTTGTACGCCGCGGATCCACCACAATAATTTTCACATCTTTGCCAGAATCTTTACGACGCATGATACGCTCCCAAATGGGCGGGTGACACTCATAGGTATTGGAACCGATGATAAAAAACGTGTCCGCATGGTCGATATCATCGAAACAACCTGCAGGCTCATCCTTACCGAAAACCTGGGTATAGCCCACCGCTGCCGACGCCATACAAAGTCGTGGGTTTCCATCTACGTTATTGGTCCCAATTCCACCTTTAAACAATTTATTGGCGGTATAAGATTCCTCGATGAACAACTGCCCTGAACCATAATAGGCAACGCTGTTTGGTCCATGGTCTTTAATCGATGTTTTGAACTTGTCCGCAACGAGCGTCATGGCTTCGTCCCAACTTGCCGGTTCAAGCTTGCCATTCTTACGAATCATAGGCTGCTTCAATCGATGGTCTTTTTTCTCCATCAATTCTGCCAGCAATGACCCTTTAATACAAATCACGCCTTTATTATGTGCTTCTTCGTCACCACGGACGCGCGCGAGTTTTTTATTTTCATCCATCCCCAGCATCACACCACAACCTGTACCGCAGTAACGACAAACAGATTTATGCCATGATTTCACAGGACCTTCATTGACCATCAGCTCAGTAACCGCCCATCCTGTTCCGGTAAGGGCGGTTACAGCCACGATTCCACCAGCAAGCTTTATAAACGAGCGCCGGTCTAATCGATGGATATCTTCGTCCTTCTCAAAATCATCATTATTGTTCGGATCCATAATTATTTTCTTATAGTTTAATGTATTGGATTCATCAGAATTTAACCAAATTTATGCAGATAATCACCATCCTGTGAGTAATAAATATAAATTAGCTAAGTAATGAATTTCGAAGATACTAATGTTTTTCAACTGATCATAAATTTATAAATATCTTACTAAAATTTTCCTTTGAAAATCACCGGATTGATGTTGATACTTAGCCAACCCCAATTTTGAACATCTGAAGAATCTCCTTGAGGATATAAATATTCCATGGAATCGTCGGCAATCATTTGCGAGTAGCCACCCATCAAAGTAACGTATTTCATTACAGCATACTTAAAGGTCAAATCCACTTCTGTTCCGAGGTATTTGTTCAGGTCTCCACCGTTACCATCTTTAATATCAGCAGCAGCATGGAACACGTGCCCACCGAGCCCGAAGCCCAAACGACTGTTGGCTTTCCAATTGACCTGCAAATACTTATCAAACAGACCCACATTCCCCAAATGATTTCCCACGTAGAAATAATCCATCAAACCGTAGAATTTATGGTGTGTACCATACAGCGGATCAAAGGCATTATTTTTGCCGTTACCATCAAAAGTTACTGATCCGTTATTATCGACTACCGCATCATTACCTGAAACCAAATCGGCTCCAACAGCAAAATTAAAGGCACTTCCTTCTGGTTTAAATCCAATTTTCAAGGCTGCAAGAAAAGCATCTACTTCACGGGAAGCACCATTATCTCCCAACTGATGATAGTAAGTACCATAAATACTAAAAGCACCAATTTTATAATCGATATTGGCACCCAAAGTCTGCTCATAATTAATGCCGTCCGCAGCATTGTTGGCATCGAGTTTCTGGTAACCTAAATTGATCGCCAGCACAGACAATTTCAAGTTTTCTGTAAATGCATTTTCAAACCATAAATATTGCATGGTTTTATAAGGCTGCCCACCGGGAAGAAATACAGGATCAAATTTCTTTTCAGAATTCTGGGAGTACGCCAGACCAATATGCGCTTTGAAAGTGTTAAGGTCGAATTTGGTGAGCAAAAGGTCATGCCACCTTCCAGAAACCTGCCAATCCAATCCCCCTAAAATTCGCTGATCATCATAGGACACCATCTGGCGACCAATTCTAAATGACACCACCTCTGAAGCTTTAATCTCCGCCCATGCTTCATTGAACATGACCGTTCCCTGCGACTCAATCTGTGGTGTTGCACCATAAACGCCAACATTCTGCCCAGAAAGCCCTAATTTCAGTCGGCCACTTTTATCGGTAAAGTAAATGCTAAGCCGTGCTCTGTTATTGATAAAAAAGGCGGGGTCAGCGTCTTTAGGCAATAGGCCAAGAACACCATCCCGATATTCAGCACGAGGCCTGATTTGTAGTTTCATTTCAAGGGAAGATTTTTCATCCTCCGGCGAATCCTGTGCTTGTGCCGTAAACGACAATCCGAGGCACAACGCTAATAACAGGTACAAATTTCTCATAAGGGTTTGATTTGGTTTCAATTATGAAAAGGACGAAACTGACGGGTAAGTAATTAATTTTTGAAGATTCCAATTATTGATTTACCCTTGAAGCGCTTCAATCCTAACATTACATACCATTTAAAGCCCCATTTGTTTATTCACCCCCAAAAATGGTTACCTTTACCATATTGGAAATCACCATATAAAGTCAATTTTTCAGGGATCAATGGCAAAAAAACAGGCCTAACCCGGTCCCTTTTTATTCAACATAAACCCCATTAACCGATGTATTTTAAGCACTTAACCTATCATTTTGGCGTGATCATGTTGCTTTTTGGCTGCGCTGTAAGTCAAGAAAGCAATGAACCTTTACCATGTAAGGATATTGCCAATTGTATTCCTGTTGACGCTGAACTTGGTCAACAAACCGAAATCACGGACCCACAGGGCAACATTTACCAGATCGGATTCGACCAGGTTTCCGCTAATAATCAGGACAGCTATATCATCAAAAAAGACCCCAGCGGTCAGCAATTATGGAAGCATTATTACGATCAGTCACCGGTAGACAGCAAAGGGCTTATGATCAGTATCGACAGTAATGAACAGCTGTGGGCCATATTCACCGTTGATGGTGGAAGTTACGATGAAGGTTACCTGACCAAAAACCACGTGGAAACCGATGCCTTCAAGCAAGTGTACGCCAGCAGTTATGGAAATGGCGGCGGCCCTCGGGTGGTTGTCCTGGCCCGTATCCACCCTTCTTCGGGGAAGATTATCAAAGGGACATTTCTGACGGCACGACTCAACAGCGGAAAAACAAATGGCTTCAATATAACGAAAATGGGATTCAGCAACGGACATGTTGCGCTTCTCGCAGAAACTGCCGCATGGCCTCCAGGTGCGGGCAGACAATATCAAAAAATGGCGGATATTACTGATGCCGACCGGATCGACAACGCTTTCCATTTGTACTATGAGGTTGCCACTTCACTTGATGCCATTGAGAGCGCCAAGCTGATCCGGGAATGATTAAATTTTTGTTAAATTTAAATTTAAATTAACATCAACATTGTAGGGCGCTACCTGACATTGAAGTATATTCGCAACTTCAATTATTTTACACACCATAGAAAAAAAACCTACATTGCAGATCTCTCAAGAACAATTGGTCCGAAATAATACGGGCCAGCAGAAAATCAACTACAAGAATGAAGTCCTCTCTGGACTGACCGTAGCATTGGCTTTAGTCCCTGAGGCAGTGGCCTTTGCTTTTGTGGCTGGCGTTGACCCACTGGTGGGCCTTTACGCCGCATTTATCGTCGGGCTAATTACCTCAGCAATAGGTGGGCGCCCAGGCATGATTTCTGGTGCAACGGGTGCATTGGCAGTGGTGATGGTCAGTCTTGTGGCCACGCACGGCATCGAATACCTGTTTGCCACCGTCGTATTGATGGGGATCCTACAAGTCTCAGCGGGGCTTTTACGCCTGGGCAAATTCGTAAGAATGATTCCGCATCCCGTAATGCTTGGTTTTGTGAATGGCCTTGCGATCGTCATTTTCCTGGCCCAGCTTCCGCAGTTTAAAACCATCACTACGGATGGGCAGGCTGCAAGCTGGATGGAAGGCACTTCACTTTTATTAATGGTGGGGCTTGTATTGGCGACAATGGCTATTATTTACATTACGCCAAAAATCACCAAAGCTATTCCAGCACCCTTGGCGGCCATATTAATCGTTTCTTTGGTGGCTATTGGTTTCAGTCTGCCAACAAAAACGGTGGGCGACCTGGCATCTGTTTCTGGCGGATTGCCTTCTTTCCATATTCCAATGGTACCGATCAATCTGGAAACGATCAAAGTGATTTTCCCTTATGCCATGATTTTGGCTTCTATCGGATTGATTGAGTCGCTGATGACCCTTCAATTGGTGGATGAGGTAACGGAAACACACGGAAACTCGAACCGAGAGTGTATGGCGCAGGGTGCAGCCAATATTGTTACTGGCTTTTTTGGCGGCATGGGTGGCTGTGCGATGATCGGGCAGTCGATGATTAATGTAAACTCTGGAGGACGTTCAAGAATTTCGGGGATTTCTGCCGCATTATTTTTGCTGACTTTCATTCTTTTTGGCTCAAGCCTAATCGAGATGATTCCCATTGCAGCCCTGACTGGCGTGATGTTCATGGTCGTGATTGGCACCTTTGCGTGGTCAAGTTTCCGGATTATCAATAAAATCCCAAAAACCGATGCCTTTGTCTTGATCTTGGTTTCTGGCCTGACGGTCGCCTTTGATTTGGCCATTGCAGTGGCTGCAGGGATCATTGTGTCGGCACTCGTATTTGCCTGGGAGAGCGCTGTACGCATTCGTGCCCGCAAATATGTGGACGATAAAGGAGTGAAGCACTATGAAATCTTCGGGCCGTTATTTTTTGGTTCTGTGAAAGCTTTCAATGAAAAATTTGAGCCTGTAAGTGACCCTCAGGTGGTGATTATTGATTTTATGGAATCGAGAGTTACCGACCATAGCGGCATTGAGGCCGTGAGTAAAATTGCTGAAAAATATGCGCGTCTTGGCAAGGAATTGCACTTGCGTCACCTTTCAGCAGACTGCCGCGCGATGCTCAAAAAGGCCGACTATATTGTGGACATCAATGTGATGGAAGACCCTGAATATGGTGTAGCGATGGACAATCCTCCATTGGCTTAACAACGCTTCAAACCCGCAAATATCACCCCTTATTTTTTTTGACGGCTTCCGGCAAAGGCACGCTTTAACCCAAACTGGAAACATCAATATAGGATATCATCTGTTGGTGAAAATATAAAATCACAATAAAGGGCTGTAGCACTGAAATGGTGCGACAGCCCTTTTTTTTATCTCTTCCGTCTTGCTTCGGGGACTATTGTTTGTGTTTTTTTCCCAGCTTGATATTATAGTCGTCCATATTTCCTGATACTGAAACATGAACATATTTACCCCCTGTGTCGGTCATGATTTCATCTTCCTTCCCCGCTTTCTTTTTCCGTTTCACAAGCATATTCCAGCCTACTCCACGAATTAGTTTGAAGGGCACCTCTACCCCATAATCGAGTTGGCCATCGAGGTTTTGCGCCCCAGAAAAGTAAATCTGCCCGATCGTCGAGGCGATGTTCATACGAGGAATAAAGAAGGTGTTGTCTTCGAGGCGGAAGGTGTTTTGCATCTCCGCAAACCGAATATGGTTCAAATCTTTATTGCTGAAAAATTTGGCCATCGCAGCCAAAGGGCCAAAATCAATAATCGACCCCTTGGTGATGTCCGCCTGAATCACCGCTTTCGACTTGGGAATATTAAGACTAAAGTCTGGTGCCATTTTCAATGTACTTTCAATACTGGCATTCAGGTTACCCGCAAAATTCTTCCGCATATCGATGGTATCTTCCTCATAGGCCATCTGAAAATCAATCTTGTTCAAGGCCACATCCTTCAGTTCAATATGTCCATCCATGGTGTAGGCGGTGCTGTCAGAAAAATCAAGCCCACCATTGAGTTTCGCTCGGCCATCGGCAAAATCGACATGTAGATCGCTCAGGTTGATGCTTTTATTTGCAGAAGATTTCAGCTTCCCATTGATATGAATATAATTCGCCCGCATAAAATGCAGGGTGTCGATATTGACATCAAAAGTGAAGTTTGGAAAGTGCATCGAGCTCAGGGAAGTACTTTCAGAATCCCCCTCCGCACCAGCCACATCGGTGGTATCCTCCTCCGGTAATTCCACACGTGCCAATTCGTTGAAATCAAGGTATTTTGCGCCAATAGCGGCCATTCCTTCAGGAAGGTAGCCTTCCGCCTTTGGCCACTTGACTGCCGCTTTACCATAAAAATCACTTCGCCCGATTTTCCCCTGAAGCTGATCAACCACCAGCCCAATACTGTCTGAAACCATGCTGAACTTAACGTCGGAAATGGCCATGGGCAACAGGGTGGTTTTTCCTGCAAGTGTATCCATATGCAGCACCACCGACGGCATCCCAGCATTGGCCAGCAAGGTGCGGTTCGGCACCGTTACCCTGCCCTGTGCAATAAAGTTCAAAAGTTTCTCCTTACGGTAGGTGCGCGGCACAAAATAGGTTTTTTCATATTTCAGAATATCCTTCACCCGCACCTTTCCCGACGTAAAATTAAAGGCGACATGGAGGGAATCATTTTCATCGGCACGGGCAAGGCTCGCATAATTGTCCACCACCCCATTAAGATGAAAATCGGACCGACCAATCAGCCCTTTCAGGTGATCAAGGTGAATATCCTCTTTCGACACCACCAGTTCACCCCGAACTTTCTGTATCTCTTTTAACCCATGCGGATGCAGCGTCAGGTCATTCAGCACTATTCGACCAATCGGCAACATCGGGTTTTTGAATCCTTTAAAGGTGGTGGCCATATTCATGTCGATCATCAAATTTTCCAATTTCCATTTATCCACAAGATTTTGCTTTGCCGAATCGTAAGGAAGAAAGTCTGCGAGCGCAAAATAGGGAGAAGAAAACTGCACTTTTACATCCACAGAATCAGATTCATGGCGCGCCATTTTCAGCGGATCCTTAATACTCGCATGTCCCACCATACTGGATTTTCCCATTTTCACGCTGAACTCCTTGATCTGTGCAAGTTCTGGGCTGACTGCCACCTCCAAATTGGCTTTGTCAAGGGTTTTGTTCAAGGGCTCGAAAAAGAAGTGCAGATTTTTAATGCCCATATTGGCATGTCCCGTCATATTCATCTTGTCAGCAATCGTAACTGAACAATCGCCATTGGTCACAATATCCCCTTTTACATCGCCCATCTTGACCATAATGAAGGCAGGGGCAAAAACGCTCAAATCGACTTTCCCATCCCAGTGCGCCGTCATTTTCGGGTGCTCAATATTTTCGATCAGCCCTTTGGTATTGAAATAAGCGGATTCAGACTGAATAAACAGGCGGTCGATATCCAGCTTTCCATGCATAAAATCTTCGCCAGCGAGCGTCTCCCCCTTCATCTGAATGGCAATCATTTTCAGGTTTACATCCTTATTTTTAAAACTGACAGAATCCACATCAACCGTTGCATTGACCGCAGGGGTAACGGCCCCTTTTTCCCCTTTAAGGTTCACGGAAAAACGAACGTGCGCCTCAGGGTTATAATCATTTTCGCCATGCAACATCCCATCGAAAATGGTATAAAGTACACTCGCTCCTTCATCATCGAACTGACAATGAAAATTGGTCAGCCCTTTATTTCCCATCTCGTAAATACCCTGAGCATCAAGCTTGGCGGATTTCACCTTCAGGTTGGCATGATTGACCGACACCAAACCCGAAGAATCATAGGCCGCATCCACGGCCATACTTATTGGCTGACGCGACAGGGCAATGGCGATATTCTGCAAACTGTCAAGGCTGCCATCGAGCTGAAAATCTGCCGAAGATTCCGACAGGCTATATTGGGCATTCCCCCGCAGGCGGTCAATACTTGCCCCCATATATTCCCAGCTAACATCGTTATTATAAGTCAGTGAAACACTGTCCACGGCTACGGCATTCACTTTCACCTGCATATCAAAGCTGCTGCTATCGGCGGGCAGGCTGTCCGCAGATGCCATAAATATTTTATTCAGATTGATGGTAGAGTCTTCCGCTATCCGATAGTCCACCACCCCATTTTTTAAAGACAGGCTGTCGATCAGCAATTCATTACTGAGCAACTTCCACACATTGACCGACGCCCGCACCTGCCCGAGCCGAATCACTGCATCGGTTTTCGGTTCGCCAAGCGTATCCAGCTCATGCACCGAAAGGTTGTTCATCTGAACTTTCACCAAAGGGAAGGACGACAAACTGGCCATTTGCACCTGCTGCACCTCAATTTTACCTTGTAGGTCCCGATTGAATTGTTCAAGCCCCTTTTGCGCCAATGGCTGAACGGCCATGGGCAAAGCCAAAACGAGCCCCAAAAGCAAAACGGCCACCACGATGAGCCCAATACCTACCACCTTTAAAAAGGTTTTACCTGTCCTTTTTTCAATCATCTGAATATCGAAATAATTGTAATTTTCTAATCAGTAAAATGCCACAAATAACAGTCCAACTACCATAAAAAAGCATTTTCGCAGTCCTTTACCACTGAATTTTAATATCATCAGGATAATCTAACATCGTATTAACCTGTCTTGATTATCTGAATAACCCCATAGCCGCAACTTAGGTTTGATCGTACCCGCAAGCGGAACAAACAACAATGACGAAAAGTGAATGAAAAAAAACAGCCAAACCATTACGAATTTCGGAATTCAATGCTTAGTTTATTAAAAAAATCACCGCAAACAAGCATGGGCAGTAAAGGCAAAAGAATTGCAATTAAAATCGGCAGCAATGTCATCAGCAGAAAGGATGGAAAGCTCAATTTAGCGCAAATGGCGCATCTCGTAGATCAGATGACCACCCTGATGCAACAGGGGCACGAGGTGGTGTTGATCAGTTCAGGAGCCGTAGCGGCAGGGCGTGGCGAGTTCAAACCCGTCAAAAAAACGGATATCGTAATTTATAAACAGATCTGTTCGGCGATTGGTCAGGTACGACTGATGAACCGCTATTATGATTATTTCGGCACCTACGATGTGCAGTGTGCGCAGGTCCTGACCACCAAGGAAAGTTTTGCCGACCGACAGCATTACCTGAACATGAAATCGAGTATGAATGCCATGCTGGAACAGGGCATCCTGCCGATTGTGAATGAGAATGATACCATTGCCATCACAGAATTGATGTTTACCGATAATGATGAACTTGCCGGACTGATGGCCACCATGCTCGACTGCGACAGCCTGCTGCTGCTTTCCAATATCGATGGGATTTTCGATGGACACCCTGAGGATGCCGAAAGTCGCGTAATTCCTGAAGTGGACGAACAGGACCTGAGCCCTTTCGTACAGTCAGAAGGCTCTTCCCTCGGACGCGGAGGAATGCAATCGAAAATTTCCACTGCCAAAAAAACAGCCGATCAGGGCATCGACGTGTTTATTGCCAATGGCACAAGGCAGGATATTATTACTGATTTAATTAACGGAAAGGAAGACACCATTTCGACGCACTTTGTGCCGAGCGAGAAGAAATCCAAAAGCATCAAAAAGTGGCTGGCGCATTCGAAGAGTTTTGTCAAAGGTCGCGTGATCATCAATCAGGGTGCCCGTGATGCCCTGCTGAATGAGCATCAGGCCAACAGCCTGCTTTGCGTGGGCATTACCGCCATTGAAGGGGCCTTTCAGAAGGCCGACCTGGTGGAAATATTCACGGAAGATGGAGACCTGATTGGGCTCGGCAAGGCACAATATGAAAGTGAAAAACTGAAGCCTATGTTGGGGAGCCCTCAGAAAAAACCCTTCATCCATTATGATTATCTACATTTAGAAACCAATAGCTAAACCCTATGCAAACCACCCTAAATCAACTTGACCATCAGTTTGAACTGACGCATCAGGCTTCCAAGATTTTACCCCTGCTCAGCGAGGAGAAAATCAACCAGATCCTGCTTGCCATTGCCGACCGCATTGAGGCGCACATTCCAAATATCCTGACCGAAAACCAGAAGGACCTGGCGCGCATGGCCAAGGACGACCCCAAATACGATCGTTTGTTGCTGAACGAAGACCGACTCCGCGGAATTGCCAGCGACATGCGTTCAGTGGCGGCACTGCCCTCGCCCGTTGGTGAAGTGATGCTTGAAAATCGACATGCCGCAGGGATGGTTATTCAGCAAACGAGGGTTCCTTTTGGCCTGATCGGGGTGATTTATGAAGCACGCCCGAATGTTACCTATGATGTTTTTGCACTTTGCTTTAAATCCTCGAACGCCTGTATCCTTAAAGGCGGCTCGGATGCCATAGATTCCAATACCATTGGGGTGAAAATTATTCAGGAAGTATTGGCCGAATTTCAGATTAATCCGAACTGTATTCAGTTGTTGCCGACCGACCGCGAGGCCACAAAGGCGCTCCTCAATGCACGAGATTATGTAGACCTGATTATCCCGAGAGGCTCACAGAACCTGATCAATTTTGTGCGCGAAAATGCCAACATCCCCGTGATTGAAACGGGTGCAGGAATTTGTCATACTTACTTCGCTGCTTCAGGAACACTGCAAAAGGGGCAGGCGATCATAAAAAATGCCAAAACAAGAAGAGTGAGTGTTTGCAACGCCCTGGATTGCTTGCTCATGGATCAAAGTCGCCTTTCTGACCTCCCTGCCCTGGTTGCAGGTCTGGCCGATGAAGGTGTAAGCATTTATGCAGATGCCCCAGCATTTGAACAGCTCGAAGGGCATTACCCTGCCGAACTGCTAAAGCAGGCACAGGAGGATACTTTCGGAACAGAATTCCTCGATTACAAAATGGCGATCAAAACGGTGGCTGACCCTACGGAAGCGCTTGCTCATATTCAGAAATACAGCTCCAAACACAGTGAAGCCATTGTCGCCGAAGATCAGGAACAGATAGAACACTTTTTGAAACTCGTGGATGCCGCTGCGGTTTACGCCAATGTTTCCACCGCCTTTACCGATGGTGCAGAGTTTGGGCTCGGTGCAGAAATCGGGATTTCTACCCAAAAACTCCACGCTCGTGGCCCAATGGGCTTGCTGGCACTGACCACCTACAAGTGGATGGTCCGAGGGGATGGTCAGGTAAGATAAATTAGCCCTTTCAGTATAGGCATGATACACCATTATGCCTATACTGAAATGCTTTTGGCTACTAATGAAGTGAAAATTAGTATAGTGATGCAGCCTTCAAATACTGGACAATGGTTCGTCCACAGTTTAGAGCGATTTGTGATATTGGGTTGAGCATGTCGCTATGGCTCCTGCCCACTTTAAAAGACCATTAAGCGGTCTATCCAAATAGATAGACTTTGAGTGTCCCTTAAAAATTTCTTTTCTCTTCTTGACTTGTAGACAAAAAAATCATGTGGATTTATCGGCCATGCCATTAAGACAACACAGGACTTACAGAAGGAATGATTTCCTTTAAATCCGAAGCTGGATGCTGCTTGATAGGCAATTTAAATATCACCCGTGTACCTTCTCCAATCGCACTTTCAAACCAGAGTTCCCCGCCGTGTGATTCCATAATTCGCTGACACATCTTCAGGCCAATGCCCATTCTGCCGGCATCACCAGACCGATTACCATAGGCATCTATCGGCGCACCAAGTCCACCGCCGTCGCTGGTACCGATGCCATCATCCCGAAATTCAAAATGATAAAAATCATCTACCTTCAAATACGACACCCAAATATTGAGTGGGAAATCTTCGACATGCGCTTCTAAACTGTTTTTCATCAGTTCATAGAAAACCAACCGAAGTTCCCCTTCGTTTCCTTCCACCACAGGTAGTTCTCGGAAAAGCACATTGGCTTTATTTTCCTGAATCGTAGGCGCAAGCTGTGCTGTTACCGACTCCATAATTTGCTGAACGCTCACCTTCTTTATTCGATCCACTTTGGTCGCGAAGAGGGATTTCAGTCGGAAAATCACTTCTTCCAATTTATGAATAGAACGCTGAATCACCTCTATTTTATGGCGCCCATCGTCTCCAAGTAAATTCTTATGGCCATCCTTAAAATCACCCATTTTTTGCTTCATGGAATGAAAAGAAAAAAACAGGTCGTTGGCCACAATTAAACTGTACTGATCGATCTTTTCATCACGCAATTTTCCTTTCTCCTCCTGCTGCAAAATTCGGGCATCAAGTTGCGCATTCAGCGCAAGTAATTTCAGTTCCTTTCGTTTGATAATATACATTAGGACCGAAACAACCAGAATCGCCAAAATAGAATATACTCGATTAGTAATGGCCATCCAATGCGGCAGGCCACTTGATGCAGAATAGAAAAATCCGATCAGCGTAAGCACTATGGAAAGCAGCCCGAGAACGATCGCATATTTAGGCTTGGCGGTAAACCAGGCCAATAGAATCAGTATCACATATGGAATACCTCCAGCTACCCCCAAAGGGATATTCATATCAATCAGAAATATCAAAATCAGCATACTGAAGGCATAGCCCACCATCCATAATTTATTAGGATTACTGAGTGCTTTTTTCAGTTTACGCTCTTTTTCAATGAAATAAACCGTCATGCCAAAGCCCAGCAACATGAAACCCACCGCAGTATGCAAAGCCATCTGGGTCATGTTCATCCAGCCATAAGCACTCGGTAATTGCAGCACATAACCACCACAGGCAATCAGCCCAAGGCAAAAGATAAAGGAAGACAATACCCCCTTTATTTCAAGCTGACGAATACTGCCTTCTGGCAATAAGAAAGTGAGGGCGAAGAGCATAAAGCAACAACCCGTATTGGGCGCCATACGCCCTGGAGAGGAGGTATTGGTCACAATATTGGCTTCCATAAAGAACTCATCAATATAGAGATCAATACCAAAAATATACTGAAGCAGCGTCAGGGATGTAATTCCGAGAATGATCACTGGAATAACATTTTCCTGTCTGTTAAAATGGTTTCCATTGTTGAGGCAGATGGAGCAAAGCAGAAAGCAAAGCGCCGTATTGAATTGCATCGGCACAAAAGCGGGATGCAACTGAAGGAGTTCGGGAATACTGAAAAACCAGCCCACAATCACCAAAATTGACAGTGTAAAAACGCCAATCACTGTTCCCAAGACCAACTCTTGGGGTCTAATCCATACCCTATTGTTCATTATAAATATTTAATCGTCGTACGCTAATTGCGAGAGCCGTAACGAAGCAGGTAAGTTTCTTTGAAGCAATATTCATTTAAATACATAAAAACACAAAAAAATTTAATAATTAATTATGTGATTTTTAATATTATATGTTTAACCTCAATCAATATAATTCAGCGTAATAATTTTTACCAAATCACCACTCAAATGATTAAGAGGTTCAATGGTGTTAAAATCATATTATTTTATGACAAAAATCAGCAAAGTGATGGCATATAAATTAATATTATAATACATATAATTTATATATATGAACAGCTACGCATACGCAGAAATTTTATCATATCTTTATAAAAAATAATAAACACTCTCATCGATTACATTTTTATGAAGAAGTACATATTAGGTTTTGTGGCCATCACCATAGCTGCAATCACGATATTAAACTTATCAGAAGACCACACCTTCCACCAAAATGCTGCAGGAAACAGCAAAACGGAAAAAGCCCTGGCTGTCCTTAAAGACAATGACTGTATGAGCTGCCATTCCAGATCTGCCGCTTTACCACTATATGCCGCTGTGCCTGGTGTAGGACAGGTCATTAAAAAAGACATTATCAGTGGTGGCCGACACCTCAACCTTGACCATACCATTCAGCAAATGGAAAAAGGAGCACCCGTATCTGTTGCGGTGTTGAACAAAATTGAGAAAGCCATTACTGAAGGCAGTATGCCAGTGATTCAATACCGAATGATCCACCTCGGCAGTGCCATCGACGAAACAGAAAAAGCCACCATCCTCGACTGGGTAGCCGAAGCAAGAGCCAAAGATTACGGACAAAATACCGCCAGCGAGACTTTCAAAAATGAACCTGTACGCCCTATTTCAAATTTCCCAGCGGTGAATGACGAAAAGGTAGCCTTAGGAAAAGCCCTATATCATGACACGCGCCTGTCTGCCGACAATACGGTATCCTGCGCCTCTTGCCACGACCTTAACCGAGGTGGCGTAGACCGCCTGCCTGTTTCTGTGGGAATCAAAGGACAAAAAGGACCGATTAACGCGCCTACCGTATTTAATGCCGCTTACAACCTTGCCCAATTTTGGGATGGTCGCGCACACGATCTACAGGCCCAAGCTGCAGGACCTCCCCTCGCAGATAAAGAAATGGGAAACACGAGCTTCGATCAGATTGTCGAAAAACTTAATGCCGACGCTGAATTTAAGCAACAGATGGAAGAAATTTATCCTTCAGGGATTTCTCAGGAAACGATTACAGATGCAATTGCAACCTTTGAAAAAACCTTGATTACGCCTAACGCACCTTTCGATCAATACTTGAAAGGCAACACGGCGGCCATCTCTGAGCAGGCCATTAAAGGTTATCAGGCCTTCAAAAAGGCAGGCTGTGCCACTTGCCATGCAGGTGAAGCATTGGGCGGACGCTCTTTTGAATATGTTGGACTGACGGGCGATTACTTTACCGACCGCGGAAATGTTAATAAGGTTGATCACGGATATGCCAACTTTACCAAAGATGAAAAAGATACGCATTACTTTAAAGTGCCAACCCTGAGAAACGTGGCGCAAACTGCTCCGTACTTCCACGATGCTTCTGCGAAAACGCTCAAGGAAGCCATCGAAATGATGAACACCTACCAGTCAAAAGGTGCATTAAATGCAGAAGAAATTGATCAGGTAGAAGCATTCCTGAAAACACTTACAGGGGAATACAACGGCAAAGCCGTACAGTAAACCCATTGCCTGAATGGGCAATCTGCAAAACGACAACGCCCCTTTTCAGTATTGAAGAGGGGCGTTTTTTTTTGCTGATTCCAATAGCACTTTTGGGGTGGTGGAACCTGAAATGATCGGCACATATTTTATCTACTGATGACGTTTTACACTGAAATCACCCTCATCGGTTGATGCCGTGCACTGACCATTCCATTAGCTAAAAATCGGCATGAAGTGTTGTAAAGCAGTGCAATATGAAGGGCATAGAAAGTCAGGCGAAATTTAGCCCCCCTGAATTAAGCCGTATTGCAGAGCCGTTCATCACGCCAGCTTTCGCGTCGAATACCAGTTCAGCCCAAACCAGCCAATAAAGGAAAACACATAGATCAGCACCCCGTAAATGGTCGTGATCATCGATACCTTGAATCCGCCTGCGAGTAAAGCGGGAGATACATTCACCGCCCCAAGCTCAATGGCCTGAAAAGCACTGAACAGGCCAATCAGCTGCCCCAATAAGCCTACGATAAGTGCAAAAAGCCCTACCGACTTCACAAGGTTAATTTGTGCATCAGGAAGCAGTTTTCCTTTTAACATCGAGCCGCCGAACGCCAGCATCAAGCCCACTACCACGAGAAGAATCAAACTGAGAATCCCCATAAACAAAGGGCCTCCCATGTAAAATAAATCCATCATAACTTTTTGATTTTTTAGTAAAACATTGTTGATTCAAAGGACGAAAAGCAAGCGCATTTACGCAAGGTCATATCCCGATGGGAATTGGTCGTTTACCGACAAAACCCACCTGAAGGCCCAAAAACCCCTATTTGTTCCCTATCCATGAAAAATCAACTATTGAGATCAATCCTTTACTGGTCATGTATTTTAACCTTCCTGACCCTGTTTTTCGGAAACCAATGGGCAAGTTTTGAGCTTTCCTTTTATTTTTCCGCCATGCTTTTGCCTGTGGTGGTGGCTACTTCTTACTTTTTCAACCATTATCTCCTGCCGCGCTATTTACTGCAAGCGCAATATTTTCGCTTTGGGTTATATTTCATATACATGATCATCGTTTCATTATATTTTGAAATGCTGATCGCCCTGATTTCCTTTGTCATTTTAGCCAATTACGACATTCAAAACATGGGACTTCAGGCGCGTTCAATTTTTATTCTGAGCCTGAACCTCTACCTGATTGTTTTTATCAGCAGCTTCATCGACCTGTTTATTCAGTACAAAAAAAATACGCAAGAAATGGCGCAATTGAAAGCCGAGATCAAGAAGAAGGAAAAAGGATTGCTGAATATTCGTGCCAACAGACAAAACATTCAACTGCCTTATCACCAAATTTTGTACATCGAAAGTCAGGATGATTATGTGAAAATCGCCACCGCTGAAAGCACCTTCCAGTCTCGGGAAAGAATCTCCGCCATTGCAGCACGGCTGCCCAAAGAGTTTGTCCGTATCCACCGCTCTTTTCTCATCAATAAAAATAATATGGCGTCCCACACTAAATCTGAAGTGGTGATTGCTGACCAGCATTTACCCATTGGCAGAAAATTTAAAGCAGCGGCATTGCGGCAGTTTCTCGAACACAAGCCCTGACTATCCGCCTGGGCTCCCCAAGCGGTGCGGCCTCATCATGATTGGCCGTTCAATTGCCACTCCTGCTGAATCACTTTTTTAATCTGATCAATCTGCTTTTGATAGTTGGTTTTCTTGCGATGAATAAATCGCAGCCGATTCACGATCGGCTCGTCCCCTGCCCATAATAATTTCAAATCCTGATTTTGAAATGCCTGCTGACACAAAAAATCTGGGGCCACTGCCAGGCCGTCCCCCTCTTTTAGGCAACGAATAATGGAATTAAAATTAGGCACAATATAATTCGCTCGGAAGTCTGGTGACTTTCGGAAATTAGTTTTCCAAAACCGCTTAAAATGTTCATTCGTCCCCGTGGGCGCATACCATTTGAACGTTTTCAGGTAATCGGCAAAATCTTCCCGTGGCAAGTGCTCAAATTGCTGAAAAAACACCTCCGTATCAACCCCCTTGCTGCCAATAAGCACCAATTTTTCCTCGCCGAAAATTTCCTGAACCACCTCCTTAGACTCCGAGGGCTGAGGGCTCACCACCACATCCACCACTCCCTGATCCAACTTCTGAAGCAAGGCAGGATATGCGCCAAACTCCAGAATCACATTAAAAGATAGGCGGTGTAAATTTCGCTCAAGCATCAGTTGAAAAGTCTCGAAACACATGCCCAACGTCAGGGAGGGAGTGTCCTGCTGATTACTTTTCTGATATTTGCGTTCCACCGCCTCAAGCAACCCCAAAGGTTCAACAATCGCCTGATAAAGCTGTACCCCATGCTCGGTAGGCTTGAGTTTTCGGCCTCCACGACTGAACAAAGGGTGCCCCACATGCCCTTCAAGGGAACTTAAATGCAGGCTCACTCCTGGCTGAGAAATGAACAAATGTTCCGCTGCGGCAGTCAGACTGCCCTTTTCATAAATCGATTTAAAGGTCCGATACCACTCAAAATTTACCATACCGCTACTTACTATTATAATTATGATACTAAGGTATGATTTATATTATTTTCATAATAGCGGTTGTGGCATTATTTTTACACTGTAATCCATAGCACCGCTACTGACCTTAAAAATGAAAGACATGAAAGATCAAAAATCAAATACAGGAAAATTGTTTCAAGCACTGAACAAAAGAGGTTTTAACTTCAAAAACCATATGGTCATGCCACCGATGACTCGCTCAAGGGCATCGAAAGGAGATGTGGCCAACGAATTAATGGCCGAGTATTATGGTCAGCGCGCCTCTGCAGGTTTGATCATTTCTGAAGGAACACAAATCAGCCCCCAAGGTCAGGGCTATGCATGGACACCTGGCATATATAATGAAGCGCAAATCGAGGGATGGAAAAAAGTCACGGATCGGGTACACCAAAATGGCGGCCTGATGTTCGCACAGTTATGGCATGTAGGCAGAATTTCACATGTCGATCTTCAGCCCAACGGACAGGCGCCAGTATCCTCGAGTGCCTTGCTGGCCGAAGGCGTAAAAGTTTTTGTGGACCCCGACCATTCAGGACCCGAAAAAGGAGCGGGAGAAATGATTCAACACTCCATGCCTCGTGCATTGAGCATTCCTGAAATCAAGGCGATTGTCAAGGAGTTTGGACAGGCAGCAAAAAACGCAATGGCTGCGGGCTTCGATGGTATAGAATTGCATGCTGCCAACGGATATTTGATTAATCAGTTTATTGATTCGCAGGCCAATAACAGAACCGATGAATATGGTGGATGCCTTGAAAACAGACTTCGTTTCTTGCGCGAGGTGGTTGCTGAGGTAATTCAGGCCATTGGTGCCACGAAAGTCGGCGTGCGTCTGGCTCCGCTCACCACCCTGAACGGGACCGTGGATGACCATCCTGAAACCACCTACCTTGAGGCCGTGAAATTA
Source organism: Persicobacter psychrovividus (assembly GCF_036492425.1). NCBI lineage: Bacteria > Pseudomonadati > Bacteroidota > Cytophagia > Cytophagales > Persicobacteraceae > Persicobacter > Persicobacter psychrovividus. Next base: position 276,413 of record NZ_AP025293.1, read on the forward strand.
TTGAATGCCATGGATGTAACCTATGTCCATATTGCTGAAGCAGACTGGGAAGATGCGCCCCTCATGCCTACGGACTTTAAAGCCGCCTTACGCGAAAATTTCAACAACCTCATTATCTATTCAGGAAAATACACCACTGAAAAAGCCAATGCGGTACTTGAGGCAGGCTATGCTGATATGGTTGGCTTCGGTCGCCCATTTATCGCCAATCCCGACCTGCCTTACCGCCTTGAAAACAACCTGCCGTTGAATGCACAACGCCCACAACTTTTCTTTGGAGGAACAGCCGAAGGCCTGACCGACTACCCCACCTATGAAGCGGTGGCAGGAAAAAAAGCCACGCTTTTTGATGCTTTCACTTTTGGCGATTTCAAAGTGAGCAACCGAATGGCCATGGCGCCAATGACCCGCTCAAGAACTGACGAAGGCGATGTGCCGAATGATATCATGGCCAAATATTATGGGCAACGGGCGGAAGCAGGATTAATTATTACGGAAGGTGCGCCCATCTCGGAAGTGGCGCGCGGCTATTCCATGACGCCTGGTATCTACACCCCTGCGCAAATCGAGGGATGGAAGAAAGTTACGCAACGCGTCCATGAAAAAGGAGGGAAAATTTTTGTGCAGTTATGGCATGTTGGCAGACGTTCGCATAGCGCAATAACAGGCCTGCAACCCGTGTCGGCTTCAGCCCTGAAAATTGAAGACAAGGTTTACGGACCGTTAGCTGAAGGTGGTTTTGGGATGATCGAAACGGAAAATCCACGCGCATTAACAACCGCAGAGGTACAGCAAACGACAGCAGATTTCGTTCAGGCAGCGAAAAATGCCATAGCCGCAGGCTTCGACGGGGTGGAGCTTCATGGCGCCCACGGCTACCTGATGGATCAGTTCATGAGAATTTCTTCCAATGAAAGAACCGACCAGTATGGTGGATCGATCGAAAACCGAATGCGCTTTGTGGCAGAAACCACACAGGCGGTCGCAAATGCCATCGGTGGGAACAAAACGGCCATTCGCCTGTCGCCCTTTGTTGCCGAAGGATCAGGTGTGTTCGACCCTGAAATGCGCACCCTAAGCTTGGAATTGCTGAAAGCCCTTGCACCGCTGAACCTGGCTTATGTCCACCTGTCGGAGAACATTTCTGTACATGAAGAAGTGGATGAAAATTATCGTCTGTCGGTTCGGGCGCTGTACCCGAACCCTATTATGGTGGCAGGAAAACTCACCAAAGCAAAGGCTGCTGATTTACTGGAAAAAGGTTATGCCGATATGGTCGCATTTGGTCAGCCGTTTATTTTCAATCCTGATTTGGTCAATCGATTCAAGCATGACTACCCACTGAATGAAGGGGCAGCCAATGCCCATGCGACTTTCTATGGTGGTGGTGAAGAAGGCTATACGGATTATCCCGTTTTTGAACAACAGCATTAAGTTCATCCTTAACAGGAACAGCTTTTAATCCATCGCCTATAAATAAGTAGCCCCCTTGCCGATCATGGTAAGGGGGCTATTTTATGCGCTCAGGAATAAGGACGTATTTAATCTCAAATTTCGCAACGACAATTTGGAGGATTGTAGCAGCATGAACCCCTTAAATTTTGATGCGTTCCAAAACTACTTTCTGACTGAAACCCTTCAACACATCATCAATCAGGGCTTTAAGCGTTGCGTACTCCTCCACGCTGTACTGATCTTTTTTGAATGCATAATCTCCCTGCACCACCACCTTATTGGTGGTGTAATCAAAACTTAAATTAGCCACCAACAAAGGCGTATCGATGTTTAAATCTTTTGTATCGACAACAAATCGATACCCTTCAGGAAGGTGAATTGTTGACGTAAAAGAAGCTTTCATCTGATAGATAAAATCCACGGGGAAGTCCCTTTTTTCTTGCTTGAGCAGCTGCTCGCGTATCGGCTGATTCAGGAAGGGATCAAAAAGCACCATTTCATTGATCTGCTGCGCTTCTACCTCCCCTTTAATATAGACTGTAAACGGCTTATTTGTCTTTTTTATGCCTCGAGTTTTCACCAGCTCAATCTGCTCAAAATCATCCTCGAAATACGCGCTACCTGCTGCCTCATCAGCCCCTATTTCTTTTCTTGCCATTGCCCCGGCATATTCAAAATATAACTTGGTCATAACACCTTTCCAGGAATCGGCCTCGGCATCATGTTTAATGTCCACAATTGTTCGCTCCTGATAATCCGCAGCGAGGTTCAACTGAAGCCATTGGTCTTCCGCCTGATCGTCCACCAGCAAACCCTGCGCATTAATGCATTCCACGGGTAAATGATGATAAGCAACAGACCTGTCGGTAGCATCGGTAATGATCAGTCGGTCCGTCTTGACCAACACCACCACATTATTGAACATATGCAGAAAAGGGTAATCCCGATTGATCGCCCCATGCTGTCGTGTACTGATCAAAACAGGGGTCGCCTCGACCTTGGCAGACCTCAGCAAGGAGATCAGAAACAGGTTTAAATCCGCTGAATTTCCTGTCTTGCTTTGCAGTAACTCTTTCGGGCTTTGGGTAGCAAATTTACCGAACTGATGATTCCATCGGTAATTATTTTTAACATACTCAATAATTTTCTGCGCCTTTTTTTCAGGGTTTTCCGCGCTAAGGGGCAGCTCATTTTCCAGGATTTGCTTACATGGACGCTTCCATTTATTCAATATTTTACCGAACCTGTCCTCCTGAAGCAACTCCTTTTTCATGTTTGGCCAGGTGGTAATGATCTCTTGATGCTGGCCACTGGCATAGTTTACTCTGCTTAGCTGAAAATTGACCCGCATGATCTGATCATTCCTCGAAGTTAAATAAGGAATATCTTCCGCCATGGCAGGCACATTCACCTTCACGAAGGTTTGAATGTTATCCGTGAATTCATAACCAGAGCCCATCGCCATGCCATAGTGTTTGGAGTAGCTACCATGAACCCTTGTCTTCTTGCCTGTTTCCGTTTTTACAATATCAAATTTTTTCATCCCTTGCCCCCAGTAAACATACTCGTAGGCAGGAATTAACCGCACGCAATAACTCGAGTAAAGGGTCGGCAATTCCGATTGAAAATTCCAATTTGGAAGGTTGAACATAAATGGCGACCGAACGGTATATTCATACTCAATGATCGCCCCATTTTGAACATTAGGAAAAACAAACTTTTGATTGATCCATCGGTCGTTGACTTTTTCCATATAAACCTGCTTTCCAACCAAATTTTGAGGCACTATTTTCCCTTCTATCAGATTATAGGTTACCGCTTGCAGCTCAACCACCTTTTCCTTATACCCCTTTTCAGAAAGATAAAGGGGAATCTCCACTTCTGTACATTTAAGATCATGTTTATCAAACACTTTCACCACCTTATGGCGTGTGAATTCAATTTCATAGCCAAGCTTTCCATCAACAAATCGAGCCGTTCCTTCATCAAATAAAATTAACCCTTTGGCTTCAGGATCAGCATCATATTGCGTCATTTCCAATTCAGCCATCTTAATCTCCCCAAAAGGGCGAACGGTCAGTTCAGGCTCAGACTGTCCGTAACAAGTCTGTACAAAAAAGTAAAATATTAATAACAGATAATTCCTCATAACAGATTAAGATAAGTGGATTGTTGGTATTTGTTAATTGACTTGATAAAAGCATAAAAATCAGGGTAATCTGTTAAGCTGATCTTCCCTCGATAAATTGCTAAAGAAGATTCGACCACCAACTGACGAGCTGTAACATGATACTTCCTGTGGAAATGCCCATATTTTGATTCTTTGATAAAATCTTCTGGTAATGCTGCGGTTAATTCTTCCCCTTCAGGAAGTTGATAAACGGATGTCCTCTGTTCCTCGATAGGCATATTTAACAGCACGGGGCGATCTCTTTTCGAGGGCACTTCAAAGGCAGGCAATAATAGCTTTGGCGGACGCAGATATTTCGATTCCCCAATTGAAGTTATAGGCATCGGTACTTTCGCAGTACAAAGCACTTTCATAAAGTGGGCATCCTGTGGGCTGTCGGCCACTTCACAACGTGCAAATTTTTTGATTTTGAGATTGAGCCTCTTTTTTACATAAGTCTCCAACTGTGGTACTTTACCTCTCTTAAAGTAATGATTGACCGTCTCAAATGCACCTCCCCGCAGGATGATTTCCGCAGCAACCTGCCACTCCCCCTGTTCATCAAGAGAAAAGGTTTCCTGCACCTCATTTCGGGCATCCTCCCCCTTAATCGCGGGAGTCTTGACGAGTTTACTGTTCTGCCCATCAACCAATAAACTGTAACGGCCTTGTGTGAAAGTTCCGAGATAATTAAATGGTGAGGTCGTGGAGGTATTTTCAAGCCAGAGGGTGTCCTTCTGCATCGGTACGCACAAAATCACATGATTAAATTGCTGACTGGGGAATTCCGTAGAAATTTCAGGCTGCTGCGCTCCAGCGGCAACCAGGGCGTAATAAGAAGGAATACCCACCTGAGCCAGCATTGCTTTCATATAAGTGGTTAATGCCTTGCAGTCCCCATATTTATTTTTCACCACATAATTTGCGGGATAACTTTTCAGCCCTCCTTCCTTAATCGAAACATTGACATAAACAGTAGATTGCTGCAGATAGTGGTACAAAACGCGAATTTTATCTCGGGCAGAACTACAACTGTCGATCATCGAACGCACCTTATGCGCTTCCCTGCGATCGAAGGGCGCTGGATAATGATTTAGACGAGTAATCCAATCCCCAAAATCGCCCCAACTTTGATGGCTTCCTGCCTCGCCACCGTAAATAAATTGGTCGGGGGTAAGGTGGACAGTCGCCTGCTGTGCACCTGGATCAACACCAAAAAGTTCAGGCATGGGCAATAGCCGATCGGTTACTTCCCACCTCAGTGTTCGAAGGCCTTCAACCACCTCGTTGGTCGATTTTACAGAATCCGTCACCTCGCATTGATACCCAAAATCTTCAGGCATATGAACCGTCAAGGAACCCTTCATCGTTTTTACGCCATAGTATAGTGCGGGGTCCCAATAGGCGATGTTAATATATTGATTAAACTTCTGTTTATATTTGTATTTTATGGTATAAGGATACGCATTCCAAAACAAGGAAAATGACGTTTCGAGATCATCCTGATAAAAGCTTGATGAAGAGTTTACCGACTTGGTGATGAGGTTCTTCTTACTGACTTTCTTGACCAACTCCCCATTGGCATTATACACAAAAGCATAATCCAATATTACGGGGTGATCCACGGAATGCTGAATACGCACATTAGTCATATTAGCCATTTTAGGGTTACCAATATAAATTTTAATGGTCCTTTCGACCTTCTTTTCGCCATTGGAACGAATCGTTATTTCGGTATCATTTTGTAGCACCTGTGCATGGCCATAACAACTGATAAAAAACGAAAAGAGCAAGAGGAGGTGTCGGATCCAAATCATTCAAAAAAATAAAAAATTCCATATTTAGTTCATCGCCAAAGTTAACCTTAATCTGATATAAATTAAAATCAACTAAGGGCATTTAAATAAAATTTAATATGATCCAATATAATCTAACATTCAGAAGATCCTCCTAAAACATTCACCATAAAAAAGGTGACTGCCAAAAACCAACAGTCACCCTTAAAATACGCTACAAATAAGCATTCACAGAACACCTAACGCAACCACCGAGTAAAATCTCTCGCAAAAATAAATTTACTTTGCTTCCTGCTGAACGACCTTTAAATATCGATCAATATTTTGTTGATTGAGTTCATCATTATCTTTGTATTTTACCCGCAATTCCTCAAGTTGTACTTTCAAATCGGCAACGATCGTGGCGTATGCAGGGTCATCAATTACATTTTTTAGTTCCTGCGGATCTTTTTCGCGATCATACAGTTCCCATTCATCGACATCATAATAGAAGTGGATCAACTTATAGGCTTTGGTGATCACGGCATAATGGCGCTTCACCATGTGAATCGACGGGTATTCATAATAGTGATAATATACCGCTTCGCGATCCCACTGATCATTCTTGCCCGCCAACAAAGGCATCAGGCTTTCTCCCTGCATATCTGAAGGGGCCTGAATGTGGGCAGCATCAAGGAAGGTTTGCGCAAAATCAAGATTTTGAACCATCTCCTGATTCACCGATCCCTCTTTAATCACTTTTGGCCAACGCATCAGCAAGGGCGTGCGGAATGATTCATTGTAGACAAAACGCTTATCGAACCAGCCATGCTCCCCGAGGTAAAACCCTTGGTCGGAGGTATAAACCACCAATGTGTTTTCCGTCAGGCCATTTGCATCGAGGTAATCCAGCACTCGTCCAACATTTTCATCCACCGAAGCGATCGTCCCCAGATAATCCTGCATATATCGCTGATAACGCCACTGCATTTTTTCTTTCTCCGTCATGTTCGGGAAGCGCTGAATAAAGTCTTCATTCATCGGCTGATATACGGCATCCCAATTCGCCTGCTGTTCCTTGGTCATGCGCTCATACTGATAAGTAAACCCGTCCTTATCCCAGCCAGAAGCATCGGGAATCCCAAGTTTATCCATCGTTTCCGGATACAGTTTTGAATCTCCAGCCCAGTTCATGTGCTTGAGAATATTCATTTCTGCTGTATGGGCTGCCGTCCCTCGCCCTTCATAATCATCAAAGAGTGTCGCTGGCTCCGGAAACGTTTTATTGGCATAAGCTTTCAGGTGCCTTTCAGCAGGCAACCACTCCCGATGAGGGGCCTTGTGGAGGTACATCAATAGGAATGGCCGCTCCGGATCACGTTCTTTTTCGAGCCAGTCGAGGGTCATGTCTGTGGTAATGTCAGTAACATAACCCGGGTAATCTTTGGTACCTTCATGCTTGGTAATGAAAGTCGGGTTGTAATATACCCCTTGCCCGGGTAAAATTTTAAACTCGTCAAAGCCTTCCGGATTATTGCCAAAGTGCAATTTCCCAAACATGGCCGTCTGATAGCCATTTTGCTGAAAAATCTGCGGAAAGGTGACATTGCTTTTGTCGAAAGGGAAATGGTTATCGGTTTTCCCATTGATATGTGAGTGTTTTCCCGTTAAGATCACAGCCCTTGAAGGTGCACAAATGGAATTGGTAACACAGGCATTATCAAAACGCATCCCCTCCTTTGCTATTCTGTCGATATTAGGCGTGGCAATAAGGTGATCTTCATACGCACTGATCGCCTGATAGGCATGATCATCCGACATGATGAATAAGATGTTGGGTGCCTTTGGGGCTTCTTGATTTGAAGGGGCTTTATTGCACGCCCCCAACAAGACCAAAAGTAAAGGTAGATATTGGTTGAAATTCATGATGATGAAATTATGGGGTCAAAAGACGACCCGTAAAAAATTAACGCGCTTATGCCCATGAAAAATAAGCCTACGGCAACCGTAAGGGCTTTGGCATTATACATTCACAGAAAATATCGAAAATTCTTCCTGCCGAATGCACTCCCTCTAATATACAGCCTACTTTGCCGGATTTCAAAACCTTCGAAATTATAATTCATCAGCCTAAAATTCGCCACTTCCCTTCTTTGAAAGTGGCGGTAACATTTCCTGTAAGCCCATGAACAGCCCATTCTTATCGTCAGTCTTCAAATGTGCAATAACCCTTTGTAAAAGTTCCCTATTCCCACCATAAATACCCCGCACCAAAAAAAGCCCTTTTACAGTTGCTTAAAATCATAAATATTAATGACAGCATAGATCGGTAATGTTTGAAAAAGGCGTGATTTTTGTGCCTATATCAAATAAAGTAGCACGCGAGATGTCCACCATAGATTTTTTTTCCGCCGAGGCACAAAGTAAACGTAAATTTGCTTTCTCGATTATGCCCAAACCCGTTGGGCCAATTTGTAATTTAGATTGCAAATATTGTTATTATTTAGAAAAGGAAAACATATACCAAGATAAAGAAGGGAAGCTGAAAGCTTTCATGATGCCTGAAGATTTATTGGAGCAATTCATTAAGTCCTATATTGAGGCACAGCCCGACGAATTACCGGAAATCGTCTTCACCTGGCATGGTGGTGAGCCTACCCTGGCAGGCCTGCCCTATTTTGAAAGAATTATTGCTTTGCAGAAAAAGCACGCCAAGCATCAAGCGATAAAAAACAACATCCAAACCAACGGGATGTACATTGATGAGGCCTGGGCGAAATTTCTTCATGATCACGATTGGCTTGTCGGACTGTCTATCGATGGCCCAAAAGAATTGCACGATCCTTTGCGCCCTACCAAAGGAGGCAAAAGTTCTTTTGACGGCGCTATGCGTGCGATCCAGCTTTTCAATCGGTACAAGGTCGAGTTCAACACCCTAACGGTTGTAAACAGCCTGAATGGGCAACACCCCTTGCAGGTGTATCGCTTTTTGAAAGCCATTGGGAGCAGGTATATGCAGTTTATCCCGATTCAGGAAGTAGAGGCCACCAACAACGACACCCTGGTCAGTCCTTTGTATAAAGGAGAAACGGCTGTAACGCCAGAGTCCATTAAGCCTGAAGATTATGGAAAATTCCTGATCGCTATTTTCGATGAGTGGGTACAACAAGACATTGGCCGCTATTTTGTTCAGCAGTTTGATGTTTCGCTGAGTTCCTATATGGGCTATGCGCCGGCTTTGTGTATTTTCAGTAAATATTGCGGAACAGCACTGGCCATGGAGCACAATGGCGACCTTTTTGCCTGCGACCATTATGTTTACCCGGAATTTAAACTGGGGAACATCAAGGAGGAAAAGATTGATAAAATGGTGAGCAGCCCTGCACAGATAAAGTTTGGTACTGATAAATTTGACAGCCTTGCAGAAGACTGCCTGAATTGTCAGCACCTGAAGATGTGTTATGGGGAATGCCCAAAAAATCGCTTTGCAAAAACTGATGCCGGAGAATCCATCGCCTATCTGTGTAATGGGTATTTTGATTTCTATGAACACATTACCCCTTATCTCGCACGGATGAAAAAACTGCTGGATCAGCAGCGTGCGCCGGCAGAAATCATGTATGAGATTGCCAAAGAAAAGAAAAAAGCCCGAAAAGCTAAAAAATAAAGAGTTGTTCCAAATACTATAAAAAGTGGTGGCTGATCCACAGATCCCCCTGTCGATCACCCACCATTTTCACGTCCTTTCCCTATCAGACCACCTCTGAACGAAGGGGTATTGAAGCCTGTGCGCCCGCTCGGGTTACCGCAATTGACGCCGCTTTATTGGCCAATACTACTGCATTTTCCAGGGCGATTCCCTCATTCAGAAAAGCGGTGAGCGCCCCGGTGAAAGTATCTCCTGCCGCCGTCGTATCCACGGCAGTTACCTTCGGACACGGCACCATTCCCTCAAAGCTTTCGCAAGAAACGAAAACGCCATTTTCGCCAAGCGTGATGATCACCACCTCAACACCCTTTGCACGAATTTGCTGAGCGGCCTTTCCAGCTGATTGCGCATCGGTAACCGGCAGTCCACAAATGGCTTCCGCCTCCGTTTCATTTGGTGTCAGCATATAGCAATTGGCCAAAACCTGATCCGATAATGGTTGTGCTGGCGCAGGGTTCAAGATCAGTTTCTTCTGATACCGCCCCGCGACATCCGCCATAAAAGCAATGGTTTCCATCGGCACCTCCAGCTGCATGACGATATATTCATAATCAGCCATTTTTTCTACAACAGCCCCAAGATGCGCAGGCTTCAGTACGCCATTGGCGCCAGGTACAACAATAATTTTGTTGTCTCCTCCATCGCCAATATTGATCATTGCAACCCCTGTGGGTACCTGTTTGTCCACCGCAACAAACCGTGTGTCGATATGATTTTCCTGCAAATGCTGTAACGCGCTTTCCCCGTGGATATCGTTGCCCACACACGAAACAAAAGTTACCTGACTGCCCATTTTAGCTGCCGCAACCGCCTGATTGGCCCCTTTCCCTCCAAAAAATTGCTGGAAATGAGTCCCGGTTAATGTTTCCCCTTTTTTGGGAAAAGTATCACTATAAACAACCAAATCGATATTGGTAGATCCGATAATCAGTAAATCTTTCTTCATCATTATTCCATTCAGGTTTTCGCTATTTTAATGATTTTTGAAATAAGCATCAAGACTGTTCCAGAAATCATCCTCCATCGCCTGCACATTGCAGTGAGTGTAAACTTTTACCGTTTTTCGCTTATTTTCCGGAGGCGCCGGATGCGTTTCTATTTTGGCAAATTCGGGGTGGATGATAGCTTCCACCAGCCCCAAATCCCACATGATGCGGTCCTTGCCGGCATGAATATGATCCCATACATCAGCCAGCAAATCGGTGGTTGGGTGATGATACGCCCGTAATCGCTGCTGACTTTCTTTGCGCTGCAATACAAGTTGACGAATCACCTTAATGCTCATCACATACACTTCAAGCTCCTGATTGTTCATAATAAAATCAAAGGCATTGAGATCGTTGCGAATGTTGAATTCCGACTTATTCCATATTTTCGTTTCGGGATTATACTGGGTACCAAGTAAATAAACACAAAGCCGGTCGGCGATTTCCGGTGCTTTGGCAATGGCTGCGGCCACATTCGTGGAAGCGCCGATGGTAATTACGTTCAGCCGATTTTCCGGACTGTGTTTCCTTGCTTCAGCAATAATAAAATCTGATGCCGCACTCTGCGGAATACGCGCCCCTTTGTAGTATCCCCAGGCATAACCAAAAATCGTTGACGAACCCAGAGGGTGCGGCAGCTCGGAACGGTCCAATGTCGCCAAAATTGTTTCGTTCAGTTGCTGGGAGACCTTCACACTACTGAACTCCTTCACGGGTTCACCATTCCATACACTGTCCTGAAAAATTTTCACCGCATCGTATTGTGCGGAATTCAGGCCGATCACATCAAAATCAGGCTCAACAAGTGCGCGTACAATAGCATAATAATCATCCATTTCGTTGCCCGTATCTGCATCAAGAATGTACCGTGAACTTTGGCCATACAGGCTGGTTACAAAAAATGGGAATAATAAAAATAGCAATCTTTTCATCGTAAGTTTCTTTAAAAAGCCCTTATTTTTTGCCGTAGTAAAGGTCCAGTGCCTGCCAGAAATCTTTCTGCATTTCTTCCTGCTTATATGCGGCGTACACCTTGACCGAAGTGCGCTTATTTTCTGGCGGAGCGGCCACGGTTTCCACCTCTACCAGTTCAGGGCGGATCACTGCGGCCACCAAACCCAGATCCCACATCACCCGATGGTCAGCGGCATTGATATCATCCCAGATATTTATCAGGATCTCGGCCATTTCATTGTCATATTTTTTCAGGCGCTGCTGTGTCTGCTGCTTGTTGTAGACAAAAGAACGGATTACCCCCGTCCCCATGACATACAGGTCGATGTCCTGGTTGTTCATCAGCAAATCAAAAGCATTGAGGTCGTTGCGAATATTGAACTCAGCCTTATTCCAGACTTTGGTTTTCGGATTGTAATGTGTGCCGAGCAAATAAATACGCAGGTTTTTGGCAATCTCGGGCCGTTGTGCAATGGCCGTGGAAATATTGGTCGAAGCACCGATCACCATAATATTCAGTCGATTTTCTGGACTATGTTTCAGCGCTTCAGCAATAATAAAATCTGATGCCGCACTGGTCGGCAGCGGCGATTGCTCCTTAAACCCCCAGGCATAACCATAGCCGTCGAGTGCCCGATTAGTCCCCTCAGGGTGCGGAAGGTTCAGCATGCCCATCGATTTCAGCAGCTGTTCATTCAACTGCTGCGAGATTTTCACACTGTTGAATTCCGTTACGGGGTTTTCATTCCATACCTTATCCTGAAAGATCTGCACATTATTGAATTGTGCCGAGGTAAGCCCGACCAGCTCAAAATCGGGTTCGACTAAAACACGGATAATCGCATAAAGATCATCCATTTCATTGCCCGTATCTGCATCAAGAATATACCTTTGCTGCTGGGCAAAGGACTGACTGAGGCCTAAAAATATCGAGGCCAAAATTAAAAAGTAACGCATGTTCATCAAGTTTTTACCGCCGATAAGATAAGGCAAAAACACGTTACAAGAGTGTTAAATTAAAAAGGCAAAGAAAAAAAGACTGTCAATTCAGTCTTTTAAAATAAATAAGGAGATGATGGGCGCTTTTTTACTGGGGTAGTTTATAGTTTTTCTTCAGTATCCGTTTTATAATACTTTCAATCCAGGCCCTCATCAATGCTGAAATACGCCAAATCTCACCTCCTATTTTAGGCATGGAGCACCCTTAATCCCATAGGTAGCAAAGCTTCAGGTCGAACAAAACACCCACCAGGGTACGCTGTAAATGCAGATCATAAACATCAAGGCTTCGTTCGGTATTTTCCTTGAACACTTTCCGCAGTTCCAATCCGACACCCGTTTCGAGTTCCAAACGCTTCGACAGTCGAAACTGCATTCCAAATGACACATTGTATCCTATACTAAAGGAAGACTCGTAGTTATTGGATTCTTTACCGTAGGCATAGCTATTGTCGAAATAGACATTTGTTATTTCGCTAAAGCCTACATCAGTATATCGGAAGGCACCCCCCATAGCGAAATAATATCGATTGTGGTTGTTGTGAGATAATCTTCTGTAATATTTATATCGGGCAATTAGTCCTGCCCCATTAACGGAAGTGATATCATACCTATGAAAGATACTGTTATCGGTGTGAAAACCGTAATACACTTCCGTGGAAAGGGCTTGATTATCGGCCATTGGATGCTCATAACCCAACTGAATTTTCCCATACGACTGAAGCGGTTTCAATATATCCAGCTTCAGCATTTTGGGATGATCCAAGAGTTGTTTCTTGTCATATTCAAGGGGGCGATTTTGCCCCAGCACAGGCATCGACAAGGTAAATAATACGATGGTCAGGATGTAAAAAAACCTCATAGTAACTGACTGATTTGTTGAATATTCTCCGGATCGGTATAATCATATTGCAGGATGCCATTATCCCCGATAGCAATCAGGATTTTATTGGCTGGAATAAGATCATAAGCATGAATATTTTGAAAATGCTTGATTAATATGGGCTCGATAGGATTCTCCAAAGAAAACACTTTAAGTCCCTTGGCGCCTTCGCATACGAAAAGTAAATTCCCATCCACCCCTAATCCGTGGGGGTCACTCATCTGCACCGCTCCCACACCTTGTGGGTTGGTGATATCTGAAATGTCAATAACATCCAAACGATTTACCGTTGAACCGCACACCGTGCCTGAGCGCAAAGTAGAATAGGCATAATTTCCCTGAACCACTACGGGATCACAGGATCGAATATGTCTGAATTGCCCTATTTCCTCGAAGTTTGACAATTCATTCTTGAGGTCATAAATGCTCACGCCTTCCATGGTACCCACAAACAAATAATCTTCCGTAGGAAAAAGCGTTTCCATATCTCTGCCGTAAGCCAATGGGCCCTTAGTGAGTAAGCCATCCGCACCGAAACGGTAAGAGGCAATCCGGCGCTGGTGCGGCAAGAGCACAAACAGGTGATTTGAATTTTGGCCGTATTGAGCCATCGACCCATTAATTGATTGATTGCTATCAATGGCTTCAACATTTAAAGAGCCATAGCCTGTACAACCTGCTAAGGCCACAGCCAATATCACCCACCATTTTTTTAGTGTATTTAAGGTCTTCATCATCGTTGGCATTTACTGTCGGTTAAGTCGGTCGCCTTCCAGCCTATAATTGCGCCATTATCACCTTCAGGGCAAACAATTTTCAAGCCTGCAGGCAAAAAATCAAAAGGATTATAAGGAAGCTCATTTTCAAGGCGTTGAACTTCCCGCACGGCCATTTCCTGAATATCAAATTCCAAAACCACAAAATGACCAAGATACTGACAGTATAATTTATCATCACGAAGAACAAAACCCATCATGCTTGGCACTTCTATAAAGCCGACAGGTTTTGGAGCCGCAGGTGTGCTGTTATCAATCACGTGAATTCCTTCCAACGTTTCACTGATAAAAATATACTGCTGATAAATGCTCAATTGCTGATAATTATCAATAGAGCGCGGTGCCGAAATCGTAGTTTTTAGCTGGCTGTCGGCGGTATAAACAGGCGCATATACCTTGGTCATATCGAAATCGATATTACCAATTGGCGCCAATACCGGGGTAGGTGGCGCGACACTTTCTTCAGACTTACTGATGGCCAAAAGGGCGAAGCACAGCATCAGTCCACAGAAAAAAAGGCTGAGTCGGGTTGTCATAAATATCGTTAAGTGTTAGAACTATAATATACAAACACCGCAGAGAAAAACCATTTATAATACCAACAATTTACGGATTATTAACATTTACGTCATCAAACAGTGAGATTTTGGAGACCTCCTCCACTGCTCATTTGGGTACTTAAAGCTCCAAAAAAATAGTCAGGAAGTCAAAGTAATAATATTCCACCTCGAATTTCCTGATCATCTTCTCATCATATTAAGGTAACAATGGTGGAAGCAATATCACGAGCGGGACACTTGGTGGTTCACTGCTTCTCAGAATAGATCAGCAATCAAAACCTTCAGCCTTTATGCGATAAATAAAAGGCGGGAATTATTCAACCCACCCTTAGCATCTATCAATAAAAAAATAAAGGCAACTGCCCTTCTGCTATAGTTGTTTCAATGGAACGGGCAGTTGTCCCTGTGCTGCAATTTTTCCCGACCACAATTTTATGGCGGCATCCTCAAAACACGACATATCCTGATAGGCAACCATCAGTGAGGCTACCGATGCGTAGTCTGCAATATGGTCTATCGCAAAAGGGTTGCCAAAGAGCGACAAATGCACTTTCTCCGGCTCAAGGATCCGCAACAAATGAGCCCTCAGGTAGGGTGGCAAATCAAAATGATTCAGCGGTTTGATGTTTATTCCCGAAATGGCGAGGTGCACCTGTTCATAGTCCGACAAACCCTTCAGCAAATGTTCAAAAGCCGGCTCCCCTTCTTCGCTCCGCCACTCGCAAACCGCCACTTCAGGAAAGGCCTGCTGAACCTTGTCAGTTAGCGACTGCGTTGCCTCACGCTCCTGTTTTGAGGTGAAGTGATGCGCAATACTTTCCCTTTGGCTGAGGGTTTTTTCGGTGATTTTCAAGTGCACAAATACCACACGTCCCTGTTCGAGATCCATTCTCGGAGATTCCCCGATAACCATCGTCAGGCATTGCTCGGCAATTTTTTGATTCAGCACCCGCGCTCCTTGCAAGTCAATTTTAGCCACCGCATCAGCAGGATTCAATCGCTGCGGATCATTCGCCCCTACCCATTTTTTCATGGCCAGAATATGGCGCACCTGCTCCTCCAGGGCTCCTACTGACCATTCACTTGCCTGAATTGCCTCCTTGATCCTTTCTATTCCTTTGGGAACCGACAGCGAATTGGTAAGAATATGATTTCCCGCAAGAATGGCCTCGCAATCGGCTGCGCCCTCCTGAAAATATTTTGTAATCCCATGCATATCCAGCGCATCGGATATGATCAGCCCCTGAAAACCCAGCTGCCCTTTGAGGATTCGCTTCAGTATCGGCTGTGAGAGTGTCGCGGGACGGTGAGGCCGTTTGTCCCAGGCAGGAATCTGCAAATGGGCAATCATGACCGAACTGCAGCCCTCGGAAATCAGTCGCTGAAAGGGATATAGTTCGACCGTTTGAAGCCGCTGTTCATCATGCAATAAAATGGGTAAATCGAGGTGGGAATCCACGGCGGTATCGCCATGGCCAGGAAAATGCTTGATATTATCCAGCACCCCTGCAGCCTGCAAACCCTTCATATAAGCCAGCGACTTCTGACTCACCCGTTCGGGATCAGCACCAAAAGAGCGATAATTGATCACTGGATTATCAGGGTTATTATTGACATCCACCACTGGCGCAAGGGGCGAATGTATGCCCAAAGCCTTGCAATGCTGACCGATCATTTGTGCCATCTCGAAAATGAGCTGATCGTCTCGCAGGGCACCAAGCGTCATTTGATAAGGGAACTGATGACCATCCGAAAGGCGCATGGCCAAGCCCCACTCCGCATCAATATTTATAAAAAGCGGCACTGCGGAAAGGGTCTGATATTGATTCGTCAGGGCGATTTGCCTGTCTACAGTCCCCTGAAAGAAGGTCAGTCCACCGAGATGGTATTTTGTGATCAGCTCCATGATCTCCCGCTCATGCTCCTGCCCTCGGTTTGAAAATGCGGCAACCTGAAACAACTGCCCAATTTTCTGATCCAGCGACATGGAAGTCAGCGTGGTATTAACCCAGGAATCCTGAAGGAAGGAAAGATATGGAGGACGTTTCATAATCACTGATATTTAGTTTTGCAGAAAGCATTATTCTTGTGCGCCTTGGTCATTTTTCAGCATTCATTCGCGGACCACAAGCAGCCAACTTTGGGCTGTTCATGAGCACCGCAATTGCCATAAAATACCCGCGGATAGCCCTCAAATTTGGGCAAATAAAAGAGGAGGATCAAACTGAAGGGGATTTTTTGTTGACCAGACGACCAACTGCCCAGCGTTGCGCTTCAACAAAAAAAGTCAGTCGATGGAATTTCGCCGAAGCGCTCCTCCATAAACTGACCTTTAATGTCATTTTTCAGGCGATCAACCGTTGGCACCCTGCGAGGAGCACAACAAGCTCGCCCTTAGTCTCGCCACGGCAATATAGGGAAGAAGGCCGCCGAAGGGGCACTGATCTGCAAAATATTGGCCATTGTAGGAGCAATTTGCGTGATGCCCACCTGCGTGGCAATGGCTTTTCCTTTCGGAATTTGGTAACCCATCATCAACATGGGCACGTGCGTATCATAGTTGTAAGTCATTGAATGGGAAGTTCCCGTCATGTGTTTTCCCAGGATTACACCACTGTGAAAAACGATAAAAACATCTCCCGAGCGGGTCGGATGGCAACCGTTGGCAAGCAGTTGCTTGTAACCATACTGAAAGTTCCCCGACTGCAAAGTCTTGGCCGTTACCGCATCCTGCACTGCATTTTGCGCCAAAATAATCTGCGCAGCATATTCCTGAACATCTGAAAGGTTATACCCTTTGGTATTGATCAGCTCACGGTCAAGGTAAAGCTGCTCCCCTACCAGATCAAGCACCCATTTTCCTTCGCCATATTTAGCGGAAAGAGCTTCCTCCACCGTTTTGCGGATAGGCGCTGTATCTACATATTTGGCATTGTGGAATTTCTGGTCAGCCATATACACCGCATTTTGTGCACCAGCATGGTCGGCAGTCAGGAAAATCACGACCTCGTCCAGCCCTACCTGCTCATCAACAAAGGCAAATAATTCTGCCAGTTCACGGTCAAGGCGAAGATAAGTATCCTGTACCTCTCGGGAAGCAGGCGCAAACTGATGCCCAATTTTATCTGTCGAAGAATATGAAATGGCCAACAAATCAGGAAAATCATGCTGCCCAAGTTGCTCACCTTTAATTGCCGCTTTGGCCATTTCTGTTACCAGCGTATTTCCGTGAGGAGTTTGCGCCAGCATACCGTAAGGAGATTTATTGGCTTTGCGCAGCCTTTTGGCAATTTTCGGCACATCGTGTGGGAAATCCGTGGATTTCTCGCCGAAAAACTTTCCTTCATAGGGGTTGTCGTCCACAATAGAAACCCCATAAGCCGAAGCAGGCAACAACAGTTCCCAGGGTTGCTTCAGCAATTCGTCTGGGCGGCCTTTGGCATTATAATCGTTTACCCACGCTGGCAAACGATCCATATAGAAGGTGGAAGAAATGAATTTCCCCGTTTTACTGTCATACCAAAAAGCACCATCAGCCATATAACCCGCAGGCAAAATCGCCGATCGGTCTTTAATACTTACTGAAACCACTTTGGACTGGTGGTTGGTGAACAATTTAAGCTCATCGGCCAAATTGGTGGCCAGCATTCGGTGTGGGGAGCGCTTGCCAGAATCATTGTCCTGACCGACTGTTTCAACTTCAGGGTCATCTACACAGTAAACGCCATGACCTTCCTGCCGATCATAATACCAGTTGTTGGCAATGCCTGAATAAGCAGGGCTTGCTCCTGACCAAACGGTCGTATGTCCAGGGCCTGTGGTGGTTGGTGCGTAGTTATAATGCATATCGGAAAAGCTGGTGCCCTCCCGAAGCAATTGTTTGAATCCGCCGTTTTCATCGTACTGATCCCAGTATTTTGTCAGATAATCGTAACGCATCTGATCGACGACAATGCCTAAAACCATTTTAGGACGTTTCAAGGTTGACTGACCATAGCCCAGGTGGGCAGAAATGATCGTCATGAATAATAGAGGTAAAAACCGATTCATGTATAAAAAATTATTTTTCACAAATTTACCCTACTCTCAAAAACCTCAAAATTATGGAGATAAATAATTTGTTAATAGCGTGTTTCCTTATCCTTTTTAATACTTCTCTTAATAGAATTTAAAGCCATTCATTCGCCGATGTACCGCGGGCGCGCAATTTCTTAACATCAAGTGCTTTTATGGAGGACCAAATGATCCTTCATCTTTTCACCAATACGCCAAATTTTTGTTGATAATTTTAAGGTTTAAACACGCTCTTAGTTTGTTTTTTGAATCAATAAAATGCTAACTTGACTTTCCACAAAGACCGAAATTTCTCCTGATGTCATATCCATTTACCAGTTTATCGTCGAAATCGGGGCACTTGCCTGGCAGTACAATTCATGTGGGCGAAAAAAGAGCCCACAAAACCTCTATTGATATTGTTCATTATGATGGGCAAGAACTGATCGGCATTACCGACCCGACAACGGATCAGTTATTGGATTGCCAAAAAAAGGCGGGGGTCAGCTGGATCAGGGTTTCTGGTTTGCACGAAACGAATATTATTGCTGAAATTGGCCGACTTTTCCACCTCCACCCCCTGACGGTGGAGGACATCCTGAACACCAACCACCGACCAAAGGCGGAAGAATTTGAAGACCACCTTTTCATTACCTTCCGAGCGCTGAAAATGATGGACAATAACCTGAAACAGGATCAGATGAGCCTGGTGCTTGGACGTGGCTGGGTGCTCTCTTTTGAAGAACAGGACCATAGCCGTTATGCCACCATTATCCAACACCTTGAACAGCACAAAGGAAAAGCCCGTGGGCGCAAAAGTGATTATCTTTTTTACCGACTTATTGATGTGGTGGTCGATGATTATTTCAAGCTTTCAGAATACTTTGAAGTAACCAATGAGTCCCTCGAAGACAAGGTTATCAGGCCTGATGAAAAGGACTACCTGCCCACCATTCAAAGGAGCAAACGACAGATTTTCCAATGCCGAAAAGCCCTCATGGCACTGCGCGAAGCCCTGGTGGTGGTACGAAGGGGCAATGATGCACTCATCCACCCTTCGACCTTAATTTACATTGAAGATGTTTATGAACATACCCATCATGTGATCGACGATATTGAAGTTCAGCGGGACATCCTTGCCAGTGCGCTTGACATCTACCTTTCAGGCCAAAGCAACAAGATGAACCAGATTATGCAGGTGCTTACCATCATTTCGACCATCTTCATTCCACTGACTTTCATCTGTGGGCTTTATGGCATGAATTTCCAGTTTATGCCTGAACTCACCTGGCGTTACGGTTATTTTGGGGTACTCCTGCTGATGGGCATCATGGCGGGGATCATGCTTTGGCTGTTCAGAAAAAAAGGGTGGCTGTAAAGAAGGTGCAAAAGCGACACCTGTTGAAAGGTAACACGCAATGTCCGTATCCTCCGACACAAAATAATCAGCACGCTTGTACCCCTTCTGATCAATCGTTTTTGAAAACGGCAAATGAGGCGCTTTTAATTTACGAATCAGCCACAGAAAGCCCTTTTCATTCCATTGACTGATGCTTTGGGGTCGGCATAAAGTTAATCAGCAGACCATCAATTGATTTAGGATTGTTTTTAGTATCAGTTTACACTGATGGATTAAAAACGCAAAATCATATAAATATTACTTGAGCAACAATTTCTATCATTATCCTAATTTACGAATCGAAAGAGAATAGCACGCCATGAATAAATAATACTTTTCGCTAAAGTATATGGATTCGGAAATCATCAGAGGGCTTGAGGTTAAATTAATTATACTTATAAAAGTATTAATGATATTTTTTCACTCAAACCCCATTTTTATAATGCGAAAATGCCTACTCTTTATCTTGCTCAGTCTGCTCACCACTGCAGGCGCCTGGGCACAAACTGACCACACCCTGACCTTCGACGACATTACACTCGGAGAGGGAAACACCAAAAGCCACATTATCGCCTGCTCCTATAACTTTGAGGCCAACCCATCGGGCACCAACCTGACCATCCCCGAGAAGGTTACCTTACCCGACGGTTCGGAGCAAGCCATTACCCACGTGAGCAATGATGTTTTCAGTGGTAAGAATATTCACGCCCTTCACCTGGCGGAAGGCTTTAAACAAATTGGACAACGTGCCTTCCAAAACAATAAAATCAAGGTGCTAACATTGCCGCCCACTATCCGAACCATTGGTACAGATGGTTTCAGTAATAACCTGATTGAATCCTTGAATATCCCCGAGGCTTATACGACCATTCAAAACGGGACTTTCGAAAACAACAAAATCACCACCTTAACCTTTACTGGTAATGCGATTACCAAAATCGGACAGCGTGCCTTTCAAAACAACCTGCTCACCAGCGTTACAATTCCTGCCAACAGCCCTTTGGCACTGATTGATCAGCTTGCTTTTGCGGGGAACAATTTACAACAATTGACGATTCCTGAAGGTACCGTTGAGCTTAAAATAGGGCAGAAATTCGTTGCCAACAACCCCATTGAATCTGTTGCCTTTCCTTCAAACCTCAACGAGGTACACGCCAATGTATTGGCCGATTTAGATGACGGCAAACCTGGCTATACCCCTACGTGGTTTTCTGACGCTGGCCATAGTTCACCAATTCCTGCTTTTGACCTTGCCAACCTGCAAGGAAAAACTGCATATGCCAAATGGGACATCACAACGTACACCCTCACCTTTAATGGCTCTTCCAACCATGACAACCCCGAAACATATACCGTAAATGATGCCATCACGCTCTCCCCTGCTCAGAAGGATGGATATAGTTTCGACGGGTGGTATGACAATGATCAATACACTGGGGAGCCCATCACCACAATTGCTGCTGGCACAACGGGCAATCTTAAATTTTGGGCTAAACTGACCATTATTGATTACCCGATTACCTACCATCTGTTTGGAGGGGAAAATCATGACGACAACCCTGCGACCTATAATACGGAGTCTGGTGCCATTCCGCTGGCGGATCCGACCCGTGAAAATGCCACTTTCGAGGGCTGGTTCGAAAATGAAAATTTTTCTGCAAGAAGGACTGAAATTCGCGGTGCATGGAGAAAGCCTTTAAGCCTGTATGCGAAATTCACCTCCGATGATTATGGGATTTCTTACGTGCTCAACGGCGGAGAAAACCATGCCGACAATCCTGCAATATATAATGCGGATTCAGATTTCAGCTTACAGCCTGCCACAAAATCAGGCCATACGTTTGTAGGATGGTATGCTACGGAGGATTTCAGCGGAGATCAGGTGGAACAAATTTCTGGTGCCGAGCTTAGTGGCGACATCATTCTATATGCCAAATTCACCATCATCGACTATACAGTCAGCTATGAACTCAATGGCGGGGTGAACGATGATAATAACCCTGCTGATTACAATATCGAATCGGAAACCTTCACTTTGTTGCCTGCCACAAAAGATGGATACAACTTCAATGGTTGGTTCGATAACGACGACAATAAAATTGAAGAAATCGCAAAAGGTTCAACAGGTGATATCAGCCTTAATGCACAGTTCACTATCATCGACTATACAATCAGCTATGAACTCAATGGCGGGATGAACGACGATAACAACCCTACTGATTACAATATCGAATCGGAAACCTTCACCTTATTGCCTGCCACTAAAGACGGATACAACTTCAATGGTTGGTTCGACAACGACGACAATAAAATTGAAGAAATCGCAAAAGGTTCAACAGGTGATATCAGCCTTAATGCACAGTTCACTATCATCGACTATACAATCAGCTATGAACTCAATGGCGGGGTGAACGATGATAATAACCCTGCTGATTACAATATCGAATCGGAAACCTTCACTTTATTGCCCGCCACAAAAGATGGTTACAACTTCAATGGTTGGTTCGACAACGACGACAATAAAATTGAAGAAATCGCAAAAGGTTCAACAGGTGATATCAGCCTTAATGCACAGTTCGCACCCATCAATTATGCCATCAGCTATGTATTGAATGGCGGGATGAACGATGACAACAACCCGGTAGAATACAATATTGAAACCGAGACTTTCAACTTGTTGCCTGCCACGAAAATCGGATTCGGATTCGACGGATGGTTCGACAATGAAACTTTTACAGGAACGCCAATAACCACCATCAGCAAAGGATCGATGGGGGAAATTGACCTCTATGCAAAATTCACTGCTGGAGCATACACCATCAATTACAACCTCAACGGTGGAGTAAATCATCAGGACAATCCGAATACGTACACTACGGAAACAGAAACCTTCACTTTGTTGCCCGCCACAAAAGATGGATACAACTTCAATGGTTGGTTCGACAACAACGACAATAAAATTGAAGAAATCGCAAAAGGTTCAACAGGTGACATCAGCCTTAATGCACAGTTCGCACCTATCAATTATGCCATCAGCTATGTTTTGAATGGTGGCATGAACGACGATAACAACCCTGTAGAATACAATATTGAGACCGAGACTTTCAACTTATTGCCTGCCACGAAAATCGGATTCGGATTCGACGGATGGTTCGACAATGAAACTTTTACAGGAGCGCCAATAACCACCATCAGCAAAGGATCGATGGGAGAAATTGACCTCTATGCAAAATTCACCGCTGGAGCATACACCATCAATTACAACCTCAACGGTGGAGTAAATCATCAGGACAATCCGAATACGTACACTACGGAAACAGAAACCTTCACTTTGTTGCCTGCCACAAAAGATGGATACAACTTCAATGGTTGGTTCGACAACGACGACAATAAAATTGAAGAAATCGCAAAAGGTTCAACAGGTGACATCAGCCTTAATGCACAGTTCACACCCATCAATTATGCCATCAGCTATGTATTGAATGGCGGCATGAACGATGATAACAACATTGTTCATTACAACATCGAGTCAGCAACTTTCGCTTTGTTGCCTGCCACGAAAGATGGTTACAACTTCGACGGATGGTATGATCAAAACGACCAAATGATCACTGAAATTACCGCGGGATCGATGGGGGACATCACTTTAACCGCTGGCTTCTCGACGATCAGTTACACCATCAATTATCAACTGAATGGCGGTGCGAATGATAGCGGAAACCCTGCTAACTACAACATCGAGTCAGCAACTTTCGCTTTGTTGCCTGCCACCAAAGACGGTTACACCTTCGACGGGTGGTATGATCAAAACGACCAAATGGTTACTGAAATTACCGCGGGGTCAATGGGTGACATCACTTTGACCGCTGGCTTCTCGACGATCAACTATACCATCAATTATGTATTGAATGGCGGTATGAACGATGATAACAACATTGTTCATTACAACATCGAATCAGCTACTTTCACTTTGTTGCCTGCCACAAAAGACGGTTACAACTTCGACGGGTGGTATGATCAAAACAACCAAATGGTTACTGAAATTACCGCGGGATCGATGGGTGACATCACACTGACCGCTGGCTTCTCGACGATCAGTTACACCATCAATTATCAACTGAATGGCGGTATGAACGATAGCGGAAACCCTGCTAACTACAACATCGAATCAGCAACTTTCGCTTTGTTGCCTGCCACGAAAGATGGTTACAACTTCGACGGATGGTATGATCAAAACGACCAAATGGTTACTGAAATTACCGCGGGATCGATGGGTGACATCACACTGACCGCTGGCTTCTCGACGATCAGTTAAACTATCAATTATGAACTCAATGGCGGTATGAACGATAGCGGAAACCCTGCTAACTACAACATTGAATCAGCAACTTTCACTTTGTTGCCTGCTACAAAAGATGGTTACAACTTCGACGGATGGTATGATCAAAACAACCAAATGGTTACTGAAATTACCGCGGGATCGATGGGTGATATCACTTTGACCGCTGGCTTCTCGACGATCAGTTACACCATCAATTATGAATTGAATGGCGGTATGAACGATAGTGGAAACCCTGCTAACTACAACATCGAATCAGCTACTTTCGCTTTGTTGCCTGCCACAAAAGACGGATACAACTTCGACGGATGGTATGATCAAAACAACCAAATGGTTACTGAAATTACCGCGGGATCATTGGGTGACATCACTTTGACCGCTGGCTTCTCGACGATCAGCTATGCCATCAATTATCAACTGAATGGCGGTGCGAATGATAGCGGAAACCCTGCTAACTACAACATCGAATCAGCAACTTTCTCTTTGTTGCCTGCCACGAAAGACGGTTACAACTTCGACGGATGGTATGATCAAAACGACCAAATGATCACTGAAATTACCGCGGGATCGATGGGTGACATCACACTGACCGCTGGCTTCTCGACGATCAGTTACACTATCAATTATGAACTCAATGGCGGTATGAACGATGATAACAACATTGTTCATTACAACATCGAATCAGCAACTTTCGCTTTGTTGCCTGCCACGAAAGATGGTTACAACTTCGACGGATGGTATGATCAAAACAACCAAATGGTTACTGAAATTACCGCGGGATCAATGGGTGACATCACTTTGACCGCTGGCTTCTCGACGATCAGTTACACCATTAATTATGAACTGAATGGCGGCATGAACGATGATAACAACATTGTTCATTACAACATCGAATCAGCAACTTTCACTTTGTTGCCTGCCACGAAAGACGGTTACAACTTCGACGGATGGTATGATGAAAACAACCAAATGGTTACTGAAATTACCGCGGGATCGATGGGTGACATCACTTTAACCGCTGGCTTCTCGACGATCAGTTACACCATCAATTATGAATTGAATGGTGGTCTGAACGATGGCGGAAACCCTGCTAACTACAACATCGAATCAGCAACCTTTGCTTTGTTGCCTGCCACAAAAGATGGTTACAACTTCGACGGATGGTATGATGAAAACGACCAAATGGTTACTGAAATTACCGCGGGGTCAATGGGTGACATCACTTTGACCGCTGGCTTCTCAACGATCAGTTACACCATCAATTATGAACTGAATGGTGGTATGAACGATAGCGGAAATCCTGCTAACTACAACATCGAATCAGCAACTTTCGCTTTGTTGCCTGCCACCAAAGATGGTTACAACTTCGACGGATGGTATGATGAAAACGACCAAATGGTTACTGAAATTACTGCGGGATCAATGGGTGATATCACTTTGACCGCTGGCTTCTCGACGATCAGCTATGCCATCAATTATGAATTGAATGGTGGTGTTAATGCTGCTGAAAACCCTGCTGAATATACCCTCGCCGATGCATTTACCTTAGCGGATGCCGAAAAAACCGCTTATGACTTTATGGGCTGGTTTGATAATGCGGAATTTACAGGAGAGGCAATCACGGAGGTTACGGCAGGTACAAGCGGTGCGCTGACGTTCCATGCGAAATTTGAAGCTACCGTTTATACGATCACGTATCATTTGGATGGTGGCGTGAACGATGGGGAAAATCCTGAGGCTTATACTGTTAAGGAGACCATCACGCTGGCTGATGCACAAAAGGACGATTACACTTTCGAAGGATGGTATTTAAATGCCGACCTGACGGGCGATGCCGTGGTGGAGATTTCTGAAACTTCTGGTCATTTGGATTTATATGCCAAATTCCAAAAAGTACTCAATACTTCCGTTGCGCAGCAAAATGTGAAAATCTTCCCGAACCCTGCAGCTGACCATATTTTCATTGAAGGTGGTGCAGGAAGTCAGGTGGTATTCTTTACCCCTGATGGAAAGGCCATGATGACCCAATCTTTGAGTCTGGCAACGCAACGCATCGACATCTCTACATTGTCTTCAGGACTGTACATCGTAAAAATCGACCATAAAGTGTTCAAGCTTTATATCCGATAAATATTGCATTTAACTTGTGGGTAGCGCGGGGTTGAAAGAAAAACACCCGCCATGCCCACAAGCTATTTTTCCTTAGTCGCCGGTTTGGCGAACAAAAAAGCAAGGGTTGTCGCTGACTGTAAATCAGGTGATGGAGCACAAAATCAATTTTGTTCAGTCCATCATCAGAGGAGCACGGCCACAACCCTTTTTTGTGTTTTAGCGCAAAAAAAATCCCTCCCCAAAAAGCATTGGAAAGGGATTCTGGTAGAAATGCAGTGCAACCTTTATTTCACCATTACAGGTTTTGACAATTTAGAAATGCCGTTTTCATTGAAAGATTCTATCGCAACATAATATTTGGTATCGCGATCCAATGAAGGCAATTTCAGTGATGTTTTATCGTACACCAACCACGATTCATACAACTTATCTGGAGCAATACCCCAACGAATGTTGTAGCCCTGTGCGCCTTTAACTTTTGCCCAAGTCAGCATCGCATCACGACGGTCTTTTTGGCGCTCCACTTTAAAGTGTTTTACACTTGCTGGTTTCGCCCCTTCACCTTTACCAAAAATTCGGAATTCCGACATGGCTAAATTCGGCGTTGGCACATGGATGTTTTTGTAACGCACAAAGCGCGCACGTACAGGTGCAGGCAACTGAACATAGTCGTTTGGAACGTCCTTATAATTGTTGCGCTTGTCAACAATCGTTTTCCAGGTTTTGCCATCCATCGATGCCTCCACAACATATTGGTGGCGCATGTCTTTGTATCGGCCATACAAACCAGACTCATGATCATGGAAATTGATTTGTAGCGCATAGATTTTCCCTGGCTTCTGAAGGTCAATTTCAACAAATTGCTGGTCGTCATTGGCTTTTGCTACCCAGTAAGATTTAGAGTTCTCATCCGTCAGTACTGGCGCCAGCAATTCACCTTTGGCGTTTTTGGTTACTTTCAGTGTATCGACAAGGTATTCGCCATCAGCAGCAGTGCTTTTGTTCACTTCCATCCAAGAAGAGGCCACCTTGGCAGGCTTGTTATAAGAAAGCAACATCCAGCCTGCAAACTGCCCTGGTTTGGTCGGGTGATTGGAACCAAAGCGAGGGTAATCGCCAAACTGCGTATCTGCATGCATCAAGCCCTCTTTGTCAAAGTAAGTTGGGAACATACACAAACGGCGCTCCCAGTGCGAGTTCGACGCCAGTGCCATCGATGCAAAATGCCAATACTGGCCGTGAACATCCTTCATGGTAGAACCGTGACCTGAACCGTTAATGAAACCACCTGGTTTCAAACACATTGGGTTCGACTTCATGTACTTCCAAGGGCCAAGTGGGGTGTCGCCAATATAAACGCCATCCGCATACACATTAAATTCTGTGCCTGGTGCGCCATATTGCAAGTAGTATTTACCGTTGTGTTTCGTCATCGATGCCCCCTCAATATAACCTTCTTTCAGGGTTGGATGGTAGTTGTTTTCACCGAAACGTTCCCAGCCATGCAAAGACTCATCAAGGTTGATCATTTCATACACCTTGTTCTGATAAGTGAAACGCTTGGTGCGGTTCATTTTTCGTGCGCGGATCGGTAATTTATTGGAAGAACCCCAATACATATAAGCCTGTCCGTCGTCGTCGATGAACAACTCAGGATCCTGCAAATTATGGATGATCGACCGCGAAGGAGTCCATTCTCCAGCCTTTGGATTGTCGGTATGCAAAATCGACATTGAACCAGAAGGGTTTCCCGCTACATAGAGTACCGAATCTTTATAGTTGAAGGCCGTCGGTGCATTGGAGCCCTGAAAGTACCAGTTTTTAGGCGTGATGAAATCCCAGTTCACCAAATCTGTTGAATGCCAGTAACCCATTGATCGGGTTACGAACATATAGTACTCCCCACGAAACTCTACCGCTGAAGGGTCAGCCCCTGAACGATAGGAAATATCTTTTTGGGAATTATAAATCATGTACGTGTAATCCACATTCAGCGGGTTACAGTAGGTCTGTGGCAATTGCGTCTGTGCCATCGCACTTCCACCAAACAAGGCAGCGGCAGCAACGGACATCAACAACTTTTTGATTGCTTTCATTTTCAGTCGTTTAGTAAGTATTTTTCTATTCTTTTCTATTTTAAATTAACTCGTTGGTGGCAGGGCTGTTTGTTTAGCGGCTGTTGCACAACTGTCCTTGAAAGAACAATATCCAAATTTTATGCGGCCACTTATCTGCTTCGACTTAAAACCCGAAGCGATTACAAAATATACCTTCGGCACAGCAGTCCTGAAAGGACTTTTCGCAACAGACATGGAATTCATTCCATGGGTAAATGAGCGTGAGCAAATTTTATTTGGTTTGATAAATTGCAAACGTAGTTGCGCGACAGCCCCCAACAAATCATATAATTTTATCCCTGCATAGGCATGAAAATTTTATTTATGGTGCGAGAACAACCAATCCATCAAGCCTGGGGTAGTAAACATTGGATCGTTCCATGGGCCGTGACCGATACCAGGGAATACGTCCTGTTTCACTTCCATCTTGGCATCCTTCATGGCTTGAACCATGTGGTTAGCATAGCTAATGTCCACTACTCCGTCGGCATCGCCGTGCATAATACGGAAAGCCATTTTTGAACAATGATCAACAATATCCTGAGGATTTCCACCACCAGACATCACAACCGCCGCCGCAAAAGTTTTCGGCATACGGTAGCATAATTCATACGTACCCATGGCGCCTGAAGAGATTCCCATGGCATACATTTGCTTCGTATCGACAACCTTTTTTGCCTGAAGGTCATTCACCAATTTCATTACTAATGATAAATACGGTGTTGGCTCCTCTTTATACTTCCAGAACCATTTCAATTTGTCTTTGCCCGCAACTTTGCTGTCCCAACGAGTGCTTGTAGGGCATTGTGGAAATACGACAATTGCCTGGTGCTGATTGCGGAAACCATCTTCCAAAAAGAAAGCCCCTCCGTTACTCAGCTGGCGTTGATTGTCGTTGCCGCGTTCCCCCAAACCATGCAGTACCACAATCAATGGGTATTGCTTTGCAGGGTCGTAGTTTTTCGGAAACAGCATACGGTAATTCAGGCTGCCTTCAGTCCCTTCAAAAACCTTGTCATAATACTGATCCATAGGTGTTTTAAGGATTCTGTCGTAAGGCAGATAAGAAGTAACAGGATTAGAAAGCGGCTTTACCACCTCCTGAATTGGGCTGTCCTCTTTAGATGTACAACTCATAAAAGCGCACACCATCATGGCCAAAGCTAATAATTTTTTCATAACAGTATTGCGATTATTTATTGTTGAACAGTTGAGAAACGTCGTCTGCAGAAAGGGTGGCGTTATAGATCTTCACATTGTCGATCTGCCCTGTTGCAGTGCCATATTTGTAACGGTTGTAATTCGGTAAGCCCGAGCCGATCGTCAATTTGGTCACCGATTTCCAGTTGATCTCCGAAGACATTTTGTTGGTTACCGACAACTCCCCGTTCACATACATTTTCAATTGCCCTTTACCGATCGTCAAAACAATATGATCCCAGCTATTGAGTGAGAAAGGATGGCTGTGAACGATGGTAGAACCACCCGAAGCACTTTTTGCGGAAGAGCCACACCAGGTATCGCCATTCACCATACCAATATTGGCACTGTATCCCTTATCGCGTTTCAGTACCGCTACACCGTTAAATGCCTGGGCATCGTCGCCCCAAAGGGTTACTAAAGCCGCACGACCTTTTTGCGCAGGATCGTTTTTGTACCATAAAGAAATCGTCATGGCCTGATCTTTATCGGCCATCCATTTCGCACCGCTCACATCATAGGTCAGGTAGCTGTTTTCTGCTCCCTGATATGCCTGGCTCGCTGGCGAATGTCCCTGAGCAAAAGTGATTGGCCCAACCGCTGTGGCCTTCAGCCCACCGTTAAGATCATCGGCCTTCTTGCCCTCAAAATCAGTCTCAAACACCAACCCTGGCTTTTTGTACTTACTGACCGTCACAGGAATCTCCAAAGTATCCAACTGCCCATCTTTGCCCTCAACAATAGCCAAAAAAGTATGGTCTCCAGCAGACTGCACCCCAAGGTCGAAGCTGAATTCTGCGATTTCACTATTGAGGAACTTGTTGCGCTCCTGCACCTTATCGCCGTCAATTACACGAATATCTTTCAGCCCTAAACTTGCTTGCCCACGAAGCTCAAGAATCAATTTATCGTGATCAGTAACATTGAGCTGATCCTGATTCAATAGTGTGGTTTTTACAATGCCTGTCTCCTTTTGTATCGGAGTCGGATCATCGCTGGTAGAACACGCACACATCATTGCGATCAATGATGTTGTGGTAAAAACGCTACCCAATAGTTTTACTTTAGTCATAAGTGTGTTATTAAAAAGAAAAAAACAGGCGGATGCTGGCTAGTATTTTTACTGACTTATAGTCCCTCTTCCTTTCAGTAGAAGGTAAAAATCGGTTATTATTTCAGGCTGATAAAAATAACGGTTGGCTTACAGATGGTGCGAGAACAACCAATCCATTAGGCCTGGCTCTTTGAACATTGGATCGTTCCATGGGCCGTGACCGATACCGTGGTAAGTGTTGCGTACCACTTCGATATTGGCTGCTTTCAATGCTGCTTCCATGCGGTCGGCATAGGCAGGATCTACTACGTTGTCGGCATCGCCATGCATGATGCGGAAGGCCATGTGTGAACATTTGGCAACAATATCTTTAGGATTTCCCCCACCAGACATGTAGTAACCGGCAGCAAAAGTATTTGGCATGCGGTAAGAAATTTCATAGGCAGTCATACAACCCATTGAAATTCCACCAACATAACATCTGCTTTTGTCCACAATACCACTGTTGTTAATGAAGTCTTTGGTGAAGTCCATCAACATGGCCAACTGATGGTTCGGTGCCTTGTCATAAGTCCAGTACCAGTCTTTTTTCTTGGTGGTATAATGTTCCTTGCCTGATCCGGGCATCACTTTGGAATCCCAACGGTAGCCACGTGGACATTGTGGGAACACGACGATCGCAGGGTGATTTTTGCGGAAGTCTTCATTCAAAAAGAATTTACCGCCATTGTTCAATTGGCTGGCGTTATTGCTGCCGCACTCTCCCATTCCGTGGATCATCAAGATCATTGGGTATTTTTTGTGCGGATCAAAATTTTCAGGATACAACACACGGTATTGCATAATACCATCCTTATTGATGTAAACCTTGTGCAGGTAATTGTCCAGAGGTTTTTTCACTTCCTGCTGATATGGCAGGTAGGAAGTTTTTGCCTCAACAATCGAGCTTTCTTTTTTTTGCTCAGGTTTAGGGCTGCAGCTCGCCAAGGCGATGATCAGCAATACGATTCCGCTAAGATATTTCATAGCATTTATTGTGTTTAGTCGTTTAGATTTTTGTAATATTCCTTACATCTTCTGCCGAAAGCGTTGAATTGAAAATCTTTACATGATCAATGCTTCCTGTGGCGGTCTGATAGTTAAATCGTTTATAATTAGGCAATCCCGATCCTATGGACAAGGTATTCACATTGCGCCAATCAATTTTATGATGAAGGTCATTCTGTACTGCCAAAACCCCATTGACATATAATTTCAGCATTTTGGGACTGACCGTCAGCACCACATGATCCCAGCCATTTTTACTGAAAGGCATATCATGGATAATTTCGGAACCCCCCGAAGGCGTTTGTGCAGAAGCACCACACCAGGTATCGCCTGCCACAGTACCAATATTGGCCGTATAGCCATTTTCCCGACGCATTAACGTGATGCCCTGCAATCCTTTTGATGCCCACATACTGAGTATCGCCTCCCGATTGGTCGCTTTAGCGGCGCATTTATACCAAAAGGAAATCGACAGGCGGCTGCCCTTCCAGTTCACCGACGAAATATCATAGGTCAGGTAACTGCGGATATTTCCCCGATAGGCCGAAGAGTGCAGGCCCTTCACCCCACGGGTAAATTGTGGACGGCCCTTAATTTTAGCCTTTAAAAACCCTTTGATGTCGTTCACCTGATGGTGATCAAAATCTACATGAAATACCAGCTTGGGCTTTTTATATTCGCACACGGGCAAATCGAAAGAAAGGGAATCCACCTGTCCATGGATATTTTCAGTAAGGCCCAATAGGTGGTGCTCCCCCGCAGGCAGCTTACCGATATCGAAAGTGAATTCCGCAATATGCGGATTCATAAAATGGCGCCTTTGCCCCAACACTTTCTTCCCTTCTAAAATCTTGATGGCCTTCAGCCCCGACACCGACTCCCCACGCAAATCCACCGATACCTCATCATGGTTATTGAAATCAAAATCTGCCTTATTGAGCACGCTTGTTTTTAAAAATGGGTCCGATTGCTGACGGGAACACCCCATCACGATGGCCCCCATCAAACAGACGGCTACGAATTGAATAAAGCAATTGATTTTGTTCATGATATCCTTTCAAAATTAGGCGTAAAACATCAGGCTGAGGCGGGGAATCGAGGGATTATTTTTTCCACTGAAACAACCAGTCGAGCAGTTCAGGAGTAGCAAATGCACTGTCCCAGCTGTTGTGGTTGGCCCCTTCCACCAAGGTGTATTTGGTGCCTGAATTATACTTTTTGATTTTATTGTAAATCGCTCTTGAATAGTGGTTGGGAACGATATCATCCTTGGAGCCATGGAAGAACCAAATTGGCTTACGGCGGTACCGATGCGCCAGCTCGGGATTGTTCCCGCCGCAAATCACAACCGCCGCCGCATATTTATGAGGCCACCGCTGCAAACAATCCAGCGTACCGAAACCGCCGAGCGAAAGCCCCATCACATATACTTGCTTTTTATTGACCTGTCCACTTGCCCGCAGGCTGTCCACCAATTCATTCACCAAAGCCATGGCAGGCTGTGGTTTTTTGGTTTTGGGAAAAAGGAAGGTAGCATCCTCCCCTTTTTTATGCGTGCGCGACATCTTCACCCAGCTTTGATCTTTTGGGCACTGTGGAAAAATGACTATGGCAGGGTGCTTGGCCATATTTTCAGCATTGGTGAATACCGAAGCGCCATGCACCAGCTGAATTTTATTGTCGTTGCCTCGCTCGCCTGAGCCGTGCAAAAAAACCACCAAGGGGTATTGCTTCCCTTGCTCAAAATGTGCAGGCTTCAGCATACGGTAATTTAATACCTGATTTCCTGAAGTAAACTGCCGCGCCTCAAAGTGCCCTTCCTGTGCTTGTGCCAAGCTTAGGGTACTGACCATCGCCAGTACCATTAAAGCTATTTTTTTGATTATTCCGATCCCCATTATTGTACTGCGATGGTTTTTCCATGACGTGTAAACCCAAGCTTCTGAAGTCCTTTCAGGATTTCTTTATTCTTCATAAAATTATTCCACAGCAAGCCCGAGCGATAATTTTCCATCATGTTTACAATCGGTCCCTGATCAATCGCCAGGTAGTTTTTACGCACCCAAGGGGTTGAAGTACCGCGCAAGGCAGGCTTCACGGCATCATAAAAACCGTATTTCCCGAAGGTATCTTTTCCGAAGTTTCTGTAAAGGTTTTTAAGCACCTTCATGGATTCCGCTGGAGCGTAAGGCATTGAAGAAAGTGCCGCTGTTGGGGCAATCACGCCATAATCACGGTTGGGTGCACTTGCGCCATAGCCATTCGGTACCAGATCACTGGCGGTGAGTCCCCAAAGGTTTTCACCATAACCGGCATAGCCTCTTGGGTTATCGATACAATAAGCGCGGTTGATTAACGTATGACGACGGTTTTGCTCCCAGTAATTAGCATACTGATCACGCAAGCCACGAGGATCAAGCCCCTGATAAGAATAATGGGCAAAGAATAATGGGCCACCCATGTGTTCCTTATTACCCAAAGGCAAACTCATGCCATAATAAATATTGCCATTGCGGTGGGTAACGCTATTTCTGCCCGCCCAAACGGTGTTGTAACCCGCCTTGGTGATGGGGTGTGTTGGCGACGATTCCGCAAGAATGTAGGCAATCAGGCATTCATTGTAACCATGAATGACGAAGTTCATTTTGAAGCCGTATTTCTTGGACCAGTGCCAGGTCAATCCTTTTTGTCCGTTGGTATACCATTGCCAGTCCATGCCTTCCCAAAGGTCGGTAATGGTATTGCGCAATGCAGTTTCAGATTTGTTGTTTTTATTGAAGTACTGACGGACGGTCAGCAATCCTTCCGCCATAAAAGCAGACTCTACTAAATCGCCACCATCATCGTATTTTGAAAAGGCTTTGGTTTTTCCATTGGAAGCATAATACCAATGCGACCACATGCCATGATAACGCTCTGCATTTTTCAAAAAGTGCGTAATTTTTGTCAGGCGAGCCACCGCCTGCTCACGGGTGATCCAGCCATGTTCTGCCGCCACAACGATCGTCATGACACCGAAACCACTGCCGCCAATGGCGATCGCGGCATCTTTTGGGTCTGAATTACGCTCCCAGGCCAAGCCTGTTTTAGCATCGGCATAATCCCAAAAGTACCGAAAGGTGTATTGCTGCACCATATTCACCAGCTGATCGTCAGAGAAATCATGAATGGCCGCATGTGCCACTGCCGAAGATGCCAAAGCGTGGCCATTCACTACAGGAGTAACTTTATAATCCAGGGCGATATTCCGTCCGAGATCCGTCACAAAATCAAGATAATGAAGGTCCGCTGTCTTTGCACGAAGGGTAAATTCCTTTTGCCCCTCTTCTCTCGCAAAAATCTGATAGGCAGTTGCGCCCTTTACGGCTTGCCATTGTAAATCCACGTGGCTGTCATAGCCTTCGGCCTTGAGTTTAAGGTGGTCCGTTTTTGCCCATGCCCCCGCAATGGGTAACATTAGCAGCAACGTTAAAAATACAGACGTTATCTTTTTTTTCATAATAGGGAAAGTTTTGTCTCCCAATAAGCCATCAGGAGATCGTCAAAAAAACATACTCAAAGCTGGTGTTGGTATATGCAGGTAAAACCCTGCGCTATTTTAAACCTGTACGGACATTGCATGCAACATCCGTACAGGTGGTATTTTTTATTTCAGCATAAATTTCACATTGGCATGCTTGCCATCTTGCGTTTCGAATTGCAAGAAGTAGATACCTGCCGCAAGGTGACCGAGGCGCACCGTGCTGTAGGTATTGTACTGCTGAAGGTTAGCCAGTGCATACGACTGCCCAAGCATCGAAATGGCGCGTACCGAAGCCCGCTTAATCGGCTCTTTGGTGAAAATGCGCAACAACTGCTGATTTTGGTTTACAAAAACACGGGCGTCGGTCATGCGTTCCACAGGTTTTGTAGCCGCTGTAATGACATCGTATTTTTCCTTGTTCCAGGCAATATTCAGGCGTTTCAAACCCGACTGAATGTAAGGAGAGGTCATGCCGAGTTTCCAGAGTAAACCACTGCTGTAGTTTTCCAGCATCACCAAAATTGGTCCTTCATCAATGGCCAAATAGCCTGCTGCTACCCAGTCTTTATGGGTATTGAAAGCATCGCGGAAGCCATACCACTTGAAGATTTTTGGCCCGAGTTCACGATAGAATTTCTTCAATGTTGGCAGGGAAAGTTCAGGGGTATAGGCCATCGCTCCCAAAGCCGCTGTTGGTGCAATGGTACCGTCATCGTTGGCACCACTTGAACTTGGTTCGCTGGCAAAATAACCGCCAGGAATATCGGAGGCGGTCAGTCCCCAAATCAAGTTTGAATATCCTTTGGAAGTATTGGCCACACAGTAGGCATGGTTGATTTTTGTCTGATTGATCACCTGCTCGTCGTATTTGGCATACTGGTCACTCAATCCGTTCGGATCCACGACCATGAAAGAATACTGGCTCAGGAATAATGAACCACCCATATCGTAGCCCAAAGGCAACTTAAAATTATAGAAGGTCTGCCCATTACGCATTTTGCCATCCATAGCCCAGCCTTTATCGTAAGGCACTTTGCCTACGCCATGCTCACCTGCTGCGGCAAGTACATAAACGATCATGGCTTCATTGAAACCATGCACCGTATGGTTCATGGCAAATCCATAATCAGGAGACCAGTGCCAGAAAATGCTATTTCCCTTGTTCAGGAACCATTTCCATTCAATGGTATTCAATAATTCTTTTACGCGGCTGCGGATCATTGTTTCCGTTGCATTGGAGCCGTCGAAATAGGAAGAAGTAGCGATCATTCCCTGTGCCAGCAAAGCCGTTTCGACGATGTCGGCACCGTTGTCTTTTTCTGAAAATGGAATGGCTTTTCCCGTATTAATATCAATCCAGTGTGCCCAAGCTCCATGGAAGCGTTCGGCACCACGGAAGAAGTTCAGCATGTTCAATACGCGTTGTGCGCCTTCTGCCCTGCTGATCCATTGGTGTTTTACCCCAACAGGAACAGCCATAAAGCCCCAGCCAGAACCACCTGTGGCCACGATATTTCCAGGGTCTTGCCCTACGGTTCTACGCTCTGCGGTTACGCCTGTGGCAAAGGCACCGTCCCAGAAAAAACGGAAGGTATGCTCCTGCACCATTTCCACAAGCTGTTGGTCAGTCATGGTTTTTGTGCTTGCTTTTAGCAACTGATAAGGGGATTTTCTGCCATTTTGCAACCAGCGCACCGCATATTGTACGGTGGTATCCTGCCCAACAAAATCCATAAAGTGATTCAAGTTGGTGGTCGCCACCTCAACGGTGTCTTTTTGGCGATTGATATGATAAAGTGCCGCCTGATAGCCAGTTGCTGAAGGGGCATCGAAGGTAATTTCTATATGGCTGTCATAGCCTTTGATTTTTAGGTTGTTCAATTCCGGCAAAGGCTGGTTAGGGTCTACCCCTTGCGCCCCGGTCGCCGTGATGTTGTCCACATACAGGGTATGGGGTTTTCCATCGGTGCCACCTTGCTCGAAATTAAAGCCTTTAATTTTTTGAAAGTCAATATTTGCATTGGCGGCATCCTTTCTCAGGGCCTCCAAAGGGATTGTTACTTTTACCCATTGCTGAGCAGGTAAATCTTTGATATAGTTAGCAAGCGGTTGCTTGGCGGTAACATTGGCACCTGTTTGGGCTTCGAGGCTAAAATCAGGAAGATCGTTGGCTGCTAAAGCCACTTCGGAGCGAAGCATGAACGTGATTTCCTTCTTCACACTCAGATCCTGAAAACCCCATCCTGGTGTTATAATTACTGCTTTCCATTGCCCGTTAGGCATGGAGGTATAGCTAAGCTCAAGGGCGTTTCCTTCGACGGCAACAGCCGAAGTTACAGGCAATTTATCGCCATTCACTTGCTTTAAAAGGCTTGGTGCAGTAGGAAAAGCCAAGCCAGTATCGTAATATTCAGCGTTCTTACTGTTCCTGAAAAAGTAAGCATCCTGGGCGAATGCCTGTGAAAAAATGAAGGTAAATAATATAAGTAAAGCCTTTTTCATATAATAGGGGAAGAAAGATTACAATAGAAATAAAGCCCCCGTTCAAAAAACAGGGGCTTTGAAAATCAGCTCGTCTTATTGGTAAGAGAACTGTGTATGTAATGAGTTGTCGCCAGCGCTTTTCGCTACCCAAAGGTCGAATTTGCCTGGTTCAGCTACCAAAGTTTTCGCATCCAATCCAAGGAACTCGATGGTTTTCTTGTTGATGGTAAAGTGAACCGTTTTTGTTTCTCCTTTTTTCAATGCGATTTTGTGGAATCCTTTCAATTCTTTCACAGGACGGGTAACCGAAGCGGCGATGTCGCGGATGTACATCTGCACAATCTCCTGACCGTCATATTTACCTGTGTTTTTCACGTCTACAGAAACTTTAATCTGACCATCTTTAGTGAAAGATTTTTGGTCAAGTTTCAAATTGCTGTATTGGAAAGAAGTATAACTCAAACCGTAACCGAATGGGTACAATGGAGAGTTTGGTGAATCAATGTAAGATGATTTGTAATCTGCCCAGTGCTTTTCATCCAATGGACGACCCGTGTTCTTGCGGTTGTAGTAGATTGGCACCTGACCAACATTACGTGGGAATGTCATGGTGATTTTCGCTGCAGGGTTTACATCTCCAGAGATGATATCTGCCACTGCATTACCTGCTTCAGTACCTGGGTACCACGCTTCAACGATACCGTCAAGGTTGGCATCTTCCCAAGAAAGATCCAAAGGACGACCGTTCAACGTTACCATCACGATTGGCTTATGCAATTTTTTCAGTGCTTTCAACAAGTCAACTTGTGGAGCAGGCAACTGAATGTTGGTACGGCAAGCCGCTTCACCAGACCAGTTGAAATCTTCACCACCAGCGAACAAGATCACATCAGCATTACGCGCCGCACGCAAAGCAGCAGCAAAACCTTTGTGTCCTTCTTTGTTCAAAAGGTCACATCCTTTAGCGTAAGTGAATTTCACTTTTGTGCCTTTGTATTTGGCCGTTAAACCTTCATACAAAGTAACAGACTCTTTGCGGTCTCCGCGGATTGCCCACTCACCGTTCAAGCTGCGACGCTCTTTGATCATCGGACCGATCAAGGCAACACGTTTAGCGACATTTTTCTGAAGAGGCAAAACGTTGTTTTTGTTTTTCAACAATACCATTGATGCCGCTGCAGCCTTACGGGCTACTTTTCTGAATTCAGGCTTACCTACGGTTGCTTTCTCACGAGCCTCATCCATATAACGGAAAGGATCCTGGAACAAGCCCAGCATGAATTTCAATTCCAAAATACGCGCTGCTGCACGGTTGATGGTTTTTTCAGACACTTTACCTTCTTTCACCAAAGCGTGAAGGTTTTTAACGAATACCTCGCCATTCATGTCCATGTCGATTCCTGCATTGGCAGATTTCATTCCTGCTTCTTTCAAATCAGCCGCAAAACCATGCGCTACCAATTCGTTGATTGCAGTGTAATCTGTTACCACCATACCGGTGAATCCCCATTCCTTACGCAAAACGTCAGTATACAAATACTTGCTACCTGTAGAAGGTACACCAGCGATTTCGTTGAACGAAGTCATGAAAGTCGCTACGCCCGCTTTTACCGTTGCATGGTAAGTTGGGAAGTAAGTCTCACGCAAAGTACGGTCAGAGATATCTACAGTGTTATACTCACGACCAGATTCTGTAGCACCATAAGCAGCGAAGTGCTTGGTACAAGCCAAAATCGTATTTGGTTTAGTAAAATCTTTGTATGTTGTGATTCCCTGGAAACCTTTAACACGTGCTTCGGCAATCAAAGAGCCCAAATAAGCATCTTCTCCTGCACCTTCCATGTTACGTCCCCAGCGTGCATCGCGCCCGATATCCACCATAGGAGCGAATGTCCAGCTGATCCCTGTCGATGATGCTTCTTCCGCCGCAATACGCGCCGTCTTGTACATCATGCCCAAATCCCAGGAAGCCGCCTCGCCCAATGGCATTGGGAAGATGGTTTTGTAACCGTGGATCACATCGGCAGCAAAAAGAATCGGAATATGATGAGGAGAGTTTTTGATCGCTTCCTCCTGAATTTTACGAAGACCCTTGGCACCAAAAACGTTGAACATAGAGCCTACTTCACCCTTTTTCAAATAGCCTTTAAAGTGGTCGTCGATTTTTGGTCCTGTAACAGCGCCTTGACCAGCGAACTGCGACATCTGACCGATTTTTTCATCCAGTGACATGATAGAAAGCAAAGAATCTACTTTGTGCTCAATCACGGGATCTTTGGAATAGGACTGCCAGTCGTACTTCTGTGTAGCACTTGGTTCGTGGCTACAAGAAGCTGCCATGATCAACATTGCAGGTGCAATGATGGGCATCGCCATATTCTTGAGTAGTTGTTGAATTTTCATTTGAAGTCGGTTAAGAAATCTATGTAATGGAAAAGAAGGAAAGGTAAATTACCTTTCCTTCAATGCTAAAAATTAATTCGCAAGATCAGGGTTCAAATCCACCTGAGCTGTAGGATAAGGCAAGAACTCATGTCCTTTTACTGAAGGATCATTGGTACGAACCAAATCGTTAAAACGATCACCCCACTCATTGGCCATTTCTGCACGACGCTCGTTCAGGATGTCCGCTTTTGTTGGTGCAGCAATCGCTGGCATGCTTGCACGCTGACGTACCAAGTTGAATGGTGTCGCAGCATCGCCACCAACAGCCAATTTGGCTTCAGCATTCATCAACAATACATCTGCATAACGGAACAAGCGAATGTTGTTACCTACACCGTAATCGTTACGACCAGCAGTAATCTGGCTTGATGGCGTGTAAGCTTTCGCATTGTAGTTGGCGTCAGTACCGTTGTAAGGCGCATATGAAGGCTTGAATTCAGGAATTGCATCTCCTTCAGGAGTTGTTTTCCCAGACTCAAGTACATCGATATCGTAACGAGTTGTTTCCTTACGGTCTTTCATGAATTTGATGAAGCCAGGCTCGATAGTACCGAATCCCCAGCCACTCAAGTTACCTGATGCACCACGTGGACCCTGGTGTTGGAACCAAGCGCCACCATAGATATTATCACCTGTAGGGTTGCCGAAATCAGTGAATTGGAATTCATAGATAGACTCCGCACACAACTTGCCAGGAATCTGGAACAATGTTCTGTAGTTTGCGCCCGTTTGAAGTGAGAATCCACCATTGTTGATGATGTCATCGGTCATTTCTTTTACGGTCTGCATATCGCCCATTTGAAGCGCCGTTTTGGCGATCAATGTTTCGGCAGTATATTTTGTTACCGCTCCAGGATGTGAATTCTGGTCAGGACGCTGTGCAGGCAAAGCAGGAAGAATGTCTTTCAACATATCAATCACATGCTGACGGATCTGCTGCTGCGAAGACTTAGGAATCACTACGGCCATTTGGTTGTCTGCAGGAATAATCGGTGCATCTCCCCAAAGGTTTGAGATAAAGTAGTAAGCCAGTGCTCTGTGGAAAGTGATCTCCGCAGTGTATTGTGCATACATATCTTTATCCTTGTCCGTATTCAAGTACGGCTTGAAGTTGTCCAACAATTTTTGGTTGTCGAAGGTGTTATAAATGATACCATAGTAGGCCATCCAGGCGTTGTTCAACGCCCAGAAGTTCTGTATTGCATCGTAGTTATAATTTTCTACTTCAAGGTAATCGTGCTGATCGGCCTCAGAGCCACCACCTTTGGTTACTTCATCACCACGAACGTTCAACAATGGCCAAACTTCCCATTGGGTCATTTTGGAACGGGCAATCGCATAAGTACCAGAAACTGGTGCATACATTTGCGAAAGATCGCTGTAATTGATGGTTTCCGTAGGATTTGTATTCTCCTGCGTGATGTCCAAGAAGTTGTTACAAGATGGAAGTGTAACTACTCCCATCATTGCTGCTGCAACTAAATATTTAAGTTTCATCTTGTTCGAATTTAAAAGCCTTAGAATGTTACGTTAGCACCCAAAGAGAATACTGAAGATACTGGGTAAACACCGCTGTCAATACCACCTGGAACCTCTGGCGTAAAGCCATTAGATTTGAAAGAAGTAAATGGACGGTCAGCATTCAAGTAAAGCTGTGCTGAAGAAATCTGTAATTTGCTCAACAAGCTTTTTGGCAAGTTGTAAGCCAAACGGATGTTCTGAACTCGGAAATATGAACCGTCTTCGATGAAGAAAGTAGAGAATTTCTGTGTGTTCCAAGGCTTGAACAAACCTGCTGCAGATGGGTAAGCGTTAGTGCTTCCTTCGCCAGTCCAAAGACCATTCGCCACTGCGGCATCCATGTTGTTACGAGGGTGTTTGTTGATATCCGCACGACGACGGTTGAACAAATCTACGCCCTGAACACCTTGGAAAGTAGCGCCTAAAGTCCATGATTTGTAAGTCATGCTCAAGTTGATACCATAAGTGTAATCTGGTTGGTAGTTACCAATCAACTGACGGTCATCAGGAGTTAACTGGCCATCACCATCTTTATCCTCATATTTGAAATCACCAGGTTGCAAGCCATTCGCTTTAGCGATTGGGTCACCGTCGATTTCCGCTTGATTTTGGTAAACACCCAATTTTTTGTATCCGTAGAACGAGAACAATGGTGTACCTACCTCTGTCAATTGAGGGAATTCAGGAGAACCT
The DNA here is from genome assembly GCF_036492425.1 of Persicobacter psychrovividus. NCBI lineage: Bacteria > Pseudomonadati > Bacteroidota > Cytophagia > Cytophagales > Persicobacteraceae > Persicobacter > Persicobacter psychrovividus. Next base: position 318,667 of record NZ_AP025293.1, read on the forward strand.
GTATAGTAGTTTGGCTGATCTCCCAAAGAGATCACTTCGTTGTGTAATTTCGACAAGTTACCACCGATAGAGTAGCTGAAATCATCGCCGATTTTATCGTTCCAGTTCACGTTCAACTCAATACCTGAGTTACGAACAGTACCAGAGTTACGAAGCAAAGATCCTTTACCGTTAGGCAAAGTGTTTGAGAATGCCAAGTCTTTAGTATCACGACGGAAGTAATCCGCTTCGATGTTCAGACGGTAGTCCAAGAATTTAGAGTCGATACCAACGTTGGTCTCTTCTACTTTTTCCCAGTTCAAATCAGTGTAGTTGGTTTGGTTAACCATACCAGGAATCATGTTCGTACCACCGAACACCCCAGAGTCACCCAATCCACCGTGAGAAACTTTTGCAAAACCATCGTTAGCAGCAACGTTATCGTTACCCAACTGACCCCATGAAGCACGCAACTTCAAGAAATCAACACCATGGTTTTTCAAACCAGCCATGAAGTTCTCGTCAGACATTACCCAACCCAAACCGATAGATGGGAAATAACCCCAAGTTTGTTGGTATTTAGAAGAACCATCGGCACGCATTGTTGCAGATACCAAATAACGGTCTTTCAAAGCATAAGAGATACGAGAGAAGGCAGAAACACCACGGAAACGAGATCCAGCATCATCAGCTGTAGAAGATGTTTTGTCACCAGAATTGATATAATCAGGGTTTTTCACATCATCAACATTAGCCCATGCACGGCGGTAGTTGTTCTGACGAACAGAGAAACCAGCCATTACAGTCAAGTCGTTATCTCCGAAGTTCAATCCCCATGTAGCGGTGTTATCCCATACATAGTTGGCATTCCACTGATCGTATTTTGTCAAGTGGTTTTTCTCTTGAATAGATTTACCATTCACATAACTTGGCGTATAAGTACGGCCACGTCCGTAGCGATAATCCATGTTGATAGCAGAACGGAAAGTGATATCCTTGCTCTGGAAAGGCTTCAATTCAGCAAAGAACGAAGGCATGAAACGGTAAGCTTCATTCTTGTTATCTCCTGTGTAAGCGGCCATCAACATTGGGTTAGTATAATAAGTATCGTAACCGTCGATAGGCTGGCCGTTAGCATCTTTTCCGAAGAAGTGAGGCGTCGCGAATTTCAATGGGAAAGATTCTGCATCAGTCAATTTACCATCCATTACAGGGTAAATTGGCGCATTGATAAATGCCTGGAACCAAGCACCGTCGTTATCATGTTGTGAGTTTTCATCAGTGAACATGAAGTTTGTTCCCACTTTCAACGCTTTCGTCAATTGGTAATCCATTTTGGTACGGAACGACAAACGGTTGTAGTTACCCGTTGCATTCATGATACCATCCTGATCAAAATAACTTACACCGAAAGAGTAAGTAGATTTTTCAGTACCACCTGAAAGGGTCAGGTTATGGCTCTGAATAGGCGCTGAATCTTTTAGCAATTCTCCGTACCAGTCAGTGTCCACTGAAGGAAGGTTGCCATTGGCACCATAATAAGCCATTGATTTGTCTACCAAACCTGCAAGGTCTGCATTTCCTGATGCACGCATGATCGAAGAATACTGTGCCGTATTGGCCATTTTCAATCTTTGCGTAACGGTTTGGACACCATAGTAGCCGTCATAAACGACTTTCATTTTTGTATTTTTCACACCGCCTTTGGTAGTGATCAAAACAACACCATTCGCTGCTTTTACCCCGTAGATCGCTGCTGCTGAAGCATCTTTCAAAATCGACATCGACTCGATATCGTTAGGGTTCAAGAAGTTAATATCATCGTAGAACATTCCATCCACTACATATAATGGAGAAGAGTTCCCGATAGAACCTACACCACGAATGTGAACTGAAGCGCCCGCACCTGGAGCACCAGAGTTAACAACAGTTACACCAGGAACTTTACCCTGAATACTTCCCATAGGGGATGTAGAGTGTACTTTCGTTAATTCGTCAGATTTAATCGTAGCAATTGGAGAAGTCAAATCTTTCGATTTTGCCTGACCATAACCTACTACAACAACCTCCTGAAGGTTGTTCACTTGAGCTTTCAACTGAATGTCGAAATTTGAACGGTTACCTACAACGGCTTCCTGAGATTCCATTCCAATGAATGAAAAGACGATCGTGTTGTCTTTCGACAAGCCGTCTAAGGTGAATTTACCATCCATATCAGTAGAAACCCCGTGAGTGGTTCCTTTCACCAACACACTTGCACCTGGCAAGCCGCTTCCATCAGTATCTCGGACAATCCCCGAGATTGACAGGTCTTGCGCAAATGCCGCAAGGTTGCCCATCATGATGAACATAATTAATAATAGATGTTTACGCATAAAACTACACTTTAAAAAACAAAAGTTTATTTTGGTGTAAATTCAGTGCTTAGGATATATGCCTATATCAAAAGCGTGAGTTTACGGTTAAGTTTTGTCAGTGACTTGTAGATGAGATTTCGATTAAATTAAAATTATCCAATTTTAATCTCTGCAAGCCGCCATGTATTTAAGATCAAAACGAGTGCCAATAGGCACTTTGTATGAATTTAAATCAGCAGCTTTTCGCCCTCCCAAATTCGGCGCCACCAGAATATTGCCCGAAGGAGAGACCATCCCTTTCCGACAATACAAATATCAGTGTCCAGGATTCTAAACAAGAAAAACGCTACCCATCAAAAACACTCCACACCATAAAAAGCCCCGTAGAAGCTCACTATCAAGCAAATAAAGGCTGATTTTACCGCAACACATCAATCAAAAAAAGTAAATGATGGGGTGATAACCCATCATAAAGCCTCCATTTTCCGTCATTACACATTATCAATCCTTCATTTTACCCCACGGAATCCCCGTACATTTTCAATTATTAAATATTATTCAATGGCTTTTTTTTGAATTACAAAACCGCTTTATTTGTGGATATTCTACTCAAAGCCGACCTATTTAAGAAAATGTTTGACGACTAACAGCGACTGACCAAAGGTTGACTCCTCCAATATATGCCCAGATTCTTAACATACCTCTTGCTCTATTTTGCACTTTTCAGCAGTGCCTATGCGCAGGAAAAAATGACCTCCTCTACAAAATTCTCTATTCCCATAACCCCGAGAATTACAAATTTTGATAAACGTGACTATAAAGGAGAAAATCAAAACTGGGACATTACGGTGGGCAATGATGGCAAGGTTTTTTTCGCCAACACCCTCGGGCTGCTGACCTACGATGGCGAGGACTGGAATTTATTCAGCACGCCAGATATTCTGCATACAATCTACTATCGCAACGACACCATCTATGCAGGAGGCAACCAATTTATGGGCTACTTCCTGACCCATAACCTAAAAAGTGGCTTCCACCTGATTCATAATATTGAGGAAAGCATCTGGAAGATTTTCCCCATTGGCAGGCAGATGGTCTTTCAGGCTTTCAGCAGATTTTACCTGGCGAGCCCCAACGGAATGCTGGGCTATGAACGGCTGCCGGGAAACATCACCTTCTCCTACCCGATCGATGGGAAAATCTATTATCAGCTTGTTTATGGAGACCTGTATTCAATGGATGCCGACGGGCTGAAGCAAAAAGTGGAGATTCCTGCGCTGCATCAGTTTCAGGTGAAATCCATCCTCAAACTTCAGGATGGTGGCCTGTTGCTCGGAACGCTGCGCAATGGTTTATATGAATGGAAAAATGGGCAATTGAACCCCATTAATAATTCGCTGAACGATGCCCTGAAAGCGGGGAAAATCAATAAAATTGCCGCCTTGCCCAATGGGCTGTTTGCCTTTGGCACCATGAAAGCAGGCCTGATTATTGCAACCCTCGACGGACAAATAAAATACCACCTCAACAGTACCAACGGGTTGCCCAATAACCGCATTCACAGTATCGAATTCAGGGATGGACACCTGTGGCTCGGCCTCGATGATGGGATCTCGGTGATTAACCTGGACTCGCCAGCAACTTATATCAATGATTTTCTTGAACAACTCGGTGCCGTTTATGACATCTGTCAGCAAGGTGATGACTATTATATTGCCACCAACCAGGGCGTATATCACGGTCGGGATATTTTCAAAAGCGGTGTGCCTGTTTTTGAACTGATGCCCAAGGCTGATGGGCAGGCGTGGAAGCTTACCGAACTGGACGGCCAGATTTGGTGCGGCCACAATGAGGGTACCTTCCTGATTTCCGATGGGAAATTTGAGCAAATTTCTGATGTGCCTGGTGGCTTTGATTTCGTCCGCAGTAAAAATCAGCCCAACATCATTTATCAGAGTGCCTACTACGGCATTGCGGTTTATAAAAAGCAGGCGGGCAAATGGAAATACTGGACAACCATTGATCAGCAACTGAAAGAGCGCACCCGAAATATTGTAGAGCAGCCCGATGGCAGTTTGATTGTTTCGACCTTCAACGACCACCTGCTGCAGGTCTTTCCTGCGGCAGATTATAAATCCGCCGAACGGGTAGTCAGTCTAAAACAACAATTTGATTTACCGAATTTATCAAACATCAGAGTGTTTAAAGTCGGTCAGGAAACGGTGGTTACAGGCAAGCACAAGGCTTTTTCCATTCAGCAGGATGGCATCGAGCCTTTGGATGCCCCACTGGCGGATGCGCATTATATTTCCAAACCCATTAAGGGCAAAATGATGATCAGCAGGAATAATCAATTGCACCTTTACGATCTCAAACAGCAGGAAGAATTACCGCTGTCCAACAATTTCAGTGAACTGGCAAATCATCTGATCTATAAATATGAACACATCAATACCCTCTCCGATTCTGTATTTGCAGTAGCCATGAGCAGTGGCGTCGCCTTCTGGAATATGAAAATGAAAGACCACTACCACCAGCCGAAAAATGTAAGCTTCACGAAGGTGGTGGCGGAAAATAAACGCAATGGTGCGCAAAAAATCATTGCGACCTCAGGCACCGCACTGCCCGACAAATACAACACCATTCGGTTCACCTTTACCGCTTTTGAGTATGGGGAACAGACCCATTATATGTACCAGCTGAAGGGGTTCAATAAATCATGGCAGGATAATGGGCTTAAAAATGACTGCGAATTTCAGAACCTTCCCTATGGCAGTTATACCTTTTTGGTGAAGGAGAAAAATGCCGATACCGCCACGGCCTACGATTTCACTATTCATGCGCCCTGGTACCTGCGCCCCGTGGCGTACCTTTTGTATATTGCGTTGTTGATTGGCCTGTTCCTTATCGGTTACAAATACCATAAAGGCAGACTGCTGGTGCAGCGAAAAAATATGCTGATTGCCGAGCGAAGGATGATTAATAAAACAAGAACGGCACATCAGGAAAAGCTTAAAGCCCTTAAAGAGCGACAGCTTCAGGAGGAAATAAAGGCCAAAAACAATGAGCTCTCCAAGCTGCTCATTCAGGACAGTAAGAAGAAAGAGATCATTGCCAACCTGCAACATCAGCTCACGGAACTACGGGACAATAAAAAGCCGCTGAAAATTCGGGATATCGAGAAACTGGACAATATCATTCACGAATCCTTCGATGAAAAAAAGGACTGGCTGGTCTTTGAATCGGCCTTCTCGGAAACCCATGAACATTTTTTCAAGCGGTTGCAGGCAAAGCACCCGAACCTGACCACCGAAGACCTGAAGCTTTGCGCCTACCTGAAGGTTAATCTGACCACCAAAGAACTGGCGCCAATTTTCAATATCACGCCCAAAAGTGTTGAGCTGAAGCGCTACCGTCTGCGGAAAAAATTGTCCTTGGAAAAGGGGCAAAGCCTGAAGGATTATATCGTCAATCTTTAAGAACGTGTTCAAAGCCTTGCGCCCAAAGGAAGGAACCTGCGCGTTATTTGTGGGTTGCAGGAGTAGTTCTTCGACCACCTTAATCAGGGGTGAAAGATGATTGACAAGGCACCGACAGCCACCTTTCCAAGTTGGAAATTCACCACATAAAGCGAGGTCAGGGGAAAAGCATCATCTTTAAAAACCTGCGGACAAAAAAAATCCCTGCCAAAAGGCAAGGACTTCATAATATGTGTTGTGTATGGTTGTTGCAATATTAATAGTCAAGGATGCCTTCTTTTCTTGCGACATTCAACAATTCGAGGACATTCTTCACCCCTACCTTTTTCATGATATTGAATCGGTGGGTTTCAACTGTTCGCTGGCTGAGGTTGAATACTTCGGCCATTTCGCTGTTGGACTTCCCCTCTGAAAGTGCACTTAAAACTTGCAGCTCTCTTTTGGTGAGCCCGAAATCTTTTTTCCCTAATGGTGTGGGCTTGCTTCCTGTAGTATTGCTGATACTGTTCCCCTTGCGTTGCATGGAATTCACCAACACTTCGGAAACCGCTGGGGCAAAATATTTATGCCCTTCAGAGACCTGTAGCAATGCATTGATAAAATCGGCCTTGACAATATCTTTGAGCAGGTAGCCAAAAGCGCCCACCTGAACCGCCTGCAACACATAGTCTTCATCATGATGCATCGAAAGCATTACTACTTTCGCCTGAGCAGCATAATTCTTCATCAGCTTTGCCGCCTCAAGTCCATTCATCACAGGCATACGTATGTCCATCAACACGATATCAGGCTGTAACAAGTCCGCATTTTTCAGTGCTTCCTGCCCGTCACCAGCCTCTCCTACCACTTCAAACCGATCATCGTCGCTCAATAGCGCCTTGATTCCATTACGTACTAAAGTGTGGTCATCGACCAATAGAATACGTATTTTTTTCATCATATTAAATAGGTACTTTAACAGTTATTTGGGTTCCATTTGTTGGTGAGGTAATGATTTCACATTGCCCGTTGGCATAGCTGGTACGCTCACGGATATTCCCCAGGCCGTTGCCTTCTTTTACCGACGACAGGTCGAATCCTTCCCCATTATCCTTTATAACTATGGTCAGGTCGGTACGGTTATGGGCAACCACAATTTCAATGCATTCACCTTCACTGTATTTCAAGGCATTATTCACCGCCTCCTGCACAATTCTGTACAGGTTTGTTTCGGTGATTTGGCTCAGTCGCTGGTTAAAACCCGACTGATTTTCAAAGATAATGCTTTTCCCGGAGTATTGCGTCATTTCCTTAGCGAAATTACGTAGTGCAGGAATTAACCCATAGTCTGTCAATACATTAGGATTTAGGTTATGCGAAATTCTACGTACTTCGATGATCAAATCACGGAGGGGCTGCCGAAGTTCCGCAAGCTTGATTTCCGTCCTTTTCCCATTATAAGGGTCAATGGCTTCGAGTTCAAATTTCAGGGCGGTGAGCATCTGCCCTATGCCATCGTGCAGGTCACGGGCAATGCGCTTGCGCTCCTCTTCCTGGGCAAAAAGAATAAAAGAAGCCCGTTCTTTATGGGTCTTGAAGGCCGATTGCACCTCATCGAGCTCGAGGGTAGCCCGTTCGGCGGCGAGCAATTTTACGGTCGTGATATTTGCGCCAAGAATAAGAATTTTCTCCACCCTTTTGCCATTGCCGGATACGGGCACCAGGCTCACATCCAGCCAAAGATCGTTGCCGTCTGCATCATGGAGCAACAACTGATCGTGCCATAATTCTCCCGACTGCGCTTCGGAAAGGGCGGCCGAAAGTACCCCAGGCTCATGGTTATTGGTCACAAACACATCTTCAAAATGAATCAGCAAAGCATTGCGCTCATGCCCCATCCAGTCGGCGAGTTTTTTGCTGGCGTAAATCAATTTTCCCTGCGGATTCATCCGCCCAAGAATATGCTCCTTACCGATTGCACTATTGATCGCCTGCTCATTTTTGTAAGCCTTCTCAAGCTTGCCATAGAGCCCCTGCAACTCATGGTACATCCGCTTGGCCTGCTGCTCCGACTCCCCAAGTTTGTCTGTAATCTTCCTGATATGGGCAGTGGTAGGCCAAAAAATGAACACCACCTCCAGCGCGAGAATCGCCAGGGCTACAATGAGCATCACCCATTGCAGATGGTTGAGCTTCTTCATTTTCTGCACCGCCTCGTGGTCATACTGAAACACCACTTTATCCATCGAGTCCAAATAATCCCGCTCGACTTTCAGTAATTTATTCACGGCCGCATCAAGTGAAGGGTCGCCATAGGGAATTTGCAGAATATCAAGAATCACTGCCGACATCCCATTGAAGTAGGGATTGAGTTCATTGAATTTCGCCCGAATTTCCGCAGAGTTTTGGGAAGGGATATTGAGTCGTTTGTTTCCATGCTGAAGGTCATAATGCACCTGCGACCAGTCCTCAAAATCCTCCTGAACAATCCGTTTACGCTCCTCGAACTCATGGGCGTCCACCTGCCGAAGCAAGACGGCATTTTTGGTAAGCTTCTGCGACAGCATCCGTTGCCGCCCCCCGAGGTTAACCGTTCTGGAGATGTACATTTTGTCCTTCAGGTATTGTTGTAAATACACATCCCTGAAGATGATCGTCCAGGTGATTCCGAGAATCGCCAGGATATACATGTGGGCATATTTCCTGAAAGGATACTGTTGAGGGTTGTCTGATTCTGTAAAGGGAGGCATAAAAATAAATCGGTAGGTGGTTGATGACAGATCGTTGCTTTAAAATAAAAGATTAAGACTGAACTCAGGCCATAAAACCGTTTCAATTTTCGGAATTTGGGCAAAATTAACCCTTGGCCACTGTTACAATCGGGTAAAGGACAAAAAACAAAAGCAGCCCACCGAAATGAGCTGCTCTAAAAAAACCAAACATGACTCCTTTTTTAAAAGGAATTGATCAATTATCTCTGATAGGGAATAATCAATCTAAACAGCGACTTCCTGATCAACAGGAACACTCACCCAGACTTTAGCATCTTCTTCCTTGATCTCATAGATCGAAATATGAAGTGCTTCGCCTTGTAAATTTCGGCCATCCTCCAGCGAGAACGCCTTTTTATGGAAAGGACAGGCAACCATCGGTTCCCCTTTTTTGTCACCAATAATTCCTCTCGCTAAAATCATTTGTTGTTTATGCGGGCACATATTGTCCGAAGCATAAAAACGCTTGGTTGTGCCACAATAGAAAACTGCGATTTGACGACCGTCGATTAATACAGCGCGTCCCAATCCACTAATAAAGTCTTCGGCAGTGCCGACATTTACCCATTTGTTCATTGTTGTATTATTTGAGGTTTACCAAGGTTTTGGCGCTTTCTGTCCGCGCACATCTACAAATTCTACGGTATCGTCGGAAGCGTCCGTATTAACGAAAGGAGCAAATTGCTTGCGCATATTTTCATCCTCCACCACAGATTTCCATTCGCACTGGAAGGAATCCACTACCGATTGCATTTCCGCTTCGAGCTCGGCACAAATCCCGAGAGAATCATTGATCACCACATCTTTTACATAAGCCTCACCGCCTTCAAGATCGGTAAACCATTTCGACGTACGGGTCAGTGGTTCTGCGGTACGGATGTAAAACATCAGGAATCGGTCGATGTATTTTATCGCCGTATCATCATCAAGATCCGAAGCCAGCAACCAGGCATGTTTCGGGGTAATTCCGCCATTACCACAGATGTAAAGGTTCCAGCCTTTTTCTGTCGCAATCAGTCCAAAATCTTTCCCTCTTGCCTCGGCACATTCACGAATACAGGCCGACACCCCCGATTTAAGTTTGTGTGGCGAACGCAACCCTTTGTAACGCTCTTCCAAACGGATGGCCATCGCTACAGAATCCTGAACACCATAGCGACACCAAGCTTTCCCCACACAACTTTTCACGGTTCTCAGTGACTTCGCATAAGCGTGCCCACTTTCAAAACCGGCATCAATCAGCTCACTCCAAATCGAAGGAAGATCCTCCATGCGTGCGCCGAAAAGGTCAATACGCTGCCCACCAGTAATTTTGGTGTACAGGCTGTATTTTTTCGCTACCTCTCCAATAACAATCAGTTTCTCGGGCGTAATTTCCCCTGCAGGGATTCTTGGCACAACCGAATAAGTTCCACCTTTTTGGATGTTGGCCAAAAAGCGGTCGTTGGTATCCTGCAAAGAAGCATTATTCTTTAGAATCATGTCATTCCATGTACTTGCCAGCACACTCGCCACCAATGGCTTACAAATCTCACAGCCAGTTCCAGTACCGTGAGCCGTAATCAGTTCATCGAAAGACTTGATTTTTTTCACTTTGATCAGGTCAAGGATTTCCTGACGGGAGTAATCGAAATGCTCACAAATCACCTGCTTGACTTCCTTACCCATACTGGCCAAAGTACCATCAAGAATTTCTTTGATTTGCGGCACACAACCTCCACAGCCCGTACCTCCTTTGGTACAGGTTTTAAGGCTCGCAAGGTCTTCCGTACCTTCTTTCACCGCTGTTACAAGCTGCCCTTTGGTCACGGCCTCGCAAGAACAAATCACCGCTTCATCTGGCAGATCCATCAGCGACATTCCTGAATTGCCGCCTTCTGAACTACCCGCCCAAAGCAATGACCTTGGATCCTCTGGCAATTTCAGTCCGAGTTGGGTGGTTTGCAGTAACATGCCATAAGCTTCGGTATCGCCGACCAAAATCCCGCCGAGCAATTTCTTACCGTCAGCAGAAATGTTCAGTCGCTGATACAAGCCCTGACGGGCATCAGAATACACCATCACCTGTGCCTCTGGCGCTTCGAGCAGTGCATCGCCAAAGCTGGCCACACCCACACCTATCAATTTCAGTTTTGTGGACATATCCGGGAAGGTGAAATCTTTCTTCCGTCCCATCAGTTTTTCTACCAGCACCTTGGCCATATCGTAACCCGGTGCTACCAGGCCGAAAACACATTCCGCATAATTGGCACACTCCCCTATGGCGTACACCCCGCTCAGTGACGTTTCCATCTGATCGTTAACCACAATACCACCACGCTGATGCACGGTAATCCCTGCCGCTTTTGCCAGCTCATCACGAGGACGGATACCCGCAGAAATCACCACCATGTCCGTTTGCAGGCTTGTTTCATCGGCGAAATCCATACGTACTACTTTATCGCCTTCAGCAACAATCTGCTTGGTTGCCTTGCTCAGCAAAACTTCCACCCCAAGCTGTTCAATCTGCGTCTGCAGAATATCTGAAGCGCCCTGATCAAGCTGTCTTGGCATCAGGCGAGGTGCAAATTCTACCACCTGAGCCGATAAACCCAGGTCGCGAACTGCTTTTGCTGCCTCAAGGCCAAGTAAACCTCCACCAATTACCGCCCCTGACTTGCAAGTTTTTGCATAGGTGGTAATTTGCTCAAGATCTTCAATGGTACGGTACACAAAAACACCTTTTGCCTCTGTACCTGGAATTGGTGGCACGAAAGCGGACGAACCTGTTGCAAACACCAGTTCATCATAGGTGTATTGCTCATTCGCTGAGGTGGTGACTGTTTTTGTTTCAGGATCTACCTTGGTAACCATTGTGCCCAGTTTCAGATTAATACCATGATCGGCATAGAAACTATCTGGCGCCATGGCCAGTTTGGAAGCATCATAGTGACTGAAATATTCACTAAGGTGCACCCGATCGTAAGCGGCGCGCGGCTCTTCTCCAAAGATGGTGACTGCAAATTCAGACAACCCTCCTGCGTCGGCCAGTTGTTCACAGAATTTGTAACTGACCATCCCATTTCCAATGATGATGAGGTTTTTCATAAGCTTGGTTTTTTATCAATACTCAATATTACGTGATTTTACGTAATTCTGAAAATTTTCTTTGTTTATTTTTTAATTTATGCCTTATTTTATCGCAATCAATATAATAATATTGGTTAATTGTTAAAAATAACGCAACCAAACATTAAAACCATATGACTGCTCCAAAACTAACACTTATAGGTGCCGGCCCTGGCGACCCCGATTTACTGACGATCAAAGGCATGAAAGCCCTGGAATCGGCGGATGTAGTATTATATGACGCCCTATGCAATACTGCCCTGCTCAATTACGCACCTGCGGATTGCCCAAAAATATTTGTTGGAAAACGAGCAGGTCACCATTCACTGGACCAGCAGGCGATCAACGCCCTTATCCTGAAGCTCAGCAAAAGCCACCAGCATATTGTAAGGTTGAAAGGTGGCGACCCTTTGGTGTTTGGACGCGGATTCGAAGAACTCATCGTTGCCCAGCAAGCCCAGATCACTTTTGAGGTCATTCCGGGTGTCAGTTGTATTAATGGCGTAACCGGCAGCAATATCATCCCCCTAACCCACAGAGGCCTTGTCCGCAGCTTCACCGTTGTGACGGGCACCACCTGCAAAGGGCTGATCAGTGAAGACCTTAACCATGCCGCCAAAGGCTCGGGTACTGTTGCCGTACTGATGGGGATCAAAAAGCTTGCCGAGATCATTGCAATATTCAAAGCCGCCCGTGAGGATTGCCCGATCGCCATCATCGAAAATGGCAGCCTGCCCAACCAGCGAATCCTGCGCGGACAACTGAGCACCATTGTTGAACAGGCAACAAAAGAAAATATTCAGAACCCCGCATTGATTGTCATTGGGGAAGTGGTGGCATTACAGGACATGCTTACTACGCCTGAAGTATTGCGCCTGTCGGAGGCTGGTTGATGATTTCCCATAGATCAAACGTATTACCTAATTTTGAAATCACCAACACAAAGCCACTTCAATTTTGAAAATATCAATGATATTGTATTAAAATTAAAAAATTTACATAAATTTAAGATAAGGACTTGATTAAATAAGTATTAGTACGTAGATTTACATATAACCTTATACGTAACCACTTATGATAAAGTCTTTAACACTACTATTCAGTCTTGGATTACTATTACTTAGCTCTCCGGTCCTTGCCCAGTTCAAGCTTGGCCTGGAAGTTCGCCCACGAAGCGAATACCGTAATGGTTTCAAGACCCTGAACGCCGAACAGCGATCAGCAGCCTTTTTCACCGAGCAGCGTACCCGCATTTATGCAGGTTATAGCGGAGACGATATCGACATCGTGGTTTCGCTTCAGGATGTTCGGATTTGGGGTGCCACGGATCAGATTTACAAATCGGACCCATCACTGACCAACATTCACATGGCTTATGCCCGTTATCACATGAGTCCGAAATGGGCCATTGCTGCCGGACGTATGGAACTGAATTATGACAATGCCAGAATCTTTGGAAACCTGGCCTGGGCACAGCAGTCCCGCAGTCATGATCTTGCACAGTTAACCTTCAGCGATTCAACATTCCAGGTACATGTCGGTGCCGCCTTCAACCAGTCTGCCGACACGCCGGAATTCAAAAAGGTTAATGGAACCTACTACAATGGCAACAACTACAAGACCATGCAATATGCCTGGTTGCATAAGGATTTCAGCAAATTGAGTGCCTCTTTACTGTTGATCAATGCGGGTGTACAAAACGGCCCAGACTCTGCGGCTTCGGTAAGCTTCAAGCAAACCAGTGGTGGTATTCTGAACTACAAAATCAGCAAATCATTGAAATTAACCGCTGAGGGCTACTATCAGTCGGGTTCATTGAGTGAAGAACAATATATTAATGCCTATATGCTCGCCGGTTCCATCGGCTACAAAGTTAGTAGCGGACTGAAGGTCGATGTGGGGATCGATTACCTTTCGGGAACGGACTCCCAGGCCGGCGGCAAAACGGTTCAAGCTTTCTCGCCAGACTACGGTACCAACCACAAGTTTTATGGCTTCATGGATTACTTCTATGTCGGTAACCCGCATGGCAACGTTGGCCTGAAGGACTACTATATTAAAGGAACCTACAAGCCGGCGAAGAAAATTACAACCCTTGCACATGTGCACTTTTTCAATGCTGCAGCACCGATTTACACCGGTGAAGGTTCAGTAACCGCTTCCAGCTCGCTGGGAACAGAATTTGACCTTGTGCTCGTTTATGCCTTCAATAAAGCATTCAACATTAAAGCGGGCTATTCGCAGCTTTTCGCTACTGAAAGCATGGAATACCTGAAAAAAGGCGACGCTTCCTCGACCAACAACTGGGCGTGGATGATGCTGACCTTCAAACCAAAATTGACCAAGCTGTAAAAGCTTCTTTAACCTGAATTTCCCAACAACCAACAATACCTTCTAACCTTAAAACTTACGACTATGGAAACTCCTAAAGTTGGTAAAGCAACCAAAATCAACCTCTTCAGTCTGAAGACCATTCACATGAAGACTTTCCACCTGACCTGGCTGGCATTCTTCTTCTGTTTCTTCGGCTGGTTCGGTATCGCCCCTTTAATGGCCATCGTTCGCGAAGAACTCATGCTCTCCAAGGCACAGATCGGTAACATCATTATCTCCTCTGTGGCTATCACGGTATTTGCCCGCCTGGGTATCGGCTGGCTTTGTGACAAGATCGGTCCACGGATCACCTATTCTGTGCTGCTGATTGTCGGTGCCATTCCAGTGATTTTCATCGGCCTTGCCGACAGTTATGAGTCGTTCATGCTTTTCCGTCTGGCGATTGGGGTTATCGGTGCTTCATTTGTGATCACCCAGTACCATACGTCGGTAATGTTTGCGCCTAATGTAGTGGGAACTGCCAATGCAACAACTGCTGGCTGGGGTAACCTTGGTGGTGGTGTAACGCAGATGGTTATGCCTTTGATTTTCGGTGGATTTGTTGCTTTGGGTTATACTGAAACCATCTCATGGAGATATGCCATGGTTGTTCCAGGTATTGTATTGGTCATCCTCGGTATCGCTTATTATTATGTAACTACGGATACCCCAGAGGGTAATATTGCAGACCTTAAAAAGAAAGATCCTAACTATGCGATGAAAGCCAAAGAAAAAGAAGGTGCTTTCATGGATGCTTTGAAGGATCGTCGTGTGTGGGCTTTATTCTTCATCTATGCAGCATGTTTCGGTGTGGAATTGACGATCAACAACATTGCAGCTATTTATTATAAAGATTTCTTCTCTCTTGACCTTAAAACTGCTGGTCTGATTGCTGGTCTTTTCGGACTGATGAACTTGTTTGCACGTAGCCTTGGTGGATTCTTCGGCGATAAATTCGGTATCAAGTATGGGCTGAAAGGCCGTGTGATGTTCCTTTTCGCGGTGTTGTTCGTTGAAGGGCTTGCCTTGATGTTGTTCTCACAGATGACCATCCTTCCGGTAGCAATTGCCACCATGATTGTCTTCTCGCTATTCGTTCAAATGTCTGAAGGTGCAACCTATTCTGTGGTACCATTCATCAACAAAAAGGCGATTGGTTCTGTATCCGGTATTGTTGGAGCAGGTGGTAATGCAGGTGCGGTAATGGCCGGCTTCCTGATGAAATCAGAAAACATCTCTTACCCAGAGGCTTTATTGATCATCGGTGGTTGCGTTACCCTGGTATCCTTCCTGTCGTTTGTAGTAAGATTCTCAGCTGTAGAAGAAAAAACTGCCGCTACGGAAATGGCCGAAGAGTTGTCTGCTTCTGAAGAAGCGGTGCTTAGCCCGGCATAAAATATAAAAGCTAAAAATTCCGGAACTCAGTACCACACAAGTAGGTTGGTGCTGAGTCTTTTCTGTATATTGAGTAGTGATCTGTCGAGAGAACAATGGCTGCAATTATAGCCCACAGATTACGAAGATTTCCACAGACTACTTTTTATCAAGATTCGGAGGGTGACCATGACTTGTTGATTAAACCAACAGCCAAGCCCTGTAAAATCAAGAAAATAGTGGTCTGAACTTTATCAAAAAAAACAGGCAGTAATTGCCAGATCAACAGTAGATCACAAGTTTCCTTTTTCGATATTGAAGCCTTGCCCATGAGGCTCACTTCAGAAAGAGGCTTCCTGTGATCTGCTATTCTTTTTAATTTAACGGCAGTGCAAACACACCTCATGGCCTATTGGCTGGCGGTGTAAAATTCAGGATTACCAAACATGAAGCCACAGGCTCCACCTCAAAACGCTACTATTATGACTCCAAGTACACCTCATCAATTTAAATCAACCTGTTCTTATTGTGGGGTAGGTTGCGGCATTGTAGTCAACAAAGATCATCAGGGCCGCCTGTCCGTGGAAGGGAACGAGGATTACCCTGTGAACCGCGGAATGCTCTGTTCAAAAGGCATGAACCTCCACCATGTGGTGGCTGACCAAACCGACCGCCTTCTTCACCCCATGATGCGCTGGCACAAAGCGATGCCACGGCAACGGGTCCGCTGGGATCAGGCCATTGACCGGATGGCTGCTGTATTCAAAAGCACCATCGCCAAACATGGCCCTGACAGTGTCGGCTTTTATGTTAGCGGACAATGTACCACTGAAGAGTATTACCTGGCCAACAAACTGGCCAAGGGTTTCCTGAAAACCAATAACCTCGACACCAACAGCCGCCTGTGCATGTCATCGGCGGTAGTCGGTTACAAAAAAGCACTTGGAGAGGATGCCGTTCCTATTGCCTATGCGGATATCGAGCTTGCCGACACCTTCCTGATCACGGGGGCGAACCCTGCCTGGTGCCATCCGATTCTTTTCAGAAGACTCGAACAGCACAAAGCAGCACAGCCAGAAGTGAAAGTGATTTGTGTCGATCCGCGCAGAACTCAAACTGCCGCACAGGCCGATTTGCACCTGCAGATTATCCCGGGTACCGATATTATTTTGCACCATGCCATTGCCCGAGGCCTGATTGAACAGGGCTGGGTGGATTATGATTTTGTGCAGAACAAAACCGAAGGATTTGCGGAAGCCAAAGGCGCCGCATTTAAAAGAAGCCTGCGGGAAGCCGCCCAAATGTGTGGCATCTCCATGCAAGACCTCACCCTGGCCATCCGCTACATCGGGCAGGCCAAAAACCTGATTTCCATGTGGACCATGGGACTCAACCAAAGTTCTATTGGGGTCGATAAAAACCTCAGCCTGCTGAACATTCATTTGATTACCGGCCAGATAGGCCGCGCGGGTGCCGGCCCATTCTCCCTTACCGGTCAGCCCAATGCCATGGGCGGACGGGAAGTCGGTGGTATGGCCAACCTGCTTTCTGCGCACCGCGACCTGAACAACCCCGCCCACCGACAGGAAGTGGCGGATTTTTGGGGTGTGGAAGAAGTAGCCGCCAAGCCAGGATTTACCGCTACAGAGATTATCGACGCCCTTCAAAGTGGCGACTTGAAAGTCCTTTGGATTATCTGTACCAACCCCTCTGTAAGCTTGCCAGATGCCATTCAGGCCGACCTGGCCATGCAAAAGGGTACGTTTGTCATTGTTCAGGACATCTCCAACCGAGCCGACACCATCGACTGGGCAGATGTTGTATTGCCTGCTGCCGGATGGCTCGAAAAAGAAGGCACCATGACCAATTCCGAACGACGGATCAGCTATATCCCCAAGGTGGTCGATGCCCCGGGCGAAGCTTTGCCCGACACCGAAATCCTCATGCGATTTGCCAAAAAAATGGGCTTCCACGGCTTTGATTTCGAAACCGTAGCAGACATTTACGATGAGCACTGCGCTCTGACCAAAGGCACCAATATTGATATCAGTGGCCTTTCTCATCAACGACTGAAGACCGAAGGCTCTTTCCAGTGGCCGGTACCTCACCCGACCCACCCAGGAACGCCCCGTTTGTTTGAAGATCAAAAATTCTATACCCCAAGCACCAAAGCACAGCTTTTTGCCATCACTGAAGACCAATATGTGGCGGAATTGCCTACGGAAGAATATCCTTTAATCCTGACCACAGGCCGTATTCGAGATCAGTGGCATACCATGACCCGAACGGGAAAAGTCAATAAACTCCAGCAGCATATTCCGCAGCCCTTCCTGGAGATTCACCCACTGGACGCCAACATGAAAGGCATAAAAGAAGGCATGCCTGTACGCGTTTCCAATGAACGGGGGACGGTGGAAGTTTGTGCAAAAATAACAGAGGACATCCGTCCGGGGGTGGTCTTTTTGCCTATGCACTGGGGAAAGCGGATCAGTCACCGGAAGTCCCGCGCCAACAACCTGACGGCCAACCGTGTCGATCCTGTTTCCAAAGAGCCGGATTTCAAGTATTCGCATGTTCAGGTAGAAAAAATTGAGTGGCCCAAAAAGCACATCGTCATTATCGGTGCCGGTGCTGCCGCTTACCGATTTATTCAATCTTACCGCCACTGGAATAAGCAGGATGATATTACCGTGCTCAGCAAAGAAGAAACACCTTTCTATAATCGAGTACTGCTGCCAGAATATATCAATGGTGAAAAACCGTGGGAAGAATTGCTGAAAATGCAAAAACAGGAATGGGATCAGCTGAACATCAATGTGGTGCTCAATGCCGAAGCCACCAGCATCGATCGAGAAGGAAAACAGGTCTTCGATCAGCAGGGCAATGTGTATGCCTATGATGACCTCGTGCTTTGTACAGGCAGCCGTGCATTTATCCCGCGGGGTGTTCCTATGCAGTTGCCGGAAGTCCTGAGCATGCGTACACGCGCAGATGCCGACCGACTGAAGAAAAATCTGAAAGCCGGCTCGAAAGTCCTGATTGTTGGGGGTGGTTTGCTCGGGCTCGAACTTGCCGCCGCCCTTGTGGAAGTGGATGTGAAAATCTCGATGGTACAGCTCAGTGACCGACTGATGGAAAGACAGCTCGACTACCTGGCGGCAGATCTTTTGCAGCAGCATATGAGAAACCTTGGGGTGAAAATTTACTTCAACAACCTGGTACAGACGGTATTTCCGCACCGCAATGGCGGACTGAAAGTAGGACTGAAATCAGGGACACAACTACAGGCCGATTACATTGTATATGCCATTGGAACCCGCCCAAATATCGAGCTTGCTGAAGCAGCAGGTTTGTCTTGCGGGCGTGGCGTGAAAGTCGATGGGCACCTGAAAACAAGCGATCCGCACATTTATGCCATGGGGGAAATTGCAGAATTCCAGCACCAGCTGTTCGGGATTACTGCCGCGGCAGAAGAGCAGGCCGACATCTGTGCGAGGGTGCTTTGCGGCGACTCCTCCACAGCATATCAGGGCTCCACTTTAATGAACATCCTGAAGATCCCCAACCTCGACCTTTGTTCGGTAGGGATGCCGTTTGTGGCCAAAGAGGATCAGTCAAAATATGAAGTGATCATTAATTCTGACCCCTCGAAGTATTATTACAAAAAATGCATTGTTCATAACGACCGATTGGTCGGCACCATTTTGCTGGGCGACAAAAGTGAGTTTGCACATTTCAAAACACTGATCTCTGAAGGCACCGAACTTGGCGAAGAACGCGAGCAACTCCTGCGGGGCAACAGCGAAAAAGTGCCCATGCTCGGGAAGCTCGTCTGTTCCTGCAATAATGTTGGGGATGGCAATATTGAGCAGGCCATTGCTGGAGGCTGCCAGGAGTTCAATACCCTTTGCAAAAGCACAGGAGCAGGCTTGGGCTGTGGTTCCTGTAAGCCGGAGGTGCAGCAAATCCTCAACCGTGAGCTCGAGAACCTCGCCTCGCCTGTACTCAACGATTAACCGACCGATTCCCTTTACCAAAACATTACCTCCATGGACAATTATAAAGCAAAAAAACAAGGCCTTGTACGCATCTTCACCACCGGTGGGATGCTCGCCCCTTCGGCACTGCACCGCCTGATTCAGAAGCTCAAATATTTCGGACTCTCTTACTTCCACTTTGGCTCGCGGCAGGATATCCTTTTCCCCATGCCTGAGGAATTCAGCCTGACGGAAATTGAAGAGGAACTACAGGATTTACACCTGCCTTTTGAAATCGACACCCATAAAAAGCATAATGTGGTCAGTACATTTGTTACCGAAGGCTACCTCAGCAGTACGCCCTGGGTGCATGCAGATACCTATCAGTTTATCTTCGACGACATCACCTCCTCGCCGCACCTGAAAGTCAACCTCGTAGATCCCAAACAACAACTCGTGCCCTGGTTTTCGGGTAACCTGAACTTCCTCGCTGCGGAAAGTGAAAACGACTGGCACCTGTTTTTGCGCAACCCGCAGGATGATCGACTCATTGAGTTCCCTTACCTTATTGATGGGTTCGCTATTGCTGAGGTGGTGGAAATTCTTGATCAGGATTTTCTTCAACGCCAGCAATGGACCGATACCGACCCGCTCCTCGAGCTGATCAAATCGCATAAACTCTTCACCGACCGGCCTTCCAACTTCAAGAATAAAAAAGAAAAAGGACCTATTCCACAGTATGAGGGCTTTCAGCGCATGGGCGACGGGAAATACTGGCTCGGACTGTACTGGCGAAACAATGCCTACACGCTGGATTTCATGGAGGCCCTTTGTGAACTTTGCGCCAATACGGGCGTGGGGAAAATTGGGATCACCCCTTTCAAATCCTTTATTGTACAGGGAATTCCTGAGAAACACTATACCGCATGGTTCCGACTGCTCGGGAAATTCGGGATTAACCCTACCCACTCCTCTCTGGAGCTGAACTGGCACGTTCCTGTGCTTGACCAGCGGGCACAAGACCTGAAGCGTTATTTAGTGAAAGTCTTTGACCAGAACGATATCAATATCAATGGACTGACTTTTACCATTGCCACCGTTCCCGTAGATCCTTTCACCAGTATCTGGATTCAGCAAAATCCTGAGAAAAATGAGCAGATCACCACGCCGCCAACCTATCATGTTTACATCACCAAGGGTTTTGACCCAGCCAACCTCTCCTACCATTTGCATGAGGCATCAGTACTGAAGGAAGATTTGCCGGAAATCCTGTTCAGGCTCAGCAAGCAATATTTCGACCAATGGGAAGCACCGGCAACGGATCAGCCTAAAGTGAAGGAAAACAGCCCGATGGGGAAGACCATCCACCAGTGCAGCAGCTGTTTTTCCGTTTACGACCCCACTTATGGCGACATCATCAGTCAGCCACCTGTGGCGCCAGGATTGCCTTTCAGCGAATTACCGGAAAGCTACGCCTGCGGACTTTGTGGCGCACCGAAAGCTGATTTCGAAGCCATTTCCTCCGCTTCTCTCTATCAATAAATTATTTGGTGATCAGTCAGCCACAGTACTGATCACCACCCTTTTCGCTTTAATCACCACGCTGACCGTTCAAATTTGAATTTGATTAGCATGGTGTTCGCCGAAAATTCCTGCCCGAGATCGTTGTTCAAGTCTTTTGTTTGCATTCATTGAGCCTCCACATTCAACGTTGATCGAAATATTTCTGCATTAGTGTAAATTGAATGTACCAATTCGATCATTTTTACTCGATGATGGGTTAAAATGGTACGTTTTAAAAACTTACAGCACATGTTTTCACTAATAGCAGATAACACCAACCCGAATTCCCTGGCGGCAAAATCACGCGCCAAACGCATAGAATTTTTTAAGCAGAAGGTAAAGGCTCTGGGCCGACCCGTAAAAATTCTTGATGTGGGCGGAACGCAGCATTTTTGGGAAGCGATGGGTTTTGACCTGACCGAAGGATCGGAAATTTATTTGCTGAATTTACGCCATCAGCCCGTGAGTTCCCGTCAGTTTTTCTCCCTGAAGGGTAATGCCGTGGATTTGTCGAGCTTCGGTGATAATCATTTTGATATTGTCTTTTCCAACTCCGTTATTGAGCACCTTTTCAGCTGGGAAAATCAGTGTAAAATGGCCAGTGAAATCCAGCGTGTCGGGCAGTATTATTTCATCCAAACCCCCAACTACTGGTTTCCTATCGAGCCACATTTTGTATTCCCACTCTTTCAGTATTTACCCAAAGAGTTGCAGATAAAAATGACGGAGAACTTCAACCTCGGTCATATCAGAAAAGCCAAAAGCAGGGCCTCTGCGGAAGCTATTGTCAACGAAATCAAACTTCTGACCATCAATCAAATGGAAAACTTGTTTCCCGATTGTGCGATTTATCTTGATAAAATTTTCGGGCTGAACAAGTCCATTATTGCCCACAATTTTGATCAGCCAAAATTGGAAACCGACGATTAAAAAAAATGCCCCGACTACAAAGAGTGCGGGGCAGATGATCGACTAATCAAAAAAAATTAAAGTGGGTTTTGATCCGAAGCGTTGATCAGCGTATTGGCATCCAGTTCGGACTGAGGAATCTGCATGAGCCAGCCATTGGCTCCGGCTTCCATGGTGGTGATTTGTGCCAAACCCGGATCATGCGCATTGCTCCGCTTCAGGTCTTCTTTATTTCGCATCATGTCGAAATAACGGTGGCCTTCTCCCCAGAATTCCACCCGGCGTTGCTTCAAAATTTCGTCCACCAGCTCCTGACCCGTCAGGTGAATATCGCGGTGATCCTGAATACGGGTTCTTAATAAAGCATTCAGGGCTGACAATGATCTTGCATGGTCGCCGGCATGTGCAAATCCTTCGGCCTGAATCAAATAAAGTTCTGCCATCCGCATCAGGAGGTAATCCCCCTCCCAGCTGCCGTCATAAGTCGGGAGTCTGAACTTCTGCGATGAAAATTTGGGAATAGTCATGTTTCCCCATGCGGTATTTTCCGAGAAGAATACCCCCTTTCGATAATCATTGTTGCCGATTAAATTGAGGAAATCTGCCGTTGCTTTTTTAAAGCTGCCAATGGTAGCATAGCCTCCGGCAAAAGGATCCATATGGGAGAAAAAAGAAGCATAGAAAGTGGTTTGTTGCCCATTGATCGCCAGTGCCCAAAGGGCCTCCGGATGATTGGCATTACTAAAACCCGCATGCAGTTCCACGCCCTGCATCAGCCGAAAGCCAAACTGCTCCGCTACCTGTATCGCCTCCCTTGCGAGGTCTGCAGCCTCTTTCCATTCGTTTTTCACCAGATGAACACGTGCCTTCAGCCCCATTACTGAGGCCAGCGACAGGTGAGAAGGGTGATAGCGGTTAATTTCCTGCAAATATTCAATGGCCTCTGCATAGTCCTGTTCTATCTGTTCGTAAACCTCGGCCACCGTCGAACGGCCCAGGCTTTCAAAGGTCGGGCTGGTGCGAATCGGAATCCCCGCAGCGTTTTCATTCCCCACATAGGTATGCTGAAAAACCTGCACCAGTCGGTGGTGGCTATAAGCACGGATCGCGAGGGCCTGCCCCTTCACCTCCCGGCGAAGTTCTTCATCGCCAATGGCGGTATCAATGTATTTCAATACCTGATTCACCTGAAAAATCAGATGATAATAAAAGCCCCAGATGTCATTCGGACGGGCATCAATCTCCCTGCGACTGAACTGAATACCGTAATCGCGGGTAAACCAGCCATTGCCATAAGCATGCATCACAATGTCTTCACCACGCAAATCCAGCGCAAGGTTTATGGCCATTTCTCCGAAAGTTTCATGCGAACCAGAAAGGTACATATATCGGTAAACGCCATTCAGTGCCAAATCACAGCCCTCCACCGAGCCCAGCAGTTCCTCTTCATCCACGGAATTGGAAGGCCCCTGATCCAAAAAATCACCCGTACAGGCAGCCGTGGAAAACATCCACAAGATGCCAAAGAAATATATTAAATGCTTTTTCATGATTGCTTAAAATTTAACATCAACACCTAAGGACATCGTCCGAATAGGTTGGTAGGAATTGTTCATATAGCCGTCTGAAGATGCCGTACCCGGAAAATATCCCTGCATACCGCTGAAGGTGTAAAGGTTATCCACCGCGGCACTCAAACGGACGTTCTGCATTTTCATACGCTGAGCCCAGGTTTTTGGCAGGTTATAGCCAAAGGTGATATTCCGGACAGATAAAAAGGAGGCATCCTGCAGCCAGCGGCTTGAACCGGCATACAAATTCTGATTAAGCGTTTCTATTCGGGGAACATCGGTGATGTCTCCCGGCTGAGTCCACGCCTGTCGCTGATCGACGTGCATGGCATGACCATATTTGGGATTCATCAGGGCAGCATAATTGGAATTGTACACCTGACCACCGATTTGATAATTCAGCATAAAACCGAAATCAAAACTTTTATAGGTAAAGCGCTGATTCACAAAACCCGTTACGCTCGCCAGTGCCGATCCTACATGGTAACGGTCGGCATTACTCAGGTCATTGGTAACGCCACGCCCCATGTCTTCGCCCATCTCAAAATAATACAGGGCATCGCCAGTGGCAGGGTCCACGCCGGCAAAATCGAACAGATAAAAATCATAATAGGAACGCCCAACTTCCAGGCGCTTTGAGCCTGTACCGACAAATTCCTGTGGCAGGGAGGTCATTTTATTTTTCATATGCGTGGCCGAGAAGTCCACCGCCCAGGTAAAATCTGTACGATTGATTAGGTTGGCGGTCAGGTTCAGTTCCACGCCATAGTTTTTCATCGCCCCGACATTATCCATCCGGCCACCCCAACCTGTTGATGGTGGCAATGGCAGATCAAAGAGCAGATCTCGGGAGGCATTATTGAAATATTCCACGCTACCGGTCAGTTTGTTATTGAACAGCCCGAAGTCAAGGCCCACATTCAGGGCCTGCCGTTTTTCCCATTTAAGGTGCGGATTCTCCAAATAGTTTTTTAGGGCACCCATCATCGAGTTGTTGGGGTAATTCAGCGAATACAAGGAGCGGTAGGCGTAATAATTACCGATATTCTCATTGCCTTGCTCTCCGAAGGAAGCCCGCAATTTCAGGCTCGAAATCCATTGCTGATCCTGAATGAAGGATTCTTTATCTATCGACCAGCTCCCACCAACAGACCAGAAGTGTCCCCATCGGTTGTCGGGGTGAAAGCGGGAAGAACCGTCCACGCGGTAAGAGACCGAACCAAAAAATCGTTCATCGTAATTGTATTCAAAGCGGGAAAGAAAAGACTCAATGGCGTGGCGATCGATGTAGGAACTTGCCGCAGTGGCGTTGGCCCCCGAGCCCATTTCCGGCATACCGTCCCAGGCAAATCCCGTTACCGTTGCCGAAATTCCGTTGGTGATCGAGAAATAACTTTCATGTCCAAACAGGGCGTTTACGCTGTGCTTTCCGAACTGATTCCGGTAAGAAAACAACTGGTTGGCGGTCATGTTCACATTTTCCTGTGTGGCGCGCGAAGTGCGTCCGCCAACATTGGCAGCGTCCCCGTAATTACGGTTCTGGTGATTCAGTGTCACGCGGTTATAATAATCCATGGTGGTGTTCATCCGGAACGACCAATGATCGGAAATGGTGGCATCGAGATACGTTCTGGCAGAAACGGCATTGTGTTTATAGCCACTCGGGTCCAGGTTCAGCGTGCCGAGGGCATTCCCGAGGGTGAGGTGTGGACGCTGGTCGCCGTAATCATAAATCCGCTGCCCGGCATCGTTGGTAACATAGCTTCCCTGATCAAAATCCCACTGATAAATCGGGTAAATTGGGGCGATTGTCTGCGAAAAGAAGAAAGGATTTGAGGTGTAAGTGCCTCCCTCCATGGTATTGGTGGTTTCGGTATGCACAAAAGACATATTCAGTCCGGCCTTCAGCCACGGTTTAATGTCTGCGTTGGTATTCAGGCGGGCGGTAAAACGCTCAAAACCTGTATTTCGCACCACACCGTCTTCATTCAGGTAACCCATAGAAAGGAAATAATCGCTTTGGTCTCCGGCACCCGACATCGAAACGGAATATTCCTGCCGCAAGGCGGCCTGATACAGCGCGTCCTCCCAGTCGGGCTGATAAACCATCGATGCCTCGGGATTGATTTTTCCACTTGCCGGATCGATCAGGTTCCTTGCACTGACATTAAAAGCATTGTAGCCGCCCTGCATATCCACCACATTGGGGATACCATGGATATAACCCGGACGGGAGTAAATCGGGTGCTGACCTGAGGCGATCAGTCCGGCATCTTCCATCGTAAATTCATCGCTGTTATGGTATAGATTATTCCGGTAGCCTGTCCACTGCATCTCCATATATTCCGCAGCACCTACACGGTCATAGTCGCTCATCGCCCGCTGCGCAACGCCAACACGTGCTTTCAGGTGAATCTGCCCTTCGCCACTTTTACCCTTTTGGGTGGTAACCATCACTACGCCGTTGGCTGCACGGGAACCGTAAAGCGCGGTGGCCGAAGCATCTTTCAGGACGGTCATGCTGGCAATATCATCAGGGTTCAGATTGTTCAGGTCGCCGGTAAACGGCACCCCATCCACCACATACAGCGGCGCCGAAGAAGCATTCACCGAGCCAATACCCCGAATCCGTATGGTGGACCCTGAGCCCGGCTGCCCTGAAGTTCCGGACACCTGCACGCCTGGCACGGCCCCTTCGAGGGCATTCTGCACGTTGGAAACCTGTAGTTTTTCAATATGATCTTTCTTGACCGTAGCGGCCGAACCGGTGAAGGAGGATTTCTTCTGCTCTCCATAAGCCACCACCATGACTTCCTCCAACTCCTTGGCATCTGCCCCCAGGCGGATATCGATTTTCACCTGGCCGCCCACCAAAACTTCCTGCGGGGCATAGCCAATATAGGAAATCACCAACACATCGGTCGTACTGGCCTGCAGGCTGAAATCCCCCATCAGGTCGGTGATGGTTCCTGTGGAAGTACCCTTGATCACCACATTGGCGCCAATGACTTCTTCCCCGGTTTCGGCATCGGTTACCGTTCCGGATATTTGCGCCTGAGCCAACAGTTGCAGCGGGAGCAACAGGGCCAGGGCTATTGATAATAATTTTCTCATCATAATATTTTTTGGAAAGCAGGCGGGAGGAATCGCTCGCCGCCTGCCTCTTGAAAATCTATTCCTTAATAATGCGCTGACTTTTCATCAGTTCCCCATCAATGGAAACTTTCACGAAGTAAACACCGGTTGCCAGCTGTGCCACGGGAACAGTCAGGGCCGCCGGACCTTCAAAAACATGCTCGGTGAAGGCGTGCACCTTCTGGCCGATCACATTGACGAAATCAACCGTTACCGTTCCTGATGCCGGAGCCTGAAAATGTACATTCAGCACCTCCTGCGTCGGCACAGGGAATAGCTCGACCCCATTCAGCTCATCGTCAGTATTGGTGGGATTTTCCACCGTAATTTGCAGGTCGGTATAATAGGGCCTTGGCAGTTTCGGGTCATTGGTACGGAAAGTCAGCTCAGCAAAAGCAAAGTCATCTTCAAGTTTGGAGCCATCAATGGTGAAATTAATCTGCCCATCTTTGGTGTAAGCGGGAATTTCCCCCTCGTTATTCTCCCCGTCAAAATGCAGCCAGGAGGCCATGGATTCCTCCTCGGAAGCGGCGATCATCTGCCACGCTTCATACCAGAAGCCTACCTCGTACACAAACTCGTACCATCGTGCTCCCATCGTTCCATAATAAAAGCGCATAGGGTTTACCGCATGTGTTGCGGTGGTAAACTGCGGAAAAGCAATGGTGGTCGGGAAGGTGATGATCACAAAGAAATCCTCATAAGGATAAATATCGATCTGATCGGACAGTGGCACGGTCATCCATGTGCCCTGCTCCTCAATTTCCTCTTCCTCCAGCTCAATAATTTTGCGTATTTGTTCCTGATGAACAACTTTTGCCGTCGCCGGATCATTCCCAATGGCAATGCTTACAGTGATGTCGGCAATTTCAGCCTCCTCATTCCTGGATTTGAACATGACCTTCGACAGCTTGAAGCCTTCCTCGGGAGCAGTGAATTTCGTTGCGGCGGAAAAGGCACTGCCCTTGCCAAAACCAAGCACCCTGCGGGATTCCCTGAAATCTATAAAATCCAGTACCTGGTGGGCATTCGCTATTTCGTCCTCCGGATACCGATCATCATGCTCATCAGTGCTGCCATCCTCGAATCGGCGGACAATCCCCTTTGGCGCTGCCTTGCTTTCATGGGTGTTCATTGTTTCAGCCTGTGGCGAGTCGGTATGGGCAGATGCCTCAATTCCCATGGCCTGCGGCTCAAAACCATCCCATTCACGGCCATATTTCAGTGAAAATCTGTAGGACAGCGGCGATGGCCCTTCGGCATTGGACATCTGTACCGATGTTTTCTTTTGCTCCCCACGCACGACCGTTTCGGTAACATATTCCTGATGCCCGCCAAAAACCGGAGGGTTTCCATAGGTCAGGGATACGGGAATGCGTTCGTTCACTTCCACCAGTTGCCCATCAAAATCATAGTATTCGTAGGTGAGCAATAAATGATCTTCAATGGATTCGGTGGATTCATCAAGATCCCTCCACTTCATATTCAGCTGAAATTTAAATTCCTCCTGCTCGCCGGAAGCGAGTTCAAAATTGGCCTCCCCGGGTCTCAGGCTGATAAAATCCCCACCCCAGGGGCCACCGTCATCTACTTCAACCCCAAAGACAAACTCATAGGTTGTACCTGTGAACGGATCGGAATATATGGGATCGTACTGGTCCCACTTTTCAAGATGGGCATCTGTAATCCGCAACGGCCCCGTCCCCACATTACTGAAGAAATAGCTGATGGTCTGGCGTGGTGCCCAAAGGGAACTGTTTGCCGGAGGGGTCTGAATATTGATATAGTGACCCAGTGGCAATTCTTTTTCGTAATGGCCTTCCGCCTCCCCTTTTACGCTGACAGTCAACAGATCTGACACCACCTCCTGTGCAGGAATATTGGTGTGCACCGAGAAATCCTGTGCATAAATGCCTTCGGTCAAATGCCGTGGATTAACTTCAATATTAAAATCGGCAACGGCTCCGGCAGGGATGGTAAACACCTCTTCCTGCGTGAAATACAGTGCAAGGGCATGTTTCAAAAAGGCCTCGTTAATGGCCACCTGTTCTCCCTGCTTGCCATCTTCATGCATAAATCCGATAGAGGCGAACAGGTCATGCAGGTACATGTCCTCATCATCTCCCGCCTGATTGTCATCATCATTTTCACTCTCAGCCAAACGATTGTACTGAAACTGGAACCCTCCATCCGGATACAAAATCAACTGGAAAGAAAGCATATGGCTCATTCCAAAAGCATCCGAAAAACGATGCCACTGTACCACAGCCATTTCTTCGGTGGCCTTATAATACACGCCGGCATCTTTGTACTCGGCCTTGTTGGCCATCACCGGACTCCATAGTGGCGCAATCATGTTGTGTACCGGCGCATCTTCGCTCGGAATTTCGGTATAAAATGTCGGATGCCAATCGCCTTTGGAGTCAAGATCGAAGGTGATAAAACCAAGATCAGTCACCAGCATCTCCTTATAAGTTTTGCCGTAAAATTCAAAGTCGAAAGGCAGGCTCACCTTCTCATAAGGATTTTTCATCATGTACAGCACATCAAGCGCCTGGGCGTCGGGATCTATCGACAGGTCCCGCCAGGTATAATTTACACCGCTTTCCTCGTCCTCAGAAGAGAAGGTCAGGTAACGGTATTGTTGCTCCTGCGTATCGAAGCCACTGAGCTGATTGGTGTTAAACCAGTTGCTGGTGGTAAAGGAAATTTCCAGGTCCGACAGGCCGTCATTTTCGACCTGAAAAGGGTGATGCACGGGGTTTCCACCCGCCCTGACATTTAGCTGAGGGTCCTCGTATTTCCAGTCGATGCCCGGTGCCGGCAGTACATTTCCGGAGATATAAACGGCCTGACTGCTGTCCATATCTTCAAAAGTAAGGGTTATCGTGCCCGTGATCTCATCGTTTTCCTGCTCGCTGTTCAACGATACCGGAATACTCATGATCTGGCCGGGGTACAGCTTGCGGTCATTGTCTGATGGCGGAATGATATTGATCTCCTCGGGCTTGCTGTTCTCAATGGACTCCAGCGTAACCACTTTGGTGCCGTCATTCACTACCGCAATCACCTGATTCCGCCTTTCGCCGGCAATCACATTGGTAAAGCGCAGGCTGTCGTGCGGAAATTGCAGGGATATTTCTCCTCCGGAGGTAATGTTCATGTTGATGTTCACATTGGCCACCGGATGACTGTCCTCATGGGTATCATTGGAAATAATCTGCAACACCTGTGAGAAATCATTCTCGTACCACTGTTTCGGATCGATCTCAAAATCAATCTGATGCGATTCCCCAGGCTGAATATAACCCTCTGTTCTTGACAGGCTGTTGATGAGTTTTCGTCCCGGGCTGATCAGCTTAACAGCCGACCTGTCCTTCACCTCCGGAATTACAGAACCCTCATTCCCCGCATGTTGCCAGGCGTTGAACAGTATCCCATCGGTTTGTCCGCGGTTCTCAAAGGCCACATACATATTGTAGAAAACCGGTCCGCGCTCCGGCACTTCTTTATACAGAATATCGATATTGCCATTATCATGCAAAACAATCTGGAAAGTCCAGAGCATCTGGTTGTAGGCATTGATGTTCAGCGCCACATTGGTGTACTGCACTACAAATTTTCCCTGAGCATGCATATAATGTACCTTTCCGCCACGGGAAAAATTCAGCTTGGAAAAGATTGCGGAGATATACCCATTGGCAGGCATCTGTCCACGCTGGAAAATTGGCGTCGCATGGAAGGTAAAGGGGTCAAAAGCCAGCGTTCCATAATCACTGATATAAATCGAATCGTTCTCAAAGCCAAAATAATCGAAAGAGAAACCGATCGGTACCTGCACATCGCGGGTACGGAAAAACTTCAGGGAATCGGTAATATCCACCCCTGATTCCATCACCCCTTCGTTCCAGTCGCTGTTAAAATCATATCGCGCATTGGGTGCTGAAGGCTCAAAATCATTGTTGTGGGTCAGGTAATCATAGCCATAACTGTTCACAAGGCTGTGACCGGGGATTTCCTGCTCGGAATACCCTCCGATAACATACTGCAAAGAAGCGGCATCCTTTCCGCCGTCATTTTTTATGACAAAGGAACCACGCTGAAGATCGTCATTCACATCAAGGCTGTCGAACAGGTAAATGGCTGCTTCCCCTTCGGTATTCTCCACCGTTAACCTGCCGGATTCTTTGGCCGAACCGGTCAATTCAAAAGTTATTTCCTGCCCCGTGCGCGACTCTACCATCGTTACCTGCGTGCGGTGTTGGCCTGCGGATTTTGGCGAAAAGCTAAATCTGTGCTTCAGGCTGTGACGTGCAGGGATGGTGAATGCCCCCGCCGATGGCCGACCGAAATTTTCGGCATCGGAAAAGATCACCCCATTATTTTTCAGCTGCCAGTTGCCATAGCCATTGTTAATGATTTCGAAGAGCTTGGAAGAGGTTTCGCCAACAACGAGGTTCCCCAGGTCAATGGACAAGCTCGGCAGGCTGATGTCAAACTTCCCATCAGGATCATATTCTATACTCTGAACCAACGGCAAGACCTCCTGCTCAACTTCATTGATAAAGAAGCTCTGATCAAAAGGACGGTTGGAGCGCCCCATTGGACGAAGGCTGTCCAGATGATAATTGTAAAATACTTTTTCAGATTCCCCGGCCTTCAGCTCTCCTTTTTTCTTTTGCGGGATAATGAAATCGAAGGAATTATAATAAAGATCAAGGTCGTCTCCGCCGACAATCCACATGTCTGGCACCGCTGTCGGGTACTGACTGTGGCCGGTGGCGTTGAGCAGTTCGGGAACAGTCTCCCAGCTTTGCCCCCAGTCGAAACTCATTTTTGCCCGTTCCGAAAAGCTTTCCTGATAGCCTTCGGTCAAATAAAATGGAAAAGTATTTCCGGCACCTGAAGGAACATGCCAGACCACCCAGAACATTTCCCCCGGCTGAATGGCCACTTTGGAATTGGGCGAAAATTGCACGGTGGTGTATTTCTGAACCTCCATATCCTCAAGTGGGGAATCGGGCATAATAACGGCGCCGGCTTTGCCTTCCATGACTTTTTTTGCCGTTGCCAGCTCCGGCCCGATGAATAGCTCTACGGTCAGTTGCCCGAAAATTGGGGCATAGGCCACGGCAGTGTATAAATCTTTAATCACAAATGGCTGATGGTAGTCGGGATTGATCCTGTAGCCCTGTGCCATACTGGTGGTAACGCGCTTATCGGCATCGCCAACGGCCATATAGTAGTTGGGAAAAGGCTTGTACAGTTCGATGTGCTCATTTTTTAGCTCTGGAAAATCCAGGTCCTCCAGTACCGTGAATCGGTCGTCGTGATCTTCGGGAGTTTCCCGCTCCTGAATCACCAGCTCGGCAGCTGAGGCCTTTTTCGCTTCAGACCCAAATGGAGCAATAGAGGGAGCCAACTCCTTGATTTCATCGTCGGTTAATGAACCCGATCCATCGTTATTGCCCAGCATGGAAACATTCCAGCGTAGTAAGCCTTCTCCTTCATTACTGATTTCAAAATAGGGCAGACTCAGATCATCTTTGTCGAGATCAATGCGTTGAACGGTCTCGTCGGCATTCATCGAATTCCGTCGAACAACCGCTTTGGGCCCTGCGTTGGTCTGGGCGGTGATCACCTCACTTTTTTCGGAGCTCACTCCCCATCGGTTGATTGCTTCCACCCAAATTTCATAAGTGGTATTCATGGCCAGCCCCGGCAAATCGATATTATAAAGGGTCCCGACCGTCGCCTCACTTTTCAGTTGGTAAACATCCTCTTTGTTGGCCGTTTTAAAGTGAATGGCATACTCCACAGGTGCGGTATCTTCTTGGTCTCCGGCCGTGGCAACCTCCCAGCTCAGGGCGACAAAATCATGCGATGCACCACGCTCACGAAGGTTTTTGACCGGTTGTGGCTTTTCCGAAGGGAAAGGTTCCACCGCCATGGCGGCATCAATATACCCCGTTCCCAAAAGGCCTACTTCCTCCGGATTGTACTGGTCGATGTTCTTGACAGAAAGCAAAAGGTGACGCTTCAAATCGTCGGCTGTCCTGCCGCGGTATTCTTCACGGGAAAGTACGAGGGCCGCAATGCCCGACACATGTGGACAAGCCATGGAGGTTCCGGCAAAATAACCATACTCATTGTTGGGCAAAGTAGAAAGCACCTCTTCCGGCCCTTCCACGGGACCATCACCACCGGGCGCTGAGATGTCCATCCAGCTGGCAAAATTGGAATAACGTGCCCGTTTGAAATCCGTACCAATCGCACTTACCGCAACCACCGGCTCGTAGGCACTCGGGTACCATTTGGTTTCCTGTGAACTTAAATTTCCGGAAGCAAAAATAACGATTCCACCTTTAATGGGACTGCCGGCATAATCGCCTGCCTCAACAATAAAATAATCAATGGCATCGATCACCACCTGCTCAAAAATATCGGGCTGTGAATATCCCCAGGAGTTCTGAGAGATCACCGCCCCATTATCAGCCGCATAAATATAGGATTCCGCAATGCGCTCCGCAGTGGTTTCAGCTCCCAGAATTTGCAGCGACATCAGGCGTGCTCCTCCCTGTCCATCGTTTCCTCCCGCAACTCCCGCAACCCCAATGCCGTTGTTGTTCACCGCCGCAACGGTGCCTCCAACGTGCGTCCCGTGCAGGTCAGGATCAATCTCCCCTACCCATTTGGCAAAATTAAAACCATGAATATCGTCCACATAGCCATTGTCGTCGGTATCTTCTCCATCTTCAGACTCGCCGGGGTTCACCCACATCGCCGCCTTTAAATCTTCATGATTGACGTCCATCCCTTCATCGTGAATGGAGACAATGATGTCCTTGGTTCCGGTTTCTATTTCCCAGGCTTTAAAAAGGTTTACATCAGAACCCGCAAGCGCATTTTCGCTCACCGTACCATCATTATGATAATGCCACTGATCAGCCAGAAGCGGATCATTCATGGGCATTTGTTTTCTTCTTTTTCTGCTGACCTGACGTGGGTCTGCTTTTCTGAAAGTCCCCTGCTCCCGCACAACGGCCAGGGAAGCCTCAGCAACAGCGACCATCTCGAGGGCTTCAAACTGACGAAGTGCGAGGCCTAAATCCGAAGATTCATCTATCCGTAATTTGAACCAGCGGTCAAGGCCATGCCGCTGTAATTTGTGCGCATTTTTTTTGGTGGCCCTGAAGATAGGCTCCAGCTGATACGCCCCAAACTGGGCACTGAGGGCATCAAAAGATGCTTCCCCGATTTTAAGTTCAGCCCCGTGCGCTACACTGACGACTGTTGATGCTGGCGCTTGCCCTTCCTTGAATTTCAGGTGAACAACCCCTTGCAAACGCCCATCAACGTACTGACTTTTCTGGGCATAGCTACTGCTATTTACAAGTAGCAGTAACCCCAGTAACATTTGTAATAATTTTGGCATGTTAAGCATTATTAAATTGAACAGCTGAATAAGCGCATGAATAAAATATTGCCAAAACAATCATTATAATGCGCTTATTCAGTGATTTACATGTTCAATTTTGTAATAAACACGACAACAAAAAAGCATTAAAAATTAGCGAAAAAAATTATATAACAGCTTTTGAGTATATACGTTTTTTTATAACAACACCCATCTCGAACAGATTAAGCTGATTTTAACACCCACTGAAAATAGGGTACAAAAAAATTAAATTGAGCGATTAATAAATAGCAGCATTAGAAAACATTAAAAAAGGTCTGAAGTTTTCCTTTTCATCAAATATTTGAAAAAGTCCCTAAACGAAAACAAAAACCGCTTCGGGCTATTCAATCATCAAAAGTTGGCATTAAGCATATTGGCTTTTCATTACCTTTGATAAATAATATTAATCTTGGAAAGATCTGCCCTAATGTTTCATAATATCATATTTATAGGATACTTCAGCGATAGTAATGAGCATCCGCACTCAAGTGTATCCGAAATATCTTTAAGGGAAGGAATTTGAGGGGGCACAGGCCTGAGTTTGATCCCCGTAAAGGCATCATTCATTATGGCTCAAATGATGGTTGGGTGAAATCCGATGGGGAAACTGAAGGGTCTGGTTTATGTTGGGGCTGTTGCATAACCCTAATTTGGCACTACCTGACAAAATTATATTCTGTTAGGCACGGGCGAACCCAATGTCATTAAGTTAAGGATTTTGAGGGACACAGGTCTAAATTTGAAATGCTCGTAGAGGCGTTATTCTTAACGACTCACGTAACAATTTGAATAAATCTAAGAGGAAACCTATAAAATCACCATTGAATTAGACGTTAAAAATAACGTCTCTACAGGATAATGCGCTTAACTTAATGACATTGCGGGCGAACCCACGTGTTCGCCTGAAAATATCCTGGAAAATAAATGTTTAGGTCAGACACATGCATCTGACCTAGCCTGTCGAAAATTCACAAAAAAAGCGATTCCAGAAAAAAGGTTAAATTTGAGTGTCCAAACCGTCATTCAACCTTACCAGAATCGCTTTGAGTTTTAAAAATAACAAACAATCTCTAAAAAAGAAAAAGTCAACAGAAAGAGCCAAACGAAAAAGGCGAAACGACAGTATCAAAATTAAAAGGTATAAGGCTCGGGCTTCTTTTTGGGAAAAGAAGTACAAAGAGGAAAAGTCTAAAAACAAGTCGGAGTTTGGTGGGAAAAAAATCAAGCACCACAGCTACTGTTCGGCCATTATTACTTTGGCTTTAATTTTACATACTGAAACCAGCATGAGCCTTCGTGATAGTGAGACGGTATTGCGTATTTTCATTCAACAAATGCACATAGATAGTAAATGCCCTGACCATTCGACGATTGATAATTGGTTAAAAAAAGCAGGAATGCAGGCCATCGAACCATTTTCACCTGAGCGGCCATGTGTTTTGATTTGTGATGAAAGCATTTCATTCAACGGGAAGAAATTGTTTTTGGTACTTGCCGTTCCTGTGTCGGTTTCTGACCAGCAGCGTACATTACGTTTTGAGGACTGTCACTTGGTTTATCTTGGTGCGAAAAAAGGTTGGTCGGCAGATGTAATTTATAAGGAACTTCAACCACTCGTTCAGAAGCTGAAAATTCAATATGTCCTAAGCGATAAAGGTTCTAATTTACTTAAGGCTACAGCCTTGCTGGGGCTTGATCATGTTTCGGATATCACCCATGAAGTATCAAGGACACTGAAAAATCTATATAACGATACAGATGATTACAAGAATTTCATCAAATGGGTTGGTGAACTCAGAAAAGATTTAGCGTGTGGGGAATATGCACATTTGGCCCCTCCAAAAGTAAGGCATCATTGTAGGTTTCATCAGCTTGGGCAATATGAAAAGTGGTTTAGAAAGGTCGGTCCTGAGCTGAAAAATGTCGCCGAAGAAAGCAAAGGTGCGGCTTTGAGCCTCCTCCAAATCAGTGATCATACACCTTTCATCAAGGATTTGATATCTTTGACCCCAGTGATCAAAGAAATATTGTCGGTTGGCAGAACGGAAGGGATAAGTCACAAAACTATTTTGAAATTAACTCAAAA
Organism: Persicobacter psychrovividus; assembly: GCF_036492425.1. Taxonomy (NCBI): domain Bacteria; kingdom Pseudomonadati; phylum Bacteroidota; class Cytophagia; order Cytophagales; family Persicobacteraceae; genus Persicobacter; species Persicobacter psychrovividus. Next base: position 354,787 of record NZ_AP025293.1, read on the forward strand.
AATGGAAGAACTCGAAGGGGATCGGCCAACTATATTCAGAGAAAAAATCACTCATTATTTTCATAAAACCTATAAAACGATTGGTGAAGACATCCCTTTTTGTTGCAGTGCTATCATCGAAAGCGTATTCGGAAAGTACAAATCAAAAATGAGCAGCCACCCACAGAAAATGTGTACCAACCACTTGCTGACCATTCCCTTATTTTTTGTGAAAGAAAATGAAATTTCCGAACTTGTTTCAGGATTTGACACCGTAAAAGTGGCAGAAATCAAAGATAAGGAAGCCGTGGCAAAAGCAATGATGAGCGTTCAAATGGCTGCTTAACTCGTGTACATGTTTTTTGAAAATATTCGACAGGCTACATCTGACCCTACCAAAACCAAATATTATTTGGTGATGCAAATTACAATTTGGGTTATGCAACAGCCCCCTACAAGATAGTGCACTCAACCTCACGGCATTGTAAACTGAATTGTGTATCTGCCTGAATTAATGAATTTTTTTTGGGGAGGGGGAATATGGCTGCACACAGGTGAAGCGTACAATTGATAGCATTATATTTTATATCAGATATAGAGCAAAAAGTTCTGCAATACCCCACTAAAGTATACTGTTTATACTTTGATTTTTTACTTCAACAAACCCTCCTAAAAATGCTGTCATCACTTTTGAGTTGGTGTCATTTTATCAGCTATGGCCGCATAGGCAAAAAAAAAGCCGATGAATAAATTCATCGACTTTAATATAATCAACTGTGAACAATTCTTAGAAAGCGATCACCGCTTCAACATTTACACCATTGAAATTTGCATCACGGAACTGATTCCCCAATTGCTCATATCCTTGGTTGTAATTTTGGTTAACATACTCTGCTTTCACCAAGATGTTTTTGGTCATGAACCAACCACCACCTAAAGCGAAACGGTTTACATTAATATCAGCAATACCTTCTTCGTCAGTATAAGTACCGAATACAGAATTATAACGCGCACCTACATAAAACTCTTCGCTGCTTCCGAAACGGTAAAGCAAATCAGCAGCAAACTGGCTCAACGATCCTACACCATCTTCTGCTGAATCGTGTTGGTTGTCGTAAGTACTGAATAATTCAAGTCCTTTATATTTCATGAAAGTTGCAAACTGGAAAGCAGTTACTCTGTTGAATGTAGAGTTAATACGACTTGACCAGTCACCACCAGAAACTACGTTTCCTTCTTCATCATAGAATGACATTACATTATAGTAACGAGATCCCGCACGGTCACCTGAATACAGGAATGAACGCGCATCACCAAATGAGTGGTAAGCCGACCCTGTAAGACGGAATCTGAAGTCATCGCTCAACTGTTTGTCGAAACCTAATTTACCATAAAGTGAAGGTGCGGCACCTTCCACAACCATTGTAGACTGATTCAATTTACCATTCGAAAGTC